>JAEWNY010000054.1 GCA_023461075.1 Pseudomonadota bacterium | reverse complement strand
GCCCTGCATCGCCACCCAGGCCAGCGCCAGCACCGGCAGCAAGGCGAATCCGGCGGCCAGCCACAGGCCCGCATGCCAGCGACGCGCGCCGCCACCGCTGCGCGGCAGGCGCAGGCGCGTCGGCGGCGACGTGGCGATCGCGTTCATGGCGATGGGCGTGCGGGTGCTGTCGCGCTTACTGGTCGAAACCGACCTTGTCGACCAGCGCGCTGGCCTCGCGGCGATGCTTGTGGATGTCGGTCAAAGCGAGCGTGTCCACCTGCATCGGCCCAAGCGCCTCGATGACCGGGTCCAGCGCCACGCCGGCCTTCACCGGATATTCGTAGTTCGCCTTCGCGTACAGCGACTGGGCCTGGTCGGACACCAGGTATTCAAGCAGCTTCACCGCCGCATCGCGGTGCGGCGCATGTTTCGCCAGCGCCGCACCACTGATGTTGACGTGGGTGCCGCCGCCGCTGAACACCGGGCGCACCACCTGGATCGCATCGCCCCACTGGCGCTGCTCGCTGCCGGCCTCGGCGTTCTTCATGCGGCCGACGTAATAGGCGTTGGCCAGGCCCACGTCGCAGATGCCGGCAAGGATGTCGCGGGCCACGTCGCGGTCGCCGCCGGCGGGCTTGCGGGCCAGGTTGGCCTTGACGCCACGCAACCAGGCCTCGGTCTTCTCCGGGCCTTCATGCGCGATCATCGCCGCGATCAGGCTGGTGTTGTAGGGATGCTGGCCCGAGCGGATGCAGACCTTGCCCTTGAATTCGGGGCTGGCCAGCGCCTGGTATTCGAAGCCGGCGGGGATCTGCATGTCCTTGTCGGCATACATCACCCGGTCGCGCAGCGACAGCGCGAACCACTCGCCGTTGGCGCCGCGCAGGTGTGCGGGGACCGCGCCGGACAGCGCGGCGGATTGCACTGGCTGGGTGTGACCGGCGTCCACCAGGTCAAGCAGGTTGCCGGTATCCACCGTCATCAGGATGTCGGCCTGCGAGCGCTCGCCCTCGGCGCCCAGGCGCTCCAGCAGCCCGTCCTTGAGGAACACGGTGTTGACCTTGATGCCGCTTTCCTTCTGGAATGCATCCAGCAGCGGCTGGATGAGCCCGGGCTCGCGCGTGGTGTACAGGTTGACTTCGGCTGCGGCGCGCGGCGCGGGCGAAACCGCCGGCGCCTGGCTTTCCTGCCGCGAGCAGCCCGCCGCCAGGCTGGCGGCCACGACAAGTGAGAGGGTCAATGCGTTCAGGAAACGGGACATCGCTGGGCTCCGGATTCGTCTTTAAATGAGAATTATACTCATTTGCGGAGGTTCGGTGCCAGGTGCCGCACTCCACGCCCACGCAGCCCTCAGCTCCACAGCAGCATCGCATCGCCGTAGCTGAAGAAACGGTAGCGCACGCGCACCGCGTGGGCGTAGGCGGCAAGGATCCGTTCGCGCCCGGCGAATGCGCTCACCAGCATCAGCAGGGTGCTTTCGGGCAGGTGGAAGTTGGTGACCATCGCGTCCACGCTGCGGATGCGATAACCCGGGAAGATGAAGATGCGGGTCTCGCCGGCAAAGGGCTGCAACTCGCCGTCGCGCATGGCGCTCTCCAGCGCGCGCACCACGGTGGTCCCCACCGCGATGACGCGGCCGCCGCGCTCGCGGGTGCGGCGCACCTGCTGCACCAGTTCCGCGCCGACGTTCAGCCATTCGCTGTGCATGATGTGGTCGTGGACGCTGTCCACCCGCATCGGCTGGAAGGTGCCGGCGCCGACGTGCAGGGTGACATGGCCGGATTCGATGCCCCTCGCGCGCAGCGCATCCAGCAGCGCCTCGTCGAAATGCAGGCCGGCGGTCGGGGCGGCGACGGCACCGGGCGCGCGCGCGAACACCGTCTGGTAGCGCTCGGCATCGGCGGCATCGGGCATGCGCTCGATGTACGGCGGCAGCGGCAATCGACCGGCATCGAGCAACCATTTCTCCAGTGGCGCATCGACATGGAACCGCAGGTGGTGGAAGGCGTCGTCTCGGTCCAGCACTTCAGCCTCGCCACCGGCATCCAGCGCGATCCGCGATCCCTGCTTGGGCGTCTTGCTCGCGCCGATCTGCACGCGTGCTTCGTTGCCCGGCAGCAGCCGCTCGATCAGGATCTCGACCCGTCCGCCGGTCGCCTTGTTGCCGAACAACCGCGCGGGGATGACGCGGGTGTCGTTGAAGACCAGCAGGTCGCCTTCGCGCAGCAGCGCCGGCAAGTCCCGGATGCCACGGTCCTCGAACGGTGCATCGCCCGGCGGCACCAGCAGCAGGCGGCTGGCCGAGCGCTCCGGCAACGGCACCTGCGCGATGAGTGCCGGAGGCAGGTCGAAATGGAAGTCGGATTTCTTCAAGACGCGATGATCGATCGGCGGATGCGCATTCTAAAGCGTCGCGATGCGCAGCCTTCAGCGCTCGAACTTGGTCGAGAGGATGATCGACGAAGTGGTGCGCTCGACTCCATCGACAAGACCAATCCGGTCGGTCAGCGCGTCCATCGCCTCGACATCCGGCGCAGACGCCAGCGCGATCAGGTCGGAGGGCCCGCTCACCGAATGCAGGGCGCGTACTTCCGGCATCACCCGCAGCGCCTCGACCACGCTGCCTATCCGCCGCGGCATCACCGTCACCAGGATGTGCGCACGGATGCGGCCGTGTTCGGCGGCATCGGCCACCCGCACGGTGTAGCCGGCGATCACACCATCGCGCTCAAGTCGGTCGATGCGGCTCTGCACCGTGGTCCGCGAAAGCTTCAGTCGGCGTGCGACCTCGGCAGTGGATGCGCGCGCATTCTCCCGGAGCAGGCTGAGCAATCGCTGGTCCGCAGCGGTGATCTTCATGGCGCGAGGGTAGCAGCTTTCGTCGATTCGACGAAAACATCCGGTATTTCGTCGGTATGACTGCTACTTTTCGACGAACGGATGGCGATAATCGGGGATTGCCTCGAACCGAGACCGACCGATGAGCCTGCTCGCTACCCTCGCCCCGCTCCGCGCCCATGGCAAGGCCCGCACCAGCGGACTTGATGACGCGATCCTCGCGCGTTTCGGCGCCAGCCATCCGCAACTGGCCGAGGCAGTCGATGCCGCAGCCGCCGAATACGCCGCGATCAAGGCCGAGTTCCCCGATCTGCTCGAGCTCGACGAAAACGCGCAGGGCGAAAAAATCCAGGCCGGCTTCGTCAACTTCTACTCCGCGGACACCGTGAACCCGTATGTCGCGCTGGCCGCGCGCGGCCCGTGGATCGTCACGCTGAAAGGTGCGGTGCTGCACGACTCCGGCGGCTACGGCATGCTCGGCCTCGGCCACACGCCGCAGGCGGTGCTGGACGCGATGGCCAAACCGCAGGTGATGGCGAACATCATGACGCCCAACATCGCCCAGCTGAAGTTCGACCGCGCGATGCGCAAGGAGATCGGCCAGACCATTGGCGGCTGCCCGTACGCGCACTTCATGTGCCTCAACTCGGGGTCGGAGTCGGTGTCGCTGGCTTCGCGCATCGTCGATACCAATGCAAAGACCCTGACCGATTCCGGTGCACGCCATGCCGGCAAGACCATCAAGCGCGTGGTGGTCAAGGGCGCCTTCCACGGCCGAACCGAGCGCCCGGCGCTGTATTCGGATTCCAGCCGCAAGAACTACGTGCAGCATCTCGCCAGCTTCCGCGGCGAGGATTCGGTGATCACCGTGCCGCCCTACGATGTCGATGCACTGCGCAAGGTATTCGCCGATGCCGAGGCGAACGGCTGGTTCATCGAGGCGATGTTCCTGGAGCCGGTGATGGGTGAAGGCGATCCCGGCCGCAGCGTGCCGCGTGCGTTCTACGATGCCGCGCGCGAAATCACCACCGCGCACTGCGCCTTGTTGCTGGTCGATTCGATCCAGGCCGGCCTGCGCGCGACCGGCTACCTGTCGATCGTCGACTATCCCGGCTTCGAGGGCATCGATGCGCCGGACCTGGAGACCTATTCCAAGGCCCTCAACGCCGGACAGTACCCGCTGTCGGTGGTCGCCGTTACCGAGCACGCCGGCGCGATCTACAAGCGGGGCCTGTACGGCAACACCATGACCGCCAACCCGCGCGCGCTGGATGTCGCCTGCACCGTACTGGCGCAACTCACGCCGGAATTGCGCGCCAACATCCGCGACCGTGGCGCCGAGGCGGTGGCCAAACTGGAAACGTTGAAGGGCGAGCTGGATGGTCTGATCACCAAGGTGCAGGGCACCGGCCTGTTGTTCTCCTGCGAGCTGGCACCGGGCTTCAAGGGCTACGGCACCGGCAGCACCGAGGAATGGATGCGCGAGCAAGGCATCGGTGTCATCCATGGCGGCGAGAACTCGCTGCGCTTCACCCCGCACTTCGGTTTCGATGGCGACGAGCTCGACCTCTTGGTGTCGATGGTCGAGCGCGCATTGATCGAAGGCCCGCGCATCGACAAGGTGGCCTGAAAGCGCTTGCCGGCAAATGGAAAAAACGTCGAGGAGGCGCGGCGTTTTCTTAATCGCGGATCGATGGCCGATCCGCCTGCCGGAAACGCCGGCGAAAACCGGTGCGATGCAGGGTCGGGCGACCTCGATCGACAAGCGCGCAAGGCTGACCTTCGCAGCGCTCGACTTGCCCGACGAGGCATTTCCATCGATCAATGCGCGGCGTTCGCAGACTTAGCGTAGCGACGCAACGCCTTGATGATGATGCTCCTGGCTTCCGCCGCATCGCCCCAGCCGTTCAACTCCACCTTGTTGTTGCCGGCCGGCAGTTGCTTGTACACGCGGAAGAACGCCTCGATCCGGTCCAGCTCGGCCTTGGGCAGGTCCTTGATGTCGCGGATCCCCGCATAGGTGGCATCCACCTTGTCGGTGGGCACGCCGATGATCTTCTCGTCCGCATCGCCGCCATCGACCATGCGCAGCACGGCGATCGGCCGGAACGCGATGACGCTGGCCGGATGCAGCGGCGCGCGGGTCAGCACCAATGCATCCAGCGGATCGCCATCGCCGGCCAGCGTGCGCGGCATCGAGCCGTAGTTCGCGGGATAGGCCATCGGCATCGACAGGAAGCGATCGACGTGCGGCAAGCCGTCCTTGCCGATCTCGTACTTGGTGAAACCGCCCTGCGGGATCTCGACGACCACGCGCACTTCGTCCGGTGCATTCTTCGGCTGCACGGTGGCGAATGGATGCACGTAATCCGGCGGCGCGGCGATCGCCAGCAGCGGCATCGACAGCAACTGCCCCAGCATCAGGCGCAACGACATGCGGCATTTCCTTCGATTTGGATGTCGAAAATTGGCGCGGGATGTGGAAACGTGCTTCCAGCCCCGGCGCGCGATCATTCCCAGCAGCGGTCGGTCCGCCCACCGAGCGTCGCGTCGCGATGCGAGCAGTCGCGTTCGGCGATGCGGCCTTGGCGGATCTCGTTGAGGCGCTTGCGCCCTTGCGAATCGCGCAGGATCTCGAAATCGTCGTAGAGCCGGCCTGTGGCGGTACGTGCCTGGTAATGCAGGCGTGATCCATCGACGCGGATCACCTGGAACAGCTGGGTGTCTTCGGCGGTCGGGTCCATCGTGCGCTTGGCTTCATCGCTCAGGCGATACTGCTTCGGCCCGGCAACGCTGACGATGTATTGCGGCAAGCTCTGGCCGGGCTTCTCGCCACTACGCCGGCCATAGGTGTGGTCATGTCCCTGCAGCACCAGGTCGACGCCACGGCGCTCGATCACCGGCTGCAGCGCCTTGCGAAGTTCGTCACTGGCACCGCGGCCGCGCGGCGAATAGATCGGCTGGTGGATCAGCACCATCGACCAGGCTTTCGGATTGTCGCGCAGCACGCCATCCAGCCAAGTCGCCTGTGCCTTGGCGCTGCCAAGGTCGAGCGCCGAGGTGCCATCGAGCACGGCGATCCGCACGCCCTGCACGTCGAACCAATAGGTCGTGTCACGGGTGTGCTCGCCGGGTGAGCCGTTCGCCGGCAGCGCAAAGCCCGCCCTCCAGTGCTTGCCCAGCACGCGACGCTCCTGCGGCGTGTCCTCGAACTCTTCCCAGTATTCGTGGTTGCCGATCGCCGGCGCCACCATCATCACCCCGGGCAGGTCGCCCATCGCTTCGAAGAATTCGCCCCATTCGTTGTCGTCGTTGGCCTCGCTCTGCAGGTCGCCGGCATACAGCGCCATCAGTGCATCGGGCGCGTGGCGCATCGCCTCGCGGGTGACGCGCGCGACATGGCTGAGGTTCTTGTTCTGCGTATCGCCGAGGTAGAGCAGAGTCAGCGGCGCATTCGCCGCCGATGCCGTGCGCAACTGTCGCCAGCCGCTCCAAGTGCCTTCGCCCTGCACGCGGAACATGTAGAGCGTGCCGGGCTTGAGGCCATCGATGTCGGCGCGATGCACATGGGCGATGGCGGTGTTGGCCGAATGAACGGAGGTCGTCGCGCGAATCTCGCGCGGCGTGCCCACGTCCGGTGAATCGACTGCCTCGATGATCTGCACTAGCGGCGCCTGCACCCGCGCGTTGCTGCGCCAGTTCACCGAGAAGCCGCGCGATGCGTCCTGCGCGGGAGTCGCGACGATGCGGTCGGGCATCTCGCTCGGCAGGTAACGCTGGCTGCCGGCGGGAACCGCGAGATTGGGCTCGTTTTCGCCAGTGGATTGCGCCAGGGCCAGTGGCGAAAGCAGGCAGGCCAGCAGCAGGCCGGCGGAAAAAAGCGGCTTCGACAGCATCATCGGTTGCAGTTCCTTCGATTGTTCGCCCGGCAAGGGGCAGCGCCATTGCATACATGCGATCGCGCATCATGCCGCCGGCATGTTGCACGCACATTGCAATGCAACGAATGCGACATCCTCCCGAAAGAATAATGAAACGGTAACAAATCGCCACGACACTTTGCGCCTGCCGAAGTCGCCGCGCGAAGTGTTGCCCATTGGCTTCGACTGTCTTCCATCCAGGCGCTCTCGTGGCCCGCGTGCGCTGGCGCCGGGCATTCCGCGAGATCGCAGCCATCGACATCCGAAAGGGGAAACACACATGCAGACCCGCCATGCTCCGCTCGCCATCGCCATCGCCGCAGCGCTCGCGCTTCCCTTCACCGCGCAGGCGCAAAAAGCGCCGGATGCGTCATCGGCGATGACCGCGACGGCCGGCACCGTGATCGGCCAGGTCAAGGAAGCCGCGCGCGGGGTGACGCTGGAAGGCGCGATCGTGAGTATCGATGGCCGCCAGGCGCGCACCGATGGCAACGGCCAGTTCCGCATCACCGGGCTGGCGGCAGGCAACCACACGTTGACCGTCGATTACCTGGGTTATGCGCGCTACAGCACCGAAGTACAAGTCAGTGACAGCGCGCCCACGCGCGCCGAGGTGGTTCTGAACGGCAACGAGGGTAGCGCGGAACAGCTCGATCGCGTGATCGTGCGCGGCCAGCGGGGTGCGCAGGCGCTGGCGCTCAACCAGCAGCGCTCAAGCGGCAACTATGTCAACGTCGTTTCGGCCGACCTGCTGGGCTCCTTCCCCGACAACAACATCGCCGAATCGACCCAGCGCATCCCCGGCGTGTCGATCGAGCGCGACCAGGGCGAAGGCCGTTACGTCACCGTGCGCGGCGCGCCCAAGGAATTCACCACCGTGTCGATCGACGGCGTGCCGCTGGCCAACCCGGACCAGGCGAGCCGCGGCGTCGAGCTGGACACCATTCCCTCCGACGTGATCGCCGCACTGGAAGTCACCAAGGCGCTGACGCCCGACATGGACGGCGATGCGATCGCCGGCAACATCAACATCAAGACCCAGAGCGCGCTCGACCGCGACGGCATGACCCTGCGCGCGTCGCTGGGCATGGGCAAGTACCAGTTGGGCGATGGCGACAACCAGCGCGCATCGGCGACGATCGGCAACCGCTTCGGCGCCGATGGAAACATCGGCGTGCTGGTCTCGGCTTCGCGCAGCAAGCAGGGCCGCTTCACCGACAACGTGGAGACGCTCTACGCGGCGGGCAATGACGGATTCCTGCCGAGCGAGATCCAGATCAAGGACTACGAAGGCACCCGCACCCGCACCGGCGTCACCGGCCGCTTCGACTTCCGCATCAATCCGGACAACCTGGTTTATTTCGTCGCCTCCGCCTCGCGCTTCAAGGACCACGAGTACCGCGACAACCTGATCATCGCGCTGGACCGCTACACCGCGGATTCCAACCAGGTCACCGGCGTGGCCCGCGCCACCTTCGACAAGGAACTGCGCGAGCGGACCTACGACAAGTCGATCAAGACCTTCAACTTGGGCGGCGAGCACTGGCTGGGCGACTGGAAGGCCGAGTGGCAGGCCTCGCGCAGCGTGGCGGAAAAGGAAACCAGTCCGCGCATGCAGTACATCTTCCGCTCGAGCGTGCGCCCGAACATGGCCTACGACTACGGCAACCACGACTTCCCGACCTGGACGATCCAGGGCCGCACCGATGCCCCGGCCAGCGGCGTCAACCTGCCGGAAAACTGGTTCGCGTTCCGCCGCCTGAACGATCGCTACGAATACGGCGACGAGAAGGAAACGGGCCTGCGCTTCGACCTGAGCCGGGCGCAGGAATGGATCGGCACCGATGGCGACATCAAGTTCGGCGTTCGCGCTCGACTGCGCGACAAATCGTTCGACGACGAGCGCTATCGCAATGGTTCGGCCAGTGACTTCGCCGCGCTCGGCATCACCATGTCCGACATGCTGTGCAGCGACCTGGGCCAGTCCAACAACTTCGGCTACTTCAACGCCGGCCGCCGCTTCTGCCGCGACATCTTCGACCGCCATGCCGGCCCGCTCACCGGCAGCACCAACCACCTGCGCCTGGTCCCGGATTCAACCACCGGCGATTACCGCGCCAGCGAGGATATCCATGCCGCCTATTTCCGCATGGACGCGCGCTGGGACGCACTCAGCCTGATCACCGGCCTGCGCTACGAGCGCACCAAGGCAACGGGCGACGCCACCCAGTACAACAGCGATACCGATGAGATGGTCGCGCGCAATGCCAGCCGCAGCTATGGCCATTGGCTGCCGAGCGCGCACCTGCGCTACGAGTTCTCGGAGGACAGCATCCTGCGTGCATCGTACTCGACCGGCCTCAACCGTCCGGACTTCATGCACACCGCGCCGTACCGCACCATCGGCGAACTCGACACTTCGCCGGTCACCGAGGGCAATCCGGACGTCAAGGCGGCGTACTCCCACAATCTCGATCTCTCGTTCGAGCACTATCTGCGCCCGCTCGGTTTGTTGTCGGCGGCGGTGTTCTTCAAGCGCATCAACGACCCGCTGTTCATCGCTAGCCGCGACGAGGCGGTGGCCGGCGGACTGACCCGCCAGGTGACCCGTCCGGAAAACGGCAGCAACGGCCGCGTGCACGGCATGGAGCTGGCCTGGCAGCAGACCTTCGACATGCTGCCCGCGCCGTTCGATGGCTTCGGCGTGTATGCCAACTACACCTGGGCCAAGTCCAGCGCGGAACTGCCGTTCGGCCTCGGCAGGACCGAGCTGCCGGGCACCTCCCGTCACAACTACAATCTGGCGCTGAGCTACGAGAAGTACGGCTTCAACGCGCGCCTGTCGTACAACCACCGCAGCAAGTTCATCCAGATGTTCGACATCAGCAACCCGGCATTGAACGTGTATTGGGATGGACGTTCCAGCCTCGATTTCAGCGCCAGCTACCGTTTCACCCGGCAGTGGCAAGTGTTTGGCGAAGTCAACAACATCAATGACGCACGCCAGATACGCTTCCAGGGCGAGCGCAGCCGCGTGCTGGAAATGGAAGGCTTCGGCCGCTCATGGCTGGCCGGCGTGAAGTTCGATTACTGATCGCATCAAGGCGTGGATGCAGGCGAAGGCCGGGGTCTCCCGGCCTTCGTCTTTTCGGGCGGATTGAACGGCGCTGTCGCCGACACGCCGGGCAGACCCGGCGATGACCGATGGCGCGGCTTCAGGCCGCCAGTTTGCGCGCCTTGAGTTCCGCCACTTCATGCGCGGTGCCGAAGCGACCCTTTTCGTCGCGGGTGACCTGGGCCAGCGCGCAGCCGGGGTCGTGAGTGAAGTAGAGATGCACGTTGCGCGCCAGCATGTCGTCTAGGAAGTCGCGCTTCTCGTCGATCAGCAATTCCGCGTGGCGATCGTAGCCCATGGTGATCGGCACATGCACCCACGGCCGCCCGGGAATCAGGTCGGCGCAGAACACCACGCCGCCATGCGCCTGGCCATCGACGCGCTCGGGCCCGACGATCTCCGCCAGCATCAATCCCGGCGTGTGCCCGTCGCTGTAATGGAAGCGCACCGTATCACCCAGCGCATCGCAATATTCGCCATCGACGATCTCCAGCCGCCCGCTGGCCTCCAGCAATGCCGGCAGTTCCGCGATGAAGCTGGCGCGATCGCGTGGATGCGGTGCAAGCGCACGCTCCCAGCAGGCGCGGCTGACGACATAGGTCGCGTTCGGGAACAACAGTGATGGCGCTTCTTCCTCGCGCCATGCGGACAACAGCCCGCCGGCATGGTCGAAATGCAGGTGCGAGAGCACCACCACGTCGATGTCGGCATGATCGAAGCCGGCCTCACGCAGCGAATCGAGCAGGACGTGCCGGTCCTCCTGCACGCCATAGCGCTCGCGCAGCTTAGGCTCGAAGAAACTGCCGATACCGGTCTCGAACAGCACGGTCTTGCCGGCGAGCGGCGTGGCCAGCAACGCGCGGCAGGCCAGCGGGATACGGTTCATCTCATCGGCGGCGATCCACTTGCGCCACATTTCGCGCGGTGCATTGCCGAACATCGCGCCGCCATCGAGCATCTGCGAATTGCCCATGATCGACCAGAGTTTCATCGCACGTCTCCTTGCTGCCTGTCTTGATCTTACGCCGCCGCCCCTGCGCCGGCTCTCGGCAACGACATCCACATCGCCTTAAGCATCGGCGTGGCCCAATCGGCCATCACCCCATCTGCAGGAGAACCCGATGATCGGCCAACCCGTTCCCGACGTGGTGTTGAAGACGCGCGTGCGCGATGAGTCCATCGGCGGGCCCAACCCGTTCCGCTGGCAGGATGTCTCGACCGGCGAGTTGTTCGCCAAGGGCCGCCACGTGCTGTTCGCCCTGCCCGGCGCGTTCACTCCGACCTGTACCACCGAGCAGTGCCCGGCCTTCGAGCGCCAGTTCGACGAGCTATGCGCGGCCGGGGCCGACGACGTGCACTGCCTGTCGGTCAACGATGCCTTCGTGATGTACCAGTGGGGCAAGCACCTCGACATCAAGCAGGTGAAGCTGCTGCCGGATGGTTCCGGGATGTTCACCCGGCGCATGGGCATGCTCATCGACAAGGACCACTTGGGCTTCGGCCAGCGCAGTTGGCGCTATGCGGCGGTGATCGATGATGGCGAAATCCGCGCGATGTTCGTCGAGCCCGGCATCAATGACGATGGCAGCGACGATGATCCCTACGGCGAGAGCAAGCCGGAAAAAGTGCTGGCGTGGATGAAGGAACATCCTTACGCGGGTTGAGCTTCGCGCACCGTCGCCCAGATGAAAACGGCCGGGATTCCCGGCCGTCCTGATCTGCATTCTGGCGAGACGCGAATCAGCGTGATGTCGCAGCCTGGGCTGCACGCAACGCGCGGACCTCGCCCTTGCCGACCGGATTGCGCGGATCGCTGCCGGCGCGCAGCGAACCATCGCGGCGATCCATCTCCACCGTCTGCAGGTTGCCCCACGCATCCGACGAACGCTCGCCGGCTTTCTCGCCCGGCACCACGACCGCATGCCCCATCGCACGGAGCCTGGCGATGGTGTCGGCGGACAAAGCGTCCTTCTCGATGCCGATCGAATCCGGCCACCACTGGTGGTGGTAACGCGGCAGCGCGGCGACCTGCTGCGCGGTGAGGCCGGCGTCGTAGCCCAGGATGCCGAGCAGCACCATGGTGATGATGCGGGTGCCGCCGGGCGTGCCGATCACCGTAACCCGGTCGTCCGATTCCATGAAGGTCGGCGTCATCGAGCTCAACATGCGCTTGCCGGGCTCCGGTGCGTTGGCGGCGTAGCCCATCACCCCGAACGCATTCGGCGTGCCGGGCTTGAGCGCGAAATCGTCCATCTCGTTGTTGAGCAGGAAGCCGGTGCCGGGCGGGATCAGGCCGGAACCGTACAGCAGGTTCACCGTCTGGGTACCGCCTACGCGATTGCCCTCGCCATCGATGATCGAGAAATGCGTGGTCTCGTCGTGCTCCAGGAACGGCGTCGGCTCACCCGGCAGCAGGTCGCTGGGCGTGGCCCTGGCACGGTTGATCGTAGAACGCAGACCGGCTGCGTAATACGGCGACGTCAGGGTGCGCTGCGGCACTTTCACGAAGTCCGGATCGCCGAGGTAGAACGTGCGGTCGTGGAAGGCGCGGCGCATCGATTCGGCGACCAGGTGCACGCGCTCGGCCTCGCTCATCGTGTCCAGGTCGAACGGTGCCAGCATCTGCAGCATCTGGGCCAGCGCGATCCCGCCGGATGAGGGCGGCGGCGCCGTAGTGATGCGCCAGCCGCGATAATCGAAATGGATCGGCTCTCGCTCGCGCACGCGATAGGCGGCGAGTTCCTGCGCGGTCCACTGGCCGCCTTCGGTCTTGATCGATGCGAGGATGCGCTGCGCGGTGAGGCCGCGATAGAAACCATCGTGACCGCGATCGGCCAGCAGTTGCAGCGTGCGAGCCAGATCCGGCTGGCGCAGGATCTCGCCTTCGGCCAGCGGCTTGCCGTTCTTCAGGTACACCGCGCGGGTGCCGGGATAGCGCTCCATCACCTCGCGCTTCTCGGCGTAGCCGCGCACCAGGCGCGCATACACCGGGAAGCCGTCACGGGCGATGCGGATCGACGGTGCCAGCGATTCGCGCAGCGGCAGGCGGCCATACTTCTCGGCCATGTGCACCAGCGCCGCGGGCAGGCCCGGGATGCCGGCCGACCACGGCCCGTTGGTGGCGCGATCGCGGTCAAGACCACCGTCCTTGTCCAGGAAGGCGGCGGGCGTCGCCGCGGCCGGTGCGGTCTCGCGCGCATCGATGAAGCTGTCCTTGCCGGTCTTGCCATCGTGCAGCAGGAACAGGCCGCCACCACCGATGCCGGAGCTGATCGGCTCGACCACCGAGAGCGTGGACGAAACCGCGACCGCGGCATCGAAGGCATTGCCGCCCTTGCCGAGGATCTCGAAGCCGGCGTCGGTGGCCAGCGCGTGTGCCGAGGCGATCGCCGCGCCCTGTGGCTTGGCATCGCGCGGGATATCGCGCGCCTGCACCTGCGCGAAGGCGAAAACCAGCGCCATGGCGAACCATGCCCGGCGCGCGCGAAGCGACATCTTCAACATGGGTCTCTCCGTGATGCGACCGCGCTCAGGCGGCCTGCAATTGCAGCCGGCGCAGTTTCGCCAGCAGTTCGGCTTCGGTCTCGATGTGCAGCGGATCGTTCTCGATGCATTCGACCGGGCAGACCACCACGCACTGCGGTTCGTCGTGGTGGCCGACGCATTCGGTACAGCGCGCCGCGTCGATGACATAGATGTCCGCGCCCTGCGAGATGGCCTGGTTGGGACAGGCCGGCTCGCAGACGTCGCAGTTGATGCAGGTATCGAGAATCTTCAGGGCCATGGCGGGAGAATCCGCACCCACCGCACGGCAGGCGCGGACCGTAACGCGCTTACCTGGACGAGACGAACACGTAGTTGACGCCAGCCGGCGCAACCGCCGCCTGCACGCGATCCTTGTCGGCCGGATCACCGACGAAGACCACCTTGACGTTCTTCATGGTGTTCGGCTTGGCGTCCTTGAAGCCGGCGACGATCAGGTCGGCCAGCTGGGTGCGCGCCGGCGATCCGAACAGCAGCATGTTGCCTTCGACGATGCCGCGCGAGATGTCCAGCTGCACGCGCTCGAGCAGGCGGTCGTACTCGCCCTTGAAATCCTCGCTCGACTCACCTGGCAGGAAATACGCATACGGCGCGTTGGTCACGCCATCCATGTTGGCCTTGGCCACCGAGGACAGGTAAGGCTGCCAATCGGCCTTGGCATCGCCGGCCGGCGCGGCGACCGGTGCGGCGACCTCCTCCACTTGGGCTGGGTTCGCGGCTTGTTCCTTCTTGCAGGCGGTGAGGGCGAGCGCGGCCAGGCCGGTCGCCAGCAGCAGGCGTTTGGTGTTGTTCATCGGGATTCCCCACGTGGGTTCTGGGTGCGCTGCCTTTCGGCCTGCAGCGCGGCGGCCACTGCCGGTGGCACGAAAGCGGAAACATCCCCGCCCAAGCGGGAGATTTCGCGCACCAGCGAAGATGAAATGAAGCCGTATTCCTCGGCCGGCGTCAGGAACAGCGTCTCCACCTCGGGGATGAGGTGGCGGTTCATGCTGGCCAGCTGGAACTCGTACTCGAAATCCGATACCGCGCGCAGGCCGCGGATCAACACCCCGCCACCAACCTCGCGGACGAAATGTGCGAGCAATGTATCGAAGCCAAGCACTTCCACGTTCGGCACGTCGGCCAGCGATTCGCGCGCCAAGCCGACGCGGTCGTCGATCGACAGCGCCGGACCCTTGCCGGAACTCCGCGCCACGCCGACCACCAGCCGCTCGAACAGCGGCGCTGCACGATGCACCAGGTCGACATGACCCGATGTGATCGGGTCGAAGGTGCCGGGATAGATGGCGATCCGCTGGCGGGGCGTGGACATGCGTGGCCGATGGGGACTATTCGCACGAGTGTAGCAGCGGCCCGATCCGCACGCCGCTCAGGCGCCACGACGGAACAGCCGGTAGGCGACCTGGCGGGTGCGCCCTTCCCGATGCAGGCACCAGCCGATGGGCGGGGTGATGACGGCGTCGGCAGCGGCCTCGACATACAGCCAGCCGTCTTCCGCAAGCAACGATAGGACTGCGGCGATGGACTGCTGCCAAAGATCTCCCGCAAAAGGCGGATCAACGAAGGCGATGTCGTAACGCCGGCCTTCGCCCAGCGCCCGCGGCAGCCAGGCCAGTGCATCGGCATGGACGATTTCCAGCGCGTTGCCACCGGGCAGCCGGGCCGCGACCTCGCGCAGTGCACCGGCCAGCGCCGCATCCTGCTCGATAAGCGTGGCGGCCGCCGCGCCGCGCGATACCGCCTCGATGCCCAGAGCACCACTGCCGGCGAACATATCCAGCACGCGCGCACCCGGCAAGGCCGGCATCAGCCAGTTGAACAGCGTCTCGCGCACGCGGTCCCCGCTCGGACGCAGGCCATCGACATCCGGCACCTGCAAGCGCGTGCCGCGCCATTGCCCGCCGATGATCCGCACGGCACCGACTCGTGCGCCTGGTTTCGTGCCTGCTTGGCCCTTGTCGCGAAGGGTTTTCATGGAGATCACTTTCATTGGCGGTTCGGCGGCCGGTGCTACCATCACCGCATTCTCTTATAACGCCCCGCGCATGGCTAACTGGTTCCGGCGAAAGAAGCCCGCCGAAGGCGACGTGCCCGCGGCCGCCGCGGATGCGCCCTCCGGCGACATCGAAAAAGCCCCGGGTATCGACCAGCAACACGATGTGGTGTCCGAGCCCACGCCGGCCGAAGCACCGAGCCCGATCGATGATTACGCGCATGCCGCGCCCGCCGCCGCACCCGGCAAGAGCGGCTGGCGCGAGCGCCTGAAAGGCAGCGGCATCGCCCGCTCGTTCGGCGGCCTGTTCGCGCGCAACCCGAAACTCGACGAGGACCTGCTGGACGAGATCGAAACCGTCCTGCTCACCGCCGATGTCGGGGTCAAGGCCACCACCGCACTGGTGGATGACCTGCGCACGCGCATGGGCGGCCGCGAGTTTTCCGACGCCAACGACCTGTTGCAGACGCTGCGCGGCGATCTGGTGGCGATGCTGCAGCCGGTCGCGCAGCCGCTGCTGATCGATGGCACCGCCAAGCCCTTCGTGATCGTGACGATCGGCGTGAACGGGGTCGGCAAGACCACCACGATCGGCAAATTGGCACGCAAGTTCCGCGATGACGGCCGCAGTCTGATGCTGGCCGCGGGCGACACCTTCCGGGCAGCGGCGGTCGCGCAATTGCAGGCCTGGGGCGAGCGCAACGGCGTGCAAGTCATCGCGCAGGGACAGGATGCCGATGCGGCGGCGGTCGCCTTCGATGCGTATGCCTCGGCCAGGTCGCGCGGCACACAGGTGCTGATCGCCGATACCGCCGGCCGGCTGCACACCCAGGCCGGGCTGATGGACGAGTTGTCCAAGATCGTGCGCGTGCTCGGCAAGCACGGCGCCGGCCTCCCGCACGAGATCCTGATGGTGATCGACGGCACCACCGGCCAGAACGCGATCGCGCAGGTGCGCGCCTTCAGCGGCAAGGTGCCGGTCTCGGGGCTGGTCGTGACCAAGCTCGACGGCACCGCCAAGGGCGGCGTGCTGTTTGCGCTGGCGCGTGAGTTCGGCATCCCCATCCGCTATGTCGGCATCGGCGAGCGCCCGGAGGACCTGCGCGTGTTCGACCCGCAAGCCTTCGTCGATGCGCTGCTGCCGGAGGCCATCGGCCAGTGAACGATGCGGCTGCGGCCGTCCGACCACGCAGGCGGCGCTGGTGGTGGTTGCTCGGCATGGGGGTTCTGCTGCTTTTGCTGATCGCGATCGGGCTGCGCATGGTCCTGCGCCCGGAGTTCGCCACGCGCATCATCCTTGAGCAGGCAGGTCGACAACTCGGTCTGGAAATCACCGCCAGCGGCCCCGCCGAATACGACATCCGCGGCACGCCAAGGCTGGTACTGCGCGGCGTGCGTGCGCGCCGGCCCGGTGCAGAGCGCGAGCTGCTGACCGCGGAGCGCCTCTATCTTTCGGTGCCGTGGGAAACCCTGAAAACACGTGGCGCAGTGCTGGATGTCGAACGCATCGAGCTGGACGCACCGGTGCTTGACCTCGCCGAGTTGCAGGCCTGGCAGCGCACGCGCCCGGCAAGCGCGACCCAACGCCTGCCCACCCTGACCCGTGGCGTGCGGGTGGTACGCGGAAAGCTGCTGGGCGAAGGCTGGTCGGTGGACGCCATCCGGATCGATGCGCCCTACTTCGCACCGCTGCGACCACTCACCGCGAAGGTTGCAGGGCGTTACCTTGCACGCACGCTGCAACTGTCGTTCGATCTTGATCTGGCGATGTCGAAGCCAGCCAACGATGCCGCGCTCGGCCTGGCTGGCCACGTCGAGCCGATCGCCATCGACTGGCGCCTGCCGATGCGACTGCGGCTATCGACTCCGATCCACTGGAGCGACGATGGCTTGCGTCTTTCACCCGCGAAGCTCGGTGCGAACGTCCGCTACATCGGCACCGGTGGCAAACCGCTGCCGTTCGTGATCGGTGCGTATGGCGCGGCGCGCTTGTCGAAGGATGGGCTCGATTGGTCGCCGCTTGCATTGGCCTTGCGCGGTGAAGGCGCGGTGCCGGACTTGGATTTGCACGGTCGCTTGCATGCGGGAACGCAACTGGCACTGGCGCTGGAAGGCGGCCTCCAGCAGTGGCCGCATGCCTGGCCACGATTGCCGCGCCCACTCGACCAATCCCGTTCGCCGCTGTCGTTCTCGCTGGCCTACGATGGCGCGCTCGATCTGAGCGATGTCGTTGCGCTGGACATGCGCCGCGATGCGACCCGCTTCGATGGCCGCCTGCATATCCGCGACGTAATGGCATGGCGCGATGCGATGGACACCGACTCGCCCTTGCCGCCGATCGAGGGCCATGTGTCGACGCCGCGCCTGGACATCGCCGGCGCAAGGCTGGAGGGCGTCGAGATAGAGTTCGAGGAGCCGACCGTGCCCGACGCGAGACCGCGCCCTTGAGTCCGATGCCGAGCAAGCGCCTGGTTGAAAAACCCGCTTCGACCATCGACCCGTTCCCCCTGGCGCAATATGCGCCACGCCTGCTGGAATGGTTCGATGCACATGGCCGCCACGACCTGCCGTGGACGCAGCCACGCACGCCCTATCGCACCTGGTTGTCGGAGGTGATGCTGCAACAGACCCAGGTCGCGACCGTCATCCCCTATTTCCAGCGCTTCGTCGATGCGTTGCCGGACCTGCGCTCGCTTGCCGATGCCAGCGGCGATGAGGTGCACGCGCTGTGGTCGGGCCTGGGCTATTACAGCCGTGCGCGCAACCTGCATGCCGCCGCGAAGCGCTGTGTGGATGAGCACGCGGGCGAATTGCCGCGCGATTTCGATGCCCTGCTCGCCCTGCCCGGCATCGGTCGCAGCACCGCCGGCGCGATCCTCGCGCAGGCTTGGGGCGAGCCATTCGCCATCCTCGATGGCAATGTCAAACGTGTGCTGGCAAGGCTGCATGGCATCGAAGGTTGGCCCGGTTCACCTGCCATCGAAAAACGCCTGTGGGACATCGCGGAGCGTTCCTTGCCGCCGGATCCCGTGCGCATGGCCGACTACACCCAGGCGCAGATGGATCTCGGCGCGACGCTGTGCACGCGCGCTCGTCCTCGTTGCGGCGAATGCCCTTTGGGCGAGCTGTGCGTGGCCCATCGCGATGGACGCACAGGCGAGCTGCCGTTCGCGCGCCCGAAAAAGAAGATCCCGCAGCGCGAGACCGCGATGGTCTGGCTGCGCGACGCACACGGCCGCACCTTGCTCCAGCAAAGGCCCGCGCGCGGCATCTGGGCGTCGTTGTGGTCGCTGCCCGAGGTCGATGCTGGCGATATCGATGCCGCTTCGGCCATCGCATCGCGCCACGGACGCATCATCCATCCCCCGCAAGGATTGCCGGCCATCGAACACGCCTTCACCCACTACCGACTGCGCATCCACCCCTTGCTGTTCGATGGCGTCGCTGCGAAGGACCGGGTGCGCGACAATGACGGCCTGCGCTGGGCGACGCGCGGGGAACTTGCCTCGCTCGGCATTCCCGCACCGGTGCGCAGGTTGATCGAAAAGGAGGACCCATGAGCCGTGTCGTGTTCTGCCAGCGTGACCAGCAAGAAGTCGAAGGCCTTGATTTCGTGCCGTGGCCCGGCGAGATGGGCAAGCGCGTGTTCGCAAACATCGGCAAGCCGGCCTGGGTGGCATGGCTGGCGCACCAGACCATGCTGATCAACGAGAACCGCCTGTCGCCGATGAACCCGGAACATCGCGCCTACCTGGAACGCGAGATGGAAAATTTCCTGTTCGGCGATGGCGCGGAAGCCCCGTCCGGCTACGTGCCCGAGGCCGGTGCTGGGCAGGATTGACGCATCTCAACCGGTTGGCGCGGCTTGGCGCTCGGCCTCACGGGCCGCCTGCAGGTCGACCGGCCGGATCTCGCGGATCGGGCAGCGCATGCCGGGCGTCGAACGCGTCAGGACGGCATCGAAATTCACGCTGATCTGTCCGGGCATCCCCTGGCTCAAGGCCAGCACCGGCGAGCCCCCGTCCCAGGCCAGGCATTGCGGGTCGACGCGCAGCAGCCAGCTCCGCTTCGGGCCCATCGTCAATAGAAGGTGAGAGTCATCGACCACATCGAAACCCATACCGGCAGATGTGTAGGTGATGCTGTTGACCGGGGCGCCGGCGAACGCCTGCAGGCGCGTCAGGCGACTGGCATCGCTCTCTTTCGTGGTGGCACACGCAGCCAACAACGCAGAGCCAATTAACAAGGACACGTGGCGTAGATGCATGACGGTGACTCCTTGGAAGGGCGTTTCCGACTATACGCCCGAGGTGCGTGATGAGTCGCGGGTCAGCAACCGACAGTTCAATCCTGCCGAACTTGCCCGCAGTCGCGTTCCTCCGTAAGATGGCCGGCTCGGATACGCCCGAGCAGTGGCCGGGTAGCTCAGTCGGTAGAGCAGGGGATTGAAAATCCCCGTGTCGGGGGTTCGATTCCCTCCCCGGCCACCACTTCGCAGGGCGATTCGACAGACAGGCCGCGACATCGCGGCCTTTTCTTTTGCGCGGCAGTTTTCGCCGGCGGTTCACTTGGCCGCGCTATCCTCGGTCCATGTCCCACGGAATGGACCGGATGAAGACCCTGCGCGCCTGCCTGACCCTCGCTCTCGTGCTGTTGTTGGCTGCCTGCGCCAGCACCGGCAGCCGTCGCGTCTCCGAGCCTGCGGCCAGCATCCAGCAACTCACGGTCGATGCGCGCGGCGCCTGGCAAGTGCAACTGCGCCTGCAAAACTACAGCGCCGTGGCGATGCGCTTCGACAACGTCTCGCTTGCATTGACCATGGGCGGCGAGTCCGCCGGTACGCTGCAGTCGCAGCCAGTGTTGTCGATCGCGCCGGAGTCCGCCGACGTGGTCACCATCACGATGACGCCCTCCGCAGGCGCGCGGTTGCAGGTGGCCGATGCCTTGGCCGCTGGCCGCGGCGTGTCCTATGCGTTGAAGGGCAGCCTGGTCGCGACGCCCGATCAGGGCAATGCCCGCACCTGGCAGATCTCGCGCGACAGCGCCCTCAGCCCCGCGCCCGGACTGCCCGGCGTGCTGCGCTGAGTCGCGGCGCGGACCCGAACGCCCGATCCCACCCCATCGACCCGAAAGACTCCGCATGAGCCAGTACCGCGCGCCGCTCGACGACATCCGCTTCGGCCTCTTCGATGTGCTTGATGTCGAAAACGTCCTGGCCCGTCTCGGCCAGACCGAGGTCAACCGCGAACTCACCGACGCCGTTCTGGAGGAGGCCGCACGCTTCACCTCGCAGGTGCTGGCGCCGCTCAACGCGGTCGGGGATCGCGGCTGCAAGCTTGATGCGGCGACCGGCGATGTCACCACGCCCGAGGGTTTCGCCGCTGCCTACGCGCAGTTCGTCGAAGGCGGCTGGCCCGGCCTCAACGCGCCCGCGGAATTCGGCGGCCAGGGCATGCCGCACGTCCTAGGCGCGGCGGTGAAGGAAATGATCGATGCCGCCAACCTCGCCTGGGGCAATTTCCCCCTGCTCTCGCACGGCGCCACCGAAGCCCTGCTGCATTACGGCAGCCAGTGGCAGCAGGAGACCTTCCTCAAGCCACTGGTCGAAGGTCGATGGACCGGGACCATGTGCCTGACCGAGCCTCACGCCGGCAGCGATTTGGGATTGCTGCGGACGCGTGCCGTGCCGAACGGCGACGACCGCTATTCGATCGAAGGCACCAAGATCTTCATCACCGCCGGTGAGCACGACATGGCGGAGAACATCGTCCACCTGGTGCTGGCCAGATTGCCCGATGCGCCGCCCGGCAGCCGCGGCATCTCGCTGTTCGTCGTGCCCAAGTTCAAGGTCGGCATCGATGGCGCGATTGGCGAGCGCAACGCCCTGCGCTGCGGTGCGCTGGAACACAAAATGGGCATCCACGGTTCCGCCACCTGCGTGATGAATTTCGATGGCGCCGAGGGCTGGCTGGTCGGCGAGCCACACAAGGGCCTGATGGCGATGTTCGTGATGATGAACACCGCGCGCCTCGCGGTTGGGCTGCAGGGCCTTGGCCTTGCCGATCGCGCGTACCAGAACGCATTGCGCTATGCCGGCGAACGCCTGCAGATGCGCTCGCTTACGGGTGCGAAATTCCCGGAAAAACCGGCTGATCCGATCATCGTCCATCCGGATGTCCGGCGCATGTTGCTGACCCAGAAGACCCTGGTCGAGGGCGGACGCCTGCTCGGCTACCACGCATTCCTGCAGGTCGACATCGCCCAGCATGGCGAGGACGAGGCCACGCGCGCGAACGCCGATGCGATGGTCGGCTTCCTCACCCCGATCGTGAAGGCCTGCCTGACCGAATGGGGCAACGAATGCACCTACCACGCGCTGCAATGCTTCGGTGGACACGGCTACATCGCCGAACACGGCATGGAGCAGCTGGCGCGCGATGCCCGCATCACCACCCTCTACGAAGGCACCACCGGCATCCAGGCGCTCGATCTGGTCGGCCGCAAGCTGCTGCAGTTGAAGGGCGCGGGCCTGCGTGCCTTCCTGGCCGAGGCGCAGGCCTTCTGCGCGACGGAGGCCGCGAATCCGGCGCTGGCGAGCCTGATGCCGCCGCTCGTCGACAAACTCGAAGAGTGGCAAGCGCTGTCGAAGAAGATCGGGGTGGACGCCCTGGCCAACCCGGAGGAAGTCGGCGGCGCCGCCTACGACTATCTGTTCTACTCGGGTTACGTCGCCCTCGCCTATTGGTGGGCCAGATCGGTGGCCGCTGCCGAGCGTTCGTCCGCATCCGCAGCGTTCAAGGCCGGCAAGCGCGAGACCGCCCGTTTCTACTTCGACCGCATCCTGCCGCGCACGCTGATGCACAGGGCGGCGATCGAATCGGGCGTCGACAACCTGATTGCGCTGGATGCCGATGCATTCGGTTGAGGCCCGCCCTGCGCAGCGGACGGTCCGGTGCCTGCGGATCGTTGGCGTGCTTGTGTTGTGCCTGTTGCCGGTCGCGGCATGGGCGGCGGAATGCAACATCGAGATCGAGCCGCACTTTCGTGGCTTTGGCCTGAATCCGGTGGTGGAGAAGGTCGTCATCACCAGCGTCAGGCCGGCGCGCTCGGGCGCCTACTGTCCGGCCCGGGTCGGCGATGAAATCCTCCAGGTCAATCAACAAGCCGTGCCCGGAAAGCGGGCCTACGCGGTGCTGCGTTTCTGGCGATCGCTTAGGAAGGGCACGCCGCGCACCTACAGGATCAGCCGCGGCGAACAGGTGCTGAGCTTCACGCTCTGAGGCCGCTCACGGGAATTTTTCCGGCTCTACACAAAACGTCATCAAAGGCGTATAACCTGTCATTCCGATGGGTATGCATAGCGCAAAGCTACGCCTGATCGGCCCCGGCACCGACCCGGGCGAGCTTCCGTCCCCCCAGCGCCACTCGAAATCTTCCCTGCGCTTCCTGGCGCTGGATGCACATGGCCGCGCCTTGGACTGGATCCGCTGGCAGGATGCCGCTTGCCTGTATGCGCGCGACGCGGTCGCATGGACATTGGGCGATACCTGCCTGACCGTGCACGGCGGCACCTCGCGGCTGACCGGGGAGCAAAGCTCGCTTTCCCTGCACCCGATCATCGCCGCTCGCGGGCATGCCCGCGGTCGCGCCATCGACCCGACCCCTGCCCTGACCAACGCCTCGCTGTTCGCACGCGACGCGCACCTGTGCCTGTATTGCGGGGAACGCCCGACCCGCCAGCACCTGACCCGCGACCACGTGATGCCGGTTTCCAAGGGAGGCAAGGATGTCTGGGAGAACGTGGTCAGCGCCTGTTTCCACTGCAACTCGCGCAAGGCCAACCGCACCCCGCAGCAGGCCGGGATGCCACTGCTGGCGGTGCCTTATCGGCCAAGCTGGATCGAGCACCTGATCCTCTCCAACCGCAACATACTCGCCGACCAGATGCAGTTCCTGAAGGCGCAGATGCCGAGGAAACCACGGCGCGGGTTCAGCTGACGCAAGGCTCGAATGCCCGGCCGGCGCAGGGCGTTCGCTGGCCCGATGCCTGCAGGCATGCCCACACGGCAAAACCGCCAATTCCCGCACATCCCGCGGCTTTCACCAGGGTGGCCCTCGGCTACACTCGTGGGTTGATGACAGGGGATGTGGCATGAGCAAGACGCTGGGTTTCACCGGAATGGATCGCAATACACAGGCCGAACTGGCGCAGGCCTTCGCGGCGGCCGTGGAGAGGCTCGGGCTCGACCTGCGGCTGGTCGAGGACGGCGAGGCGGACCTGGTGGTCGTCGACATGGACAGCCTGTACGGTCCGATGAGCTGGATGCAGCTGCACAACGCCGGACGCAAGGTCATCGGATACACCTCGTCCGCACGCAGCCAGACCGATTACCGCCTGGGCCGCCCGGCCGATGCCGGTGGCGTGGAATCCCTGCTCGCCGAGCTGGGCGATATCGTTACGCGCGGCACGCCTGCCGCGGCCGCAACGTCTGCGCGTCCGGACCCGGCACCCGCCCGGTTCGAGGAAGCCCCGGCAGCGGCCGCGCCGCATGGCTTCACCGCCGCCCCGGCGCCGATGGATGTGTTGCCCGAGGAGACTGCCGCGCAGGCCGCGGACGAGGAGTTGGCGCCGATCCCCGAACCGGTCGTGGAGCACGACACGCTGGCGGTCGCGGAATCTGCGCCCGTTCCCGCACCGGAGCCCATCATCGCCCGCGATCCGGTGCTGGCCGATTGGCTCCGGCCCGGCCAGCTTTCCACGCGCGGCCGCTACCAGCGCAATGATGGCCCGGCGCTCTATATCGATGCCGCGAACGGCCAGTACCACGGGCCGGCCACGCTCAAGCCACTGGAGATGTATTTCGATGGCGCGGCGCTGGACGAAGCCGATTTCCAACCGCTGGACGACACCGCGTGGGCGCAGGGCACATCGACCGCCGGCGCTGCCCAGCCGATGTCGCGGCTGGCCTGGTACGCCGGCCTGCTGCAGGGCAAGGGCGCCTTGTTGCCCGATGTCGATCCGGAAGGTCGCTACCGCCTGACCAAATGGCTGCAGACCGAGCGCGAATTCCCCAAGCATTTCCGCATCGCCACCGCGATGATGAAAGGTCCGGCCACGGTGCCGGAAATCGCGGCGATGGCCAATGTCAGCGATGGCGAAGTGGCGGACTTCGTCAATGCCGGCCTTGCCACCGCGATCGTCGAGCAGGTCCTGCCCGAGCCGCCGCCCTCCACCGAGCCGGCCAGGGGTGGCCTGTTCGGCCTCAAGCGCGGCCGTTGACGGGTTCACGCCGGCCACACGCAAGCGACGTACCCGAGGCCGTAAAATACGGCCATGATCGATCCCTCGCGTTATCCGCGCCTCTCGCGCATCGACTCCCCCGCCGAGCTGCGCCGCTTCGACGAAGGCGAACTGCGTGACATCGCCGACGAACTGCGCGCCTACCTGATCGAATCCGCCGGCAAGTCCGGCGGCCATTTCGGTGCCAACCTCGGTGTGGTCGAGCTGACCACCGCCCTGCACTACCTCTACGACACGCCCGGCGATCGCATCGTCTGGGATGTCGGCCACCAGGCCTATCCGCACAAGATCCTGACCGGCCGCCGCGATGCCATCCACACGGTCAAGCAGAAGGATGGCGTCGCCCCATTCCCCAAGCGCGAGGAAAGCGAATACGACACCTTCGGCGTCGGTCATTCGTCCACTTCGATCTCCGCCGCGCTGGGCATGGCGATCGCGGCGAAACACGCCGGCAGCGAGCGCAAGGTGGTGGCGGTGATCGGCGATGGCGCGATGACCGCCGGCATGGCCTACGAGGCGCTCAACCACGCCGGCGGCATGGATGAGGAACCGGACATCCTGGTCATCCTCAACGACAACCGGATGTCGATCTCCGAAGCGGTCGGCGGCGTGACCCGCATGCTCGGGCGGATGACTGGCAGCAAAACCCTCAACGCCCTGCGCGAGGGCGGCAAGAAACTGCTCGGCGACAAGGACGCCGCACCCGCCAAGTTCGTCAAGCGTTGGGAGGAACACTGGAAGGGCATGTTCGTGCCATCCACCCTGTTCGAGGAAATGGGCTTCCATTACACCGGTCCGATCGACGGCCACGACATGGACGCCTTGGTCTCCACCCTGAAGACGCTGAAAGGTCTCAAGGGTCCGCAGCTGCTGCACGTCATCACGACGAAGGGCAAGGGCTACGAGCGCGCCGAGGCCGACCAGATCGGCTACCACGCGGTGTCGCCGTTCGATCCCGAACTCGGCATGGTGTCGAAGCCCGGCGCGGTCAAGAAGCCGACCTATACCGACGTCTTCGGTGACTGGCTCTGCGACATGGCCGCAAGCGACGACAAGTTGCTCGCGATCACCCCGGCGATGCGCGAAGGCTCCGGCCTTGTGCGTTTCAGCAAGGCATATCCGCAGCGCTATTTCGATGTCGCCATCGCCGAGCAGCACGCGGTCACCTTGGCCGCAGGCATGGCCTGCGAAGGCGCCAAGCCCGTCGTCGCGATCTATTCCACCTTCCTGCAGCGTGGTTACGACCAATTGGTGCACGATGTCGCGATCCAGAAGCTCGACGTGCTCTTCGCGATCGATCGCGGCGGCGTGGTCGGGCCCGATGGCGCCACGCACGCGGGCAACCTGGACCTCAGCTACCTGCGCTGCGTGCCGAACATGGTGGTGATGGCCCCAAGCGACGAGGCCGAATGCCGCAGGCTGCTCTCCACCGGCTTCAGGCATGACGGCCCGGCGTCGGTGCGTTATCCGCGCGGCTCGGGCACCGGCGTGGCGGCCGGCCACGGCCTCGACACGATCCCGATCGGCAAAGCCGAGGTGAAGCGCCACGGCCGGCACATCGCCCTGCTCGCGTTCGGCGCGGTGCTGCCGGCGGCGCTCTCGGTGGGCGAAGCACTCGGCTACAGCGTCATCGACATGCGCTTCGTCAAGCCGCTGGACCGCGAACTCATCCTGCAGCTGGCGAAGACCCACGAAGGTCTGGTCACGCTCGAAGACAACGTCATCGCCGGTGGGGCGGGCTCGGGCGTGGCCGAACTGCTGGCCGCCGAAGGCATCGTCATGCCGATCCTGCACCTGGGCCTTCCGGATGCCTTCCAGCACCACGCCAGCCGCGAGGACCTGCTGGCCGAGGCCGGGCTGGATGTGGAGGGCATCCGCGCTGCCGTACTCAAGCGCTGGCCGCAGCAGGGCGAGCCGCGGCTGGCCGCCAACAGCGCCTGAGCAACTGGCTCAGGGTTCGATCACGTCGTAGCCGCGGGCCTTGAGCGCGTCCACGTAGTTGTCGCGTCCCACGACCAACTCCAAGGGCAGCACCGCAAACGTCGAGGTGTTGTTCTTCAGCGCCGCTTCCGCCGCGGCGAGCCATTGGCTGCGCAGCCGCGCCGGCACGTCGTGAATGCCACGCTTGCGCGCGAACGCTGTTTCGCTCAGCGCGCTGACGCAATCGTCGTCCTGCCATGTCGCCTGATTGCCGAGAGATCGCAAGGTGGCGATGTCGCCGGTGGCCCATGCGTTGGCGCGACGCACCGCGATCGGCAGTTCGCGGTCGAGCGAGTCCAACGTCTGCCGCAGGCATTGCATGTCATCGAAGTCACCCGTGGAGATGTCGCGCATCGCGGCCTTCGGATCGTCGATCTTGATACGGATGCCGCTGTCGGTCGTCTTCAGGCCATGCTGCTTGATCGCGGCGTTCAACACCGGATACACGACCGGCTTGCCACCCAGCCCGCTGCGTTTGAGCGCGGCCGCATGCAGCGCCTGCCTGGCCAGCATGGGGCGCTGCTTCTCCACATCGTTGTCGCGCAGCGCGTAACGTTCACGTGCACCGCGCCAGCGTGCATACAACGGGGCCGGCAACACGTCCTGCAGGCGCTTGCCATCGGGATTTTTCTTCAGGCGCAGGTAGGAAGGCAGCAACCGGAGTCCGGAAATCCAGCCGACATTGGCACTGATCGAAAGATTGGGGGCCGGCAGGTACTCCTGCGATCGCGCGATCACGCCCTCCACGTAATCGGCATCCCAACTCATCCCGCTCGGCAACGGCGACACCGTGGCCAGCACATGCAGGACGTGATCGCCCTTGCGTACCCGCCACAGTCGCGGGCCGGGCTGCACGCCGCCGACCACGCTGACCGAATCGAGCAGGCGATCCTGTGCCGGGGATTCAACCGACGCTTCAACCGGCGCGGGTGATGGTATCGACTGCTGGGCAGTCGCCTGCTCTCCGGCAGGTGGCTCCTCTGATGACGCAGACGGCTGGCTTTGCGCTTGAGCCACCCCTGCCAGCCACAACAGCCATGCCGCGCATGCGCCACGCAGACATCCATTCATCGCGATGCTCCAAGCCAGGGTCGACGCGATTTGACCACGGATACGGGGTGCAGGTTCCATCACGTCCATGCCTTTGCGTACAGCGCGAACCTTGGCAATCGGCCTCGACTATGCTTGCCTTGGCCCGACACATTTAGGACGGGCAGGGAGTCCGACGTCTTCGCCATCGCCGATCCGCTTGCCCACGCCTTCGTCTCCCTGTCTGCCACCCAGGTGGTGGCGGTGGGCATCGCTTACTTCGCCCTGCTCTATTTCGTCACTGCGGCTTTCACCTGGTGGCTGACCCACGACGCCCTGCCTCGCATCGGCTTCGGCCGCATGCTGGACCCACGTCCATTGCGGCCTGGCCAGTTGCGCCGGGAGATCGGCGAATCCTCCGTTTCGATCGCGATATTCGGCGTCGGCGTGCTGGTGCCGTGGTGGCTCCTGCGCCAAGGCTGGGCAAGCATCGCGGCCGATGCCTCCGGCTTGCGCATCGCCATCGAGATCACCGTGCTGTTTCTGTGGAACGAGTTGCACTTCTACGCCAACCATCGCCTGCTGCACACGCGGTGGCTGCGGCGCTTCCATGTCGACCACCACCGCTCGGTGACGCCGACGCCCTTCTCCACCTATGCCTTCCATCCAGTCGAGGCACTGATGCTGGGCAGCGTGCCGATCATCCCGATGCTGCTGCACGATTTCAGCTTCCCTGCGCTGTTGGCGCTACCGGTCTTCAGCATCGTGTTGAACAACCTGGGGCACGGCAATTACGAGTTCACGCGGGCTGCGCCTGCGCGCGGGCCGCTGGCGGCCAGTCGTCGCCACCACCTGCACCATTCGGTATACCACGGCAACTACGGCTTCCTGCTCGACGTGTTCGACCGGCTTGCCGGCAGCACGATCCCGTTGAATGCCGCGGACCGCATCATCGAGCGGCCCACCCACGCCAAGGACTGACATGCCCACGTTCTTCGAACAGGTTTACATCGATGCCAGCGCCCGCCATCTGCCGGGCCCGGCGATCGACAACGCATCGATGGATGCGTTCGTCGCGCCGCTCAATCGGATCTCCTCGCGCATCAAGAAGCGCATCCTCGAGGAAAACGGCATCCGCACCCGGCATTACGGCATCGCCCCCGACGGCACGACCCGCGAATCGCCGGAGTCGATGGCGGCACGCGCCATCCAGCGCTGCCTGGCCGATGCGCATCGTTCGCTGGACGAGGTAGGCATGCTCGCCACCGGTGGTTGCGCGGGAGACGCGCTGCTGCCCGGCTTCGCCAACATGCTGCTGGGGGAACTCGCCGGCCCGCCGATGCAGCTGCTGACCTCCCAAGGCATCTGCGCCTCGGGCGTGGCCGCATGCGAAGCGGCTGCATCAGCGATCGAGTTGGGCACCCATTTGCACGCGCTGGTGGTCGCGGCGGAGATGCCCTCGCGCCTGTTCAAGCGCTCGCGTTACGCGGGCTGCGGCTACGACGCCGACTTCGATGCGCACTTCCTGCGCTGGATGTTGTCCGATGGCGCCGGCGCCGTTCTGCTCAGCTCGAAGCCGCGCAATGAGGCAGCCACGCGATTGAAGTTGCGTTTCATACACCAGCGCAGCTTCTCGGGCGACTATCCGGTGTGCATGCAACTGGGCCTGAAAGCCGACCGCAGCCGCTCGCACCTGGATTACGAGCGTTGGCAGGATGCGGAGAACGACGGCGCCCTGCTCCTGCGCCAGGACATCCGCCTGCTGCCGCACCTGTTTGATGTCGGCATTCACGAGTACGTTTCGCTGGTCGATGCCGGCCACATCGATCCCGCGCGCATCGACCACTTCCTCTGCCATTACTCGTCGGAAAAATTCGCGCCGGTCATCGACGAATTGATGCAGAAGGCCGGCTTCGCGATCCCGCGCGAGCGCTGGTACAGCAACTTGGCGACGCGCGGCAATACCGGCGCGGCATCGATTTTCATCATGCTCGATGAGTTCCTGCGCAGCCGCAGCCTGCAGCCGGGCGAGCGCATCCTGTGCTTCGTGCCGGAATCCGGGCGCTTCACCGTCTCGTTCTTGTTGATCGAGGTGGAGGATGCACGCAGCGCGACGCCGGCCCCGCTTCCATCGAACGTCGCAACGCGAATGCGTGTGGCTGATGAGGATGCGATCCCCGCACCGCACGATCCCGCCGCAACCGACGACCTGCGCCTGCGTGAGCTGCTCGGACAACTTGCGGTGACCTGGCATGACTATCGCTCGCGGGTGTGGCGCACACCGGTGGTGCGGGGCCTGCGTGAAGGCGCGTGGACGCGTGGCGATTACCTCGGCTGGATGCGCGACTGGATCCCGCAGGTGCGCGAGGGCAGCCTGTGGATGCGAGAAGGCGCGGCATCGGTGCAGCCGCCGTTCGATGCGCTCGCCGCGCTGATCGAAACCCATGCCGGCGAGGAGCAGAACGATTACGAGATTCTGTTTGATGACTATCAAAAAGCCGGCGGCGACATCGCCGACATCGACCAGCTGCGTCGCAATCCCGGTGGCGAGGCACTCAATAGCTACCTGCACGCACTCGCGTCCACGCCCAATCCGGTCGGGCTACTCGGTGCGATCTACATCATCGAAGGCACCGGCCAACGCATCATCCCGGCGCTGCTGCCGTTGATGAAGGCCAGCCTGAAAGACGTGCCGCGCGACGCGTTCCGCTTCCTCGAATACCATGGCGAGAACGACGAACACCACCTGCTGCGCTGGCTGCGCGGCGTGGAAATCGTCCTCACCCACGATACGGATGGCAGCCATACGCAGGCGATCCTTGACACTGCCAAACGCACCGCCGAGTTGTACCTGATGCAGTTCCAGCACGTGACTGCGATCAACCAAGCCACGCCATGAGCAAGCAACGCACGCCGGATTTCCTCTCGATGCCGCACGATGCGCGCGACCCCAGCCCGTGGCGCGCACTCTACCTTGACCAGTCGACGCCGATCGACGAGGCGGTGAAGCACGCATGGCTGGTCGATTCCAGCTCGGCATCGCGGCAATACCTGCTGCCCTTCATCCGCCCGTTCGCGCGCAGCCTGATCATCCTGTTCCAGGTGCTCAAGGTGCTGATGCCGCGCCGCCTGGCGTTCTCGCGCGCGCTGCACCGGCTGCTGGCCTGGGGCATGGAGAATTTCATCCGCCCCGAGGCGAACTGGCTGATCCTGCGCCATTTCTGCATCGGCTCGCAGGTGCTGGGTTTCATCGCCGCCAATGCGCCGGCCAAGGTACCGACGAATCCCTTGACGCCCGAGAAGATCGCGGATGTCGCGCCGGACATGTACCTCGTCCACGACCTCAACCTCTACAATTTCATCATCAACCTCAATACCGCCTTGCGTGCGCAGGGCTTGCAGCTTGAGCGCGTGGAAGCGCCCGACCTGTCGATGGTGATGCAGCCGGACCACCTGCGCATCGAGGACATGCCCAGCCGGCGGCGCAACTTCCTCGACCTGCAGAGCGCGATCGAACTGTTCACGCCGATCTACCAGCTGTTTCTCACCGATGACGATTTCTGGCGGGCGACCAATTCGCTGCAGCTGGACGAGACCATCGGCATTTACGCGGCGACGATCCTCGGCGCGGAATCGCGGCTCGGCCTGGTCAACAACAAGCATCCGCTGGTGCCGATGTCGACCCTGCGCGCCGGATACCGCCTCAGCCTGCACGGGCTTTCGACCGAGATGCTGCATGGTTATCTGATGCAGCTGAAGGCCGAGCGCGGCGCTTCGCCCGAACACGTTGGGCTATAATGCGCGGCTCCGGGGTATAGCGCAGCCTGGTAGCGCACTTGTCTGGGGGACAAGTGGTCGTCGGTTCGAATCCGGCTACCCCGACCATCGAAACTGAAACGGCACCCTGTCCAACAAGGTGCCGTTTTTCGTTTGCGGGGTCAGGCTGGAATTCAGCGCTTCAGCAGCTGCAGCACTTCCTCCAGCTCCAGACGAACCTGCTTGATGATCTGCGATGACAGCGCGGATTCCTGCTTGCCGCTCTCGCCTTCCAGGCGCAGGCGCGCGCCACCGATCGTGTAGCCCTGCTCGTACAGCAAGCCGCGGATCTGCCGCACCATCAACACGTCGTGGCGCTGGTAGTAGCGCCGGTTGCCGCGCCGCTTGACCGGCGACAGGCTGGGGAATTCGGTCTCCCAGTAGCGCAGCACGTGCGGCTTGACGTCGCACAGCTCACTGACTTCACCGATGGTGAAGTAGCGCTTGGCCGGGATCGGCGGCAGTTCCTTGTTGCTACCTGGGTCCAGCATAGGCTTCCACTCGCTCCTTGAGTTTCTGGCCGGGGCGGAAGGTCACCACGGTGCGCGCGGTGATCGGGATCTCCTCGCCGGTCTTGGGGTTGCGGCCGGGGCGCTGGTTCTTGCGTCGCAGGTCGAAGTTGCCGAACCCGGAGAGCTTGACCTGGCGGCCCTGCTCCAGCCCGTCACGCAAGGTGTCGAAGAACGCATCGACGAACTCCTTCGCCTCGCGCTTGTTGAGTCCGACCTCATCGTAGAGCCGTTCGGCCATTTCGGCCTTGGTCAACGCCATCCCGCTATCCCCTGATCCGTGCGTCGTGTTCGCGTTGCAGCGCCGCTACCACTTGGCCCACCACCGCTTCCACCTCGCTTTCGGTCAGCGTGCGCGATTCTTCCTGCAAAATCAAGCCCATAGTGAGGCTTTTGAAACCTGAATCGATGCCCCCGCCGACGTAGCGGTCGAACAGCTTGACCGATTTCAGCAGTGGCCCCGCATTCGCACGAACACAGGTCGCAAGGGCCTCCCATTCCACCGCCTGCGGTACCAGCAAGGAGAGGTCGCGACGCACCGAGGGGAAGCGCGATGCGGCTTCGGCGCGTGCGGTCGCACGTCGCGCCAGCGCTTCCAGGTCGATCTCGAAACCGACCGCCGAGGCATCCAGCTCCAGTAACTCGCGCAGGCGCGGATGCAGCTCGCCGATCCAGCCGATGCACTCGTCGCTGCCATCGGCATCGGTGCGATGGACGTCAGCCGAACGGCCCGGATGCCCGAACGCCCGTGACGAGCGCCGGAACGCCAAAGTCACGTTTGCCAGTGCCGCGAGCGATTGCAGATCCCCCTTCAGGTCATGGAAATCGACCGGGCGGTGAGCCTCGCCCCACTGCTCGGCGCGGGCGCTTCCACAGGCCAGCGCGGCGATCCGCGGCAGTTCAAGCGGCGCATCGCCATCGACATCCGTTTTCGTGAACACCCGCCCGATCTCGAACAGGCGCACGCGCGCCTGCTGGCGCGCGACATTGCGCGCCATCGCCGCGGCAAGGCCGGGCAGCAGCATCGGGCGCATCACGCCGAGATCGGCGCTGAGCGGATTGGCGAGCTCCACGGCATCGCCCAACTGCCACTGCGGCAGCCAGGCTGCGTCGATGAAGGCATAGTTCAATGCTTCCTGCCAGTCGCGTGCGGCCAAGTGGCGACGCAACGTCGCATCGCTTACGCGATCAGCCGCAGGCGCCGCGACCCGCGCCGCACCCGAAGGCAGCTTGACCGGGATACGGTCGTAGCCGTGGATGCGGGCGATCTCCTCGATTAGGTCTTCCTCGATGGCGAGGTCGAAGCGGCGCGCCGGCGGCGTCACCGTCCAACCATCGGCAGCCGCTGCGACCGTTAGCCCGAGCGCGCGCAGGATGCGTTCAACTTCGTCATCCGCGACCTCGATGCCCAGCACGCGGGCGATGCGCGCCCGGCGCAGATTGATCGCAGCTGGCCTGGGCAGGTCAGCTTCGTGCACCGCCTCGACGACCGGGCCGGGCTGGCCGCCGGCGATGTCGAGGATCAGCCGGGTCGCTCGCTCGATGGCGATGCGCGGCAACTCGGGATCGACGCCGCGCTCGAAACGATGCGCGGCATCGGTGTGCAGGCCGAGTCTGCGCGAACGGCCGATGATCGCCGCAGGCGCGAAATGCGCGGCTTCCAGGAAGACATTGCGCGTGGCTTCGGTCACGCGGGTATCGAAGCCACCCATCACGCCCGCCAGTGCCACCGGCTTGTCGGCATCGGTGACCAGCAGGAATTCGTCATCCAACGTGGCCTCACGGCCATCGAGCAACTTGAGCGTTTCGCCGGCGCGTGCACGGCGCACGCCGACCGGCCCCGTGAGCATGTTCAAGTCGAAGGCATGCATCGGTTGTCCGAGTTCCAGCATCACGTACTGGGTGACATCGACCAGGAAACTCACCGGACGGATGCCGCTGCGGATCAGCCGCTGCGCCATCCACAGCGGCGTTTTGGTGGATGCGTCCACGTCCGCGATCACGCGGCCGAGATAGCGCGGCGCATCGACGCCTGCGTTCAATTCGATCGGCAATGCCTGTTCGATGGCGGACGGCACCGGCGCGATATCGAACGCGGCCACCTCGCTGCCGGTGGCTGCGGCCACGTCGTAGGCGATCCCGCGGATGCCGAAGCAATCGGCGCGGTTGGGCGTCAGTTTCAGTTCGATGCTGGCATCGGGCAGGCCCAGGTAATCCGCCAGTGGAGCGCCGAGCGGTGCGTCATCGGGCAGTTCCAGCAGGCCGGAGGCATCAGCATCGATGCCCAGTTCCTTGGCCGAGCACAACATGCCATTGGATTCGACGCCGCGCAGCTTGGCCGCCTTGATGGTGATCTCGCCGATCGTGGCGCCGACCATCGCCAGCGGCGCCTTCAGGCCCTCACGTGCATTCGGCGCGCCGCAGACGATCTGCAGCGTCCCATGCGCGCCGGCATCGACTTCGCAGACCTGCAGGCGATCGGCTTCGGTGTGGCGTGAGGCGGAAACGATCCGCGCGACCACCACCTTGTCGAGTGATTCGCCCAGCGGCGTCAGCTCCTCGACCTCCAGGCCGATCGCGGTGAGCGCCGCAGCCAGCTGCTCGCGGTCGGCGGTGGTGGCGATGTGCTCGCGCAGCCAGTTCTCGGAAAATTTCATCGTTATCGATTCTTGTGCGTATCGGCGGCGTGTCAGGCAAAGCGGCGCAGGAAGCGCACGTCGTTCTCGAAGAAGCTGCGCAAGTCGTCCACGCCTTCGCGCAGCATCGCGAAACGCTCGACGCCAAGGCCGAAGGCGAAGCCGGTATAGCGTTCCGGATCAATACCGACGTTGCGCAGCACGTTCGGATGCACCATCCCGCATCCCAGGACTTCCAGCCAGCGTTGGCTGCCATCGGCCTGTTGCCAGGCGATATCCACTTCCGCCGACGGCTCGGTGAAGGGGAAGTAGCTCGGGCGGAAACGCATCTCGAACTCGCGGCCGAAGAACGCGCGCACGAATTCCGAGAGCGTGCCCTTGAGGTCGGCGAAGCTGGCCTGCTGGTCGACCAGCAGGCCTTCGACCTGGTGGAACATCGGCGTGTGGGTCTGGTCCGAATCGCTGCGATAGACCTTGCCGGCGGCGATCATCCGCAGCGGCGGCGTATGGCCCGCGCGCACGTGATCGAGCATGTAGCGCACCTGCACGCCCGAGGTATGCGTGCGCAACAGACGACCGTCGGGGAAATAGAACGTGTCGTGCATCGCCCGCGCCGGATGGTGCGGCGGGAAGTTGAGCGCCTCGAAGTTGTGCCAGTCGTCCTCGATCTCCGGGCCCTGCGCCAGCTCGTAGCCAAGCCCGGCGAAGATCGTTTCGATCCGCTCAAGCGTGCGACTGACCGGATGCAAGGTGCCGGCCTCGCCGTCACGGCCCGGCAGGGTGATGTCGATCGACTCACTCGCCAGGCGCGCGTCGAGCGCTGCGGCATCCAGCACGCTCTTGCGCGCCGAGAGTGCGTCACCCAGCGCATCGCGCGCGCGGTTGATCGCCTCGCCCGCCTGCTTGCGCTGATCCGCCGGCAACTTGCCCAGCGATTTCAGTTGCGCGGTGATGCTGCCGCTCTTGCCGAGCAGCGCGACCCGCAATGATTCAAGCGCATCGGGCGTGGCGGCCGCGGCAATGCCAGCCAGTGCGCGCTCCTGCAGGGCGTGGATGTCGATGTTGTCGGTTTCGATTTCGGTCATGCGCTGAGGTTACGTCGGTTCTGGAGCCAGCAATGCCGTTCCACGGCAGGCTGTCGCGAAAACGGAAACGGGGAAGGACTCGCGCCCTTCCCCGTTCGTTTCGTTCCGCAAGGGCGGGCACTGCTGCCCGCGCCGGGGAATCACTCGACCTCGCGGCCGCCCTGCAGTTCGTCCTGGAGCTTCTTCAGCTCATCCATCTTGCCCAGCGCGGCGAGTTCCGCCTGCTGCGGCCAGGTGGTCGGGTCGTGTGAGGCGAACTGGCTGCCGGCGTCGTCCAGGATCTCGCGCAGCGATTCCACGTCCTTCTCGGCCAGCTGCTTGAAGGTGTGGATGCCGGCTTCCTGGAAGATGTCGGCGATCTTCGGGCCGATGCCCTCGATCAGCTTCAGGTCGTCCATCTTGAAGGTTTCGACCGCAGCCGTAGCCTTCTTGGCCGGCGCCTTCTTGGCGGCCGGAGCGGCCTTCTCGGCAGCCGGGGCCTTGGCGGCCTTCTTCGCCTTGGCCGGCTTGGCCTCGGGGATGAAGTTCGGCAGGGTGGCCGGACGGGTGATCTCGATGTTCAGCGCCTTGCCGGCGGCTTCGGCCAGATCGCCGAAGCCCTTGATGTCATGGGCGGCGATATCGGCCAGAACCTTGCGGTCGAGCGTGATGCCGGCCTTCATCAGGCCATTCATGAAGCGGCTGTAGGACAGGCCGTACATGCGCGAGGCCGCGTTGATGCGCGCGATCCACAGGCTGCGGAACTGGCGCTTCTTCAGCTTGCGTCCGATGTAGGCGTACTGCTGCGCCTTGGTGACGGCCTGCTTGGCGACGCGGAAGACCTTGCGACGGGCGTTGTAATAGCCCTTCGCCTGGCCCAGGATTTTCTTGTGACGGCGACGTGCGGTCACGCCACGCTTGACTCGTGCCATTTCTCAGTTCTCCTCAGGCTCAGGCGTACGGCAGCTGGCGCGCAATGCGGCCGGCGTCGCTCGGGTTCACGTAAGACGGCTGACGCAGGTTGCGCTTCCGCTTGGTGGCCATTTTGGTGAGGATGTGGCTGCGGTTGGCGCTGCCACGCTTGAACTTGCCGCTGGCGGTCTTCTTGAACCGCTTGCCGGCCGCACGATGCGATTTGATCTTGGGCATGTTGATGTCCTGACTTTATTTATTCGACTGATCGAGGCGGCATCCTGCGCGGCCACTGGCTGCGCGATGCGCTTTCCGTCCTGCCCCGACCTGCTTGTAAGTCGTTGATCCTAAAGGATAACGACGGGTCCAATCTGAAAATGAAACCACTCCCGGCAAACCGGGAGCCGCCTAGTATGCGCATTTTTGCCGCGGCGCGCAATCTCGCCCGGCGCCTGCTGAAACGAAGACGCCGGGCTGTGCCCGGCGTGGTTGCATCCTGCGTTGGATGTCGCGGCCTATTTCTTCTTCGGCGCGATCATCATCACCATCTGTCGGCCTTCCAGCCGCGGGCGCGATTCGATCACGATGTCCTCGCCAAGGTCGGCCTCGATCCGGGCGGCCATCTCGCGGCCCAGTTCCTGATGGCTCATCTCGCGGCCACGGAAGCGGATGTTGACCTTGACCTTGTCGCCTTCCTCAAGGAACCGGCGCATGTTGCGCAGCTTGATCTGGTAGTCGCCCTCGTCGGTGACCGGGCGGAACTTCAGCTCCTTGATTTCCTGCTGCTTGGTCTTCTTCTTGGCCTCGTTGGCCTTCTTCTGCAGCTCGAACTTGAACTTGCCGAAGTCCATGATCTTGCAGACCGGCGGATCGGCGTTGGGCTGGATCTCGACGAGGTCGAGTTCCTCTTCCTCTGCCTTGGCCAAGGCCTCGTCGCGCGAAAGCACGCCGATCATCTCGCCGTCGCTGCCGATCACGCGCACGCGCGGCACGCGGATTTCATGGTTCTTGCGGTTCTGTTTCGTGTCGTTGGTGCTGATGTTGCAATCTCCGGGATGGATCGGGCCGACCCGCGTTTCACATGGCGGGCCGGACGTGGCTCACGCGGCCGGGACGTGCTCGGCGGCAAGTCGCGCTGCGAAATCTTCGACGCTCATGCTGCCCAAGTCCTCGCCCCCGCGCGTACGCACCGCGACGTGGCCGCTCTCCTTCTCGCGGTCGCCGACCACCAGCAGGTACGGCACGCGCTGCAGCGTGTGCTCGCGAATCTTATAGCCGATCTTCTCGTTCCGCAAATCGTCGGCAACCCGGAAGCCTTGATCCGCAAGGGTTTTCCGGATGTCGGCGACGGTGTCGGCCTGGGCGTCGGTGATGTTCATGATCACCGCCTGGAGCGGCGCCAGCCAGGCCGGGAACTGGCCGGCGTGGTGCTCGATCAGGATGCCGATGAAGCGTTCCATCGAGCCGACGATGGCCCGGTGAAGCATCACCGGATGCCGTTTCTGGCTGTGTTCGTCCACGTACTCCGCACCGAGCCGCTCGGGCATCATGAAATCGACCTGCATCGTGCCGAGCTGCCAGGTCCGGCCGATCGCGTCCTGCAGGTGATACTCGATCTTCGGGCCGTAGAACGCGCCCTCGCCCGGCAGCTCCTCCCATTCCACCCCGGCGCCGCGCAGCGCGGAACGCAGGGCGTCCTCCGCCTTGTCCCAGGTGGCGTCATCGCCCAGACGCGCTTCCGGCCGCAGCGCGATCTTGATCTGGATGTCGCTGAAGCCGAAATCCGCGTAGACCTTGAGCGCCTGCTGGTGGAAGGCGGCGACCTCGGACTCGATCTGCGCCTCGGTGCAGAAGATATGGCCATCGTCCTGGGTGAAGCCGCGCACGCGCAGGATGCCGTGCAGGGCGCCGGACGGCTCGTTGCGATGGCAGGCCCCGAACTCGCCGTAGCGGATCGGCAGGTCGCGATAACTGTGCAGGCCCTGGTTGAACACTTGCACGTGGCCGGGGCAGTTCATCGGCTTCAGCGCGTAGGTGCGCTTCTCCGATTCGGTGAAGAACATGTTGTCCTGGTAGTTGTCCCAGTGGCCGGACTTCTGCCACAGCGTGACGTCGAGGATCTGCGGACAGCGCACTTCGCCATACCCCGTCTCGCGGTAAACGCGGCGCATGTACTGTTCGACCACCTGCCAGATGCTCCAGCCCTTGGTATGCCAGAACACCAGTCCCGGGCCTTCTTCCTGCAGGTGGAACAGGTCCTGCGCCTTGGCGATCTTGCGATGGTCGCGCTTCTCGGCTTCCTCCAGCTGGGTGAGGTAAGCCTTGAGGTCCTTGTCGTTGGTCCACGCAGTGCCGTAGATGCGCGAGAGCATCTGGTTGTTGTGATCGCCGCGCCAGTAGGCGCCGGCCACTTTCATCAGCTTGAAGGCGCGCAGCTTGTCCGTGCTGGGCACGTGCGGGCCGCGGCAAAGGTCGGTGAACTCGCCCTGTGCGTAAAGCGAGAGGTCCTCGTCGGCGGGGATCGATTCGATGATCTCGGCCTTGTACTCCTCGCCCATGTCGCGGAAGAACTTGACCGCCTCGTTTCGACTCATCAGCGAACGCGCGACCGGCTGCGCCTCCTTGACGATCTTCTGCATCTCGGCCTCGATCGCCGGCAGGTCCTCGGGCGTGAACGGGCGCTCGTAGGCGAAGTCGTAGTAGAAGCCGTTGTCGATGACCGGGCCGATGGTCACTTGCGCGCCCGGATGCAGGCGCTGCACCGCCTGCGCCAACAGATGCGCGGTGGAATGGCGCAGCACATCCAGCGCCTCGGACGACTTGTCGGTGACGATGGCGACATCGGCATCCCGGTCGATGCGATGCGAGAGGTCGACGAGGTTGCCGTCGACCTTGCCGGCCAATGCGGCCTTGGCGAGGCCGGCGCCGATAGAGGCGGCGACTTCGCCCACCGACACGGGCTGTTCGAATTCGCGGCGCGAACCGTCGGGAAGGGTGATGTTGATCATGGGACTTCGGAATCTCGCAGGTCTTGAACGCGAAAAGGCGCCGAGGCGCCTTTCATCAGCTGAAATGCGTCGGCGGGTCAGGTTGGGGCGATGGTAGTGCTCATGTCACACGCTCGACCGGCTTGCGCAGGCCACCTCTTTCCGATTGCCGGCAATGGCAGAGCCGGGACGCCATTGATTCTACCGCTTCGGCGCCCGCACCGCGCACCCCGCAAACGGAAACGGCGCGACACCAGGGTCGCGCCGCAGGATGCTGGTGCCACCCGAAGGTGGTGGGCGGTACAGGGTTCGAACCTGTGACCCCTACCATGTCAAGGTCCAAGAGATCTAAGCAAATCAAGGACTAAGCCGTCAAGTGGGAATCGCTGGAGCGCATATCAAATCAATGACTTAGCAATGGACAACCACCGTTGCGGGGTCAGTGCGGGGTCAGACCCCGTGGCTCAGTGCGCAGCCTTTCAGTCGCACGCGGATGTAGATAGCTACCTAAACCGGAAGAGATGAGCGGGGCTGCATGCGACCCGAAACGGACGCTTTAGCAAGCTTTAGCTTGATCCTGCTAATTTAGCTGAGCCAGCTTCTGCTGACGACCCGAAGCGGCCGTAGAGAAAAAAGCCCCCGGCACGAATGCCGGGGGCTCTCCTCTTTAAGCTGCCTTCGACGGCAGCACGTGACGCAGCACTTGGTCGAGCTTTTGAGTCCAACTTGCGTCGTGGGTTAACCGCGCGACAGCGAGATCGCTGTTGATGACCTCTGCCTTGGTCAACTGTGATACGGCCTGCCAATCCGCATCCAGCACGGGGCCACCTGCATCGGCGTGACGACGGCCTGATCGTAACTGCGCTGGCTGCCGTCGGGAAGGGTGATCTGGATCATGGAGGCGACTCGTGGATTCGTAAAACGGAAAAAGGCGCCGAAGCGCCTTTCGTCACGGACGGCCGTCGGCGGAAGTCAGGATCGGGCGCTGGTAGTGCTCATGTCGCACGCTCGGCCGGCGTTGCCGCGGGCCACCTGTATCGGCGGGGCTGATTTGCGCATGGTAGCGCATTCCAAAGCGGGCGGTCACGCCTGCCGCAGCCGCGCCAGATCCTGCACGAAATGGCAGTATGCGTCCTCGCGCGCGCGGCCTGACGGCTGGCGCAGCACCCAGGCCGGATGCACCGTGGCCATGGCGCGGGTGCCATCGTGCAGGGTGTGCCACACGCCGCGTTGCTCCATCAGGCGGAAGCCACCGCCGAACACGGCCAGTGCGGCGGTGGCACCCAGACAGACGATCAGGTCCGGCTGCACGCGTTCGATCTCGCCGGCCAGCCAGGTGCGGCAGGCCTGCACATGCGAAGGCTCGGGATTGCGGTGCAGGCGCACCTTGCCGCGCCGCTCGAAGCGGAAGTGCTTGACCGCGTTGGTCAGGTACATCGCCGACCGGTCCAGGCCGCACTCGTCCAGGGCGCGGTCCAGCAGACGACCGGCCGGGCCGACGAACGGACGGCCGCTGAGGTCCTCCATGTCGCCGGGCTGCTCGCCCAGCAGCAGGATACGCGCGTCTTCCGGGCCTTCGCCGAACACGGTGCGCGTGGCCGCTTCCCACAGCGGACAGGCCCGGCAGTCCGCGGCGGCTTGACGCAGTGCGGCCAGGGACGCGTCACGGTCTGGCGCTGCTGGCGCGACCGGCGGTGCGGGCAGGCGGTCGGGAATGCGGCGACGCGTGGCCTGCGCCTCGCGCTCGGCCATGGCCTGCACGCGTGCGCCAGCGGTTCGGGTCAGCTCCGGCAGCAGATGCGCCTCGGGCAGATGCGTCCAGTAACGCACCGGCATTTCCTGGCGCATCATGCGCGGGTTGAGCCGCGCCGGATTGAAGATGCTGGCGTAATAGGTGCGCCACAGGTCTTCGCTGGCATCGTCGGCGGGGGCATCGCCGGGCTGGGCGCCATCGGCGAATCGCAGTTCCTCGCCATCCCAATGCACGCTGCGGTACGGGGTGAGGATCGACCAGCGCATGCCCGCGAACCGCCGCGCGAAGAACGGCGCCACCCGATCGACGATGCGGTGTTGCGGCTCGAACCACGCGATGAAGTGGTCCGCCTGCCCCGGCAGCTCGCGGAAACGCACGAAGGCCTTCATCTTGTGGGCATCGCGCCGCACTTCCTGCGCCAGGGCAAATGCGTCGCGCACGTCGGCGTCGGTCGGGGTGGACAGCAGTCCGGACTCGCCGTGTGCCAGGCGCCACAGCAACCGATACAGCAAGCCGAACCGTCCTGGATCGCGATGGCAAGCTACCGCATCGGCCAACGTGAGCAATGCCTGCGGTACCCGTGGCGCACTCAGAACCGGCTCCGCTTCGTCCAAGGCGCGGGCGGGCAACAGTGCGGTACTGTCACCGTCAAGCCAATCGATCGCTTCCGGCGCGATCGCGGCGCGCACGGCGGTGCGTGCCTGCCTGCGCCAAGTCTGCGCGTCCCAGGGGGGATGCACGCGTGCCGACCAGCGCGTGTCGCTCACGCGAACAGGTCGGTCTGGCGCGGCTTGGGTGCCAGCGCCGCACGCAGGCGCGCCGGGTCATCCAGCGCCGTGTGCGGGTGATGGTCGAGCAGCTGCACGAACGGCAGTACCTTGCGCAGTGGCGTGCGCAGACGGGCCAGATCAGCCACCCGCAATCGGGCATGACGACGCGCCATCAGCACTCGCTTGACGTTGCGCACGCCCAACCCGGGCACACGCAGCAGCCGCTCCTTCGGCGCGGCATTCAAATCGACCGGGAATGCCTCCGGGTGGCGCAACGCCCACGCCAGCTTGGGGTCGATGTCCAGATCGAGCATGCCGCTGCCGCCACCATCGGCGATGTCGTCGAGCGAGTAGTCGTAGAAGCGCAGCAGCCAGTCGGCCTGGTACAGGCGATGTTCGCGCAGCAGCGGCGGCGCCTGCACCGGCAGCGCGGACGATGCATCCGGAATCGGGCTGAAGGCCGAGTAATACACGCGCCGCATCCGGTAATTGCCGTACAGGTTGTCCGCCGTGGCCAGAATGGCGCGATCGCTCGCACCGTCGGCGCCAACGATCATCTGCGTGCTCTGCCCGGCCGGTGCGAAGCGCGGCACGTTGCGCGGCGCAGCCGATGCCGATGTGATGGCATTGGCCGCCTTGCGGGCCTGTCGGCCTTCCTCGATGCGCCAGCGCAGTTCGCCCATGGCGTTGCGGATGCCGGGCAGCTTTTTTTCCGGCGCAAGCTGCTGTAGGCCCTGTTCGGTCGGCAGCTCGATGTTGATCGACAAGCGGTCGGCATGCCGGCCTGCGGCCGCCAGCAGCTCGGGCGAAGCATCGGGGATGGTCTTGAGATGGATGTAGCCGGCGAAGGCATGGTCTTCGCGCAGACTGCGGGCCACCTCAACCAGCTGCTCCATGGTGTAGTCGCTGTTGCGGATGATGCCGCTGGACAGGAACAACCCCTCGATGTAGTTGCGCTTGTAGAAGTCCAGAGTGATCTGCACCACTTCCCGGGTGGTGAAACGCGCCCGCGGCACGTTGCTGGAGACGCGGTTGACGCAATAGGCGCAGTCGTAGATACAGAAATTGGTCAGCAGGATCTTGAGCAGGCTGACGCAGCGGCCATCGGGCGTGTAGCTGTGGCAGATGCCCATGCCTTCGGTGCTGCCGATGCCACCGGTCTTGGCGGAATGGCGCTTGCCTGCCCCGCTGGATGCACAGGACGCATCGTACTTGGCCGCATCGGCGAGGATGGCGAGTTTGCGGATGATCTCCATGCGGGCAGTGTTCCGACCCTCTGTCTCAAGGAATGCGAGCGCTTCGTTGTACGCCGCTGGCGTGGCCAATGCATGAATGAATGGATGAATGTCATTCTCGCGCCCGTCACCGGCGCTCGTCCACACTGCCTATGCCCCATCGGAGACCTGCCATGACCACCCCCAACGACCACGAACAGCGCGAAAAGCTCGCCGTTCTCGTCGACAAGTTCGGCACCGCCATGCTCACCACCGCCGATGCCGGCAGCGGCCGCTTGGTATCGCGCCCGATGACTCCGCTCGGCGACAACTTCAGCGGGCGTTTCTGGTTCGCCACCGAAATCGACAACCAAGCCGTGAAGGACATCCAGGCCAGTCCGGCCGTGAACGTGTGCCTGATGCACGAGGGCGACAACCACTTCGTCTCGGCCAGCGGACGCGGCAGCGTCGTGACCGACCGGGCGCAGATCGAGCGGCTGTGGTCGCCGGCCTTGAGCGCCTTCTTCAAGGGCGGCAAGGACGATCCACGCGTGTGCCTGATCCAGGTGGAGGTGGAACACGCCGATTACTGGGACGGCCCGGGCAACATGCTGACCAAGCTGGCCTATTTCGCCACCGTGGCCACCACCGGCAAGCACGACGCACTGAGCGATTCCGGCCAGGTCGATCTCTGACCCCGGATCCGGGCACGATGTCCGATCTGGTGGTCTCGCGCCCGGAAGGTCTGTACTGCCCGGCAGGCGACTTCTTCATCGACCCATGGAGACCGGTGCCGTGCGCGGTCATCACTCACGGCCATGGCGATCACGCCCGTCGCGGCATGGGCCGGTATCACGTGGTGGCCGACGGGCTGCCGATCCTGCAGTGGCGGCTGGGCGACCAGCCTTATCACGCGCATGCCTACGGTGAGCCGTTCCGGCTGGGTGATGCGCTGGTGTCGCTGCACAGCGCCGGCCACGTACTGGGTTCGGCGCAGGTGCGCATCGAGGTGGACGGACAGGTCTGGGTGGCCAGCGGCGACTACAAGCGCCAGCCCGATCCCACCTGCGCGCCGTTCGAGGTGGTGCCCTGCGACACCTTCATCACCGAGGCCACATTCGGCTTGCCGGTGTACCGCTGGCCGGATACCCGGGAGGTGGTGCACGAGGTCGTCGACTGGCGTGAGGAATGCGCTGCAAATGGCGAGGTCGCCATTCTGTATTGCTATGCCCTGGGCAAGGCGCAACGGGTCTTGGCCGAGTTGCTTGCGCTGGATCCACAGCCAGTGTGGCTGCACGGCGCCGTGGATGCGGGCGTGCAGGTGTATCGTCAGGCCGGCATTCCGATGGTGCCCACCCTTGCCGTCGCCGAGACGGATAACCACTTCGATTACGCCGGCAAGCTGATCATCGCCCCGCCTTCGGCCGCGGGCAGCGCGTGGTTGCGCCGCTTCAAGCGTGCGCAGCAGGGCTTCGCCTCGGGCTGGATGCGCCTGCGCGGCAATCGCCGGCGCGGCAACTACGATCGCGGCTTCGTGCTGTCCGACCATGCCGACTGGCCCGATCTGCTGCGCACCGTGCGCGACACCGGCGCCTCGCGCGTGATCGCCACCCACGGCAATACCGATGCCCTGGTGCGCATGCTGAACGAAAGCGGCATCCGCACCGACGTGTTCAGCACCGCCTATGGGCAGGACGAGGACTGATGCGCCGCTTTGCCGCCCTGTACCAGCGGCTGGACCGCAGTACCGGCACCAATGACAAGCGCGCGGCCCTTGTCGACTATTTCCGCCAGGCGGCGCCCGCCGATGCCGCTTGGGTATTGTGGCTGCTGGCTGGCGGCAAGATCAGTGGCGCGCGCACCAGGATCGCCAGCAGTGGCGAGCTGCGCAGCTGGATCGGAGAGGTCAGCGGCACACCCGACTGGCTGGTCGAGGCCAGCTACCATCAAGTGGGCGATCTGGCCGAAACATTGGCGCTGCTGCTGGACGACCCGGCACAGACCGCCGACGACATGCCGCTGTCGGCCTGGATCGAGCAACGGCTGGCGCCGGTCGCCAACGCCGATCCGGACTCCCGCCGTGCGGTGGTCGAACAGGCGTGGCGCAGCCTGCCGTTTGCCGAGCGGCTGGTGTTCAACAAGCTGCTGACGGGTGCGCTGCGCGTCGGTGTGTCGCAGGGGCTGGTGCAACAGGCGCTGGCCACCTGGTCGGGGGTGGACATCGCCCGCATCGCCCAGCGCATGCTCGGCGCATGGACGCCGGATGCGACCTTCATGCAGCGGCTGCTGTCGCACGATGTCCAACCCGGCGATGCCGCCCTGCCCTACCCGTTCTTTCTGGCATCGCCGCTGGAAAGCGATACTGCTGCGCTCGGACCGATCGACGACTGGCTGCTGGAATGGAAGTGGGATGGCATCCGCGTGCAGTTGATCCGTCGCGACGGAGACATCGCACTGTGGTCGCGCGGCGAGGAGCGCATGGATGGCCGTTTTCCGGAAATCGAAGCCGCCCTGCGCCAACTGCCGCACGATGCCGTAATCGATGGCGAATTGCTCGCCTGGCAGGCCGACCAGGCCGCACCGATGCCATTCACCGCCCTGCAGACCCGCATCCAGCGGCGCAAGCCGGGCCCGAAAACGCTGGCCGCCACGCCGGTGCGGGTGCTGGCCTACGACCTGCTGGAACTGCAGGGAACCGACCTGCGCGAGCGCCCGCTGACCGAGCGGCGCACAAACTTGGACACACTGCTGGCCGACACGGCGTCGGATCTGCTGCAGTCCTCGCCGCTGGTGGAGGCAGCTGATTGGGAGGCCGCCGCCACGCTGCGTGAGCAGTCCCGCGCTCGCGGCGTGGAAGGCCTGATGCTAAAGCGCCGCACATCGCCCTACCGGCATGGCCGCAAACGCGGCGACTGGTGGAAATGGAAGGTGGATCCGCTCACGATCGATGCAGTGCTGATCTACGCCCAGTCCGGCCGCGGCCGCCGCAGCACGCTGCATACCGATTACACCTTCGCCCTGTGGGACGGCGATGCCCTGGTGCCCGTGGCCAAGGCCTATTCCGGGCTGAACGATGCCGAAATCCTGCAGCTCGACCGCTGGATCCGCGCCCATACCATCGAACGCTTCGGGCCGGTGCGCGCGGTCACGCCGCAGCACGTGTTCGAACTCGGCTTCGAGGCGGTCAACCGCTCCAACCGGCACAAGTCCGGCATCGCGGTGCGCTTCCCACGCATCCTGCGCTGGCGACGCGACAAGCCGCCGGCCGAGGCGGACCATCTGGATGCGTTGAAGGCGTTGGCGCAATGACTGGCGCGGCGGGGACACGTGCGCGCTTCGACGCACCGCTGGCCGACTGGTTCGCCAGCCGGGGCTGGACGCCGGCCGCTTTCCAGCGCAAGGCATGGAAGCACTACCTGGCGGGCGAGTCGGGCTTGCTGGTCACGCCCACCGGCAGCGGCAAGACCCTGGCTGCATTCGGCGGACCCCTGCTACAGGCGTTGCGCAGCGACCGCGCATCGCCTCGCCCGCAAAAACGCTCCGATGCGACATCACCGCGCACCCGGGTGCTGTGGGTCACCCCACTGCGCGCCCTGGCCAACGATACCGTCCGCGCCCTGCGCGAGCCAATTGCCGCGCTGGACCTGCCGTGGACCGTGGCCATGCGCACCGGCGACGCCAGTGCCCGCGACAAGCGCCTCGCACGGCAGGGACGCGCCGAGGTGTTGGTGATCACGCCCGAATCGCTGGCGCTGCTGCTTACCTATGCCGACACCCTGCCGCAACTGGCGGGCTTGCGCGCCGTGATCGTGGACGAGTGGCACGAGCTGCTCGGCAACAAGCGTGGCGTGTTGTTGCAACTGTGCCTGGCACGCTTGCGCACGAATGCACCGGAGCTGCGGCTGTGGGGGCTGTCGGCCACGCTCGGCAATCTGGAGCAGGCGCGCGACGTGCTGCTGCCGCACCGCCCGGATGCGCCGATCGTGGCGCCGCGCGCGCAGCGGCCACTGCAGCTGCGCACATTGCTGCCTGCCAGCGGCAAGCGCTTTCCGTGGGCCGGGCACATGGGGCTGTCGCTGCTGGCCGATGTCGCGCGCACCGTCGCGCAGGCCGGCACCAGCATCGTGTTCACCAATACCCGCGCCCAGGCCGAGCTGTGGCACACCGCATTGAGCGCGGTGTGGCTGAATGAACCGGACACCTTGGCACTGCATCACGGCTCGCTGGATGCAGCCCTGCGCAAACAGGTGGAAGAGAGCCTGCGCGATGGCCGCGTGCGCTGCGTGGTGGCCACGTCAAGCCTTGATCTGGGCGTGGACTTTCCGGCGGTGGATCAGGTGATCCAGATCGGAAGTCCCAAGGGGCTGGCCCGCCTGCTGCAGCGCGCCGGACGGGTACGGCATCGGCCCGGCGAGCCTGCCGGCATCGTCTGCGTGCCCACCCACGCGCTGGAATTGGCCGAGTACGCGGCGATCCGGCGCGCATTGGTCCACGGCCGCATCGAGGCGCGCCGGCCCCCGGTGCTGAGCCTGGACGTGCTCGCGCAGCACTGCGTCACCCTGGCGCTGGGCGGCGGATTCGAGCCGCAGGCGCTACTGGCCGAAGTGCGCGGCACTCATGCCTTCGCCGCACTCGACGATGCGGACTGGCAGGCGGTGCTGGATTTCATCGTGCAGGGCGGTGCTGCCCTGCAGCACTACCCCGACTTCCTGCGCGTGCAGCAGGATGCCGATGGCCGAATGCGCGTGCACGACCGGCGCATCGCATTCCGCCATCGCCTGTCGGTGGGCACCATCACCAGCGATGGGTCCATGCAGGTCAAGCTGCTGCGCGGCGGCAGTCTCGGCTCGGTGGAAGAAGGTTTCATCGCCCGCCTGCGCCCGCGCGACCGGTTCCGCTTTGCAGGCCGCCTGCTGGAACTGGTGCGCATCGACGCCATGACGGCCTACGTGCGCCTGGCCAAGGCCAGCGAAGGCGTGGTGCCGCGCTGGCAGGGCGGACGCATGCCGCTGTCCACCGAACTGGGGGCGGATGTGGAAGCCGTGCTGGCCACCGGCGACGACGGCAGCCCGGAGATGCATGCACTCGCGCCTCTGCTGGGTCTGCAGCAGCGATTGTCCGCACTGCCCGACGCTGACCGGCTGCTGGGCGAATGGATACGAACCCGCGAAGGACGCTATCTGTTCCTGTATCCCTTCGCCGGTCGCGGCCTGCACGAGGCGCTGGCGGTGCTCATGGCCTTGCGCTGGTCGCGCCTGATGCCCGACACCATCTCGCTCGCGGTCAACGACTACGGACTGGCGTTGCGCACGCAGACGAGTGACACCATCGATACGGCACTGCTGCATCACCTGCTGGATCCCGAACATGCCTTGGATGACCTGCTGGCCGGGGTGAATCTGGCGGAACTGGCCCGGCGGCGCTTCCGCGACATCGCCCGCATCGCGGGTCTGCTGCCCCCATCGCTGCCTGGCAAGGCCGCACGCAGCATGCGCCAGCTGCAGGCATCCAGCGGCCTGCTGTACGACGTGCTGCTGCGCCACGATTCCGGACACGTGCTGCTGCGCCAGGCAAATGACGAAGCCATGCGCGAGCACGCCGATCCGGAAGCGTTCATGGCATTGCTGAGAAGGCTGCAGCAGCGCCGCATCGATCTGCACTGCCCTGCCGGCCTCACGCCGCTGTCGTTTCCACTGTGGGCCGAAGCCGGCCGCGGCAACCTGAGCAGCGAGGACTGGACCACCCGCGTGCAGCGTGCTGCGCAACGCCTGGAACGCCGACATGGCTGATGCTTTACGACTGGCCATCGCCGGTGAGCCGATGCTGCTGCTGGCCGACCGTGCCCTGTACTGGCCCGCACGCCAACGGCTGCTCATCGCCGACCTCCATCTAGGCAAGGGCACCACCTTCCGCAGCGCCGGCATCGCCGTACCGAGCGGAGGCACCGCACACGATCTGGCACGGCTGGACCGCCTGCTGGTCTGCACCGATGCACGCAGCCTGTGGATACTGGGCGACTTTCTGCATGCGGCCCGCCATCCGTCCACCGTAGCGGCCTGGCAGGCGTTCCGTAGCGCGCATCCGGATCTCGCCATGGCCGTGGTGCCCGGCAATCACGATCGCGCGCTGGCCGGGATGACTGACATCGACATCCTGCCCGACATGATTCTCGACGGACCGTTCCTGTTCCGCCACGCCCCCATGAAGGCGCTTTCCGCATCGCACGCCCCTGGCGAAGCCCATCTGATCTGCGGACACGTGCATCCGGTCGTGGCGCTGCCCGCCCTCGGAACGACGCCGGTGTTCTGGCTGAACCAAGACCAGACCGTACTGCCGGCATTCTCAGCATTCACAGGAGGATGGCGTCTGCCGCCCGACCAGCTGCGGTACAGCGTGGCCTGCAATGGCAATGCCCTGGTGCCGCTATCGCAGGCCCGGCACGGAGCAGGTTGACCGAGTTCTTCTCGATCACGCGCAAGGCCATCGCAGCCCGTGCGACGCTACCGATGTGAACTGACCGCCATGTACGCATCCACATCCACCCTGCAGGCACCCGACGCCAGTGACTACCACGGTCGCGCGTTTCTGTATGTGCTGGTGGCCTCGGGGCCGGAAGATCTGGCCAAGATCGGGCTCACCCACGATCCGCTCATGCGCTGGTCCGGATTCCACCCGCGCTGGTTCGAGGCCTTCGATCTGGACCACAGTCTGCTGGTGGAAACCGAAAGCCGCGCCGATGCCCAGGGGCTGGAAACCGGCCTGCATCGCGCCTTGGCTGCCCACCAGTGCCCGATGCCGAACACCATGCGGCTTGCCGCCGGCGGGCGCACCGAATGGTACCGGGGCGCCTATTGGGCGCTGCGTCGACACGTGCAACGGCAGGCCGATGCCGGGCATGTCGTGCATTGGCAGGCGCGCAAATGGCTCAGCGCGGCGATGCGGCGCCAGCGCGACCAGCTGTTCGAAACGCTGCACATGGCACATGCCGATCACCACGCCGGATGGCTGTCCGTTGCCCAGCGCCGCGCGCTGCATGATCTGCACGATGCCCACCGTGTATTCGACTGCGGGCTGAGCCGTCTTCTGTCCACGGAGCTGATCGAGGATCTGGGGCTGTCCCGATGATACGAGGGCGCGGATCGTCACTCTCCGGCAGACGATGCCATCTTCCGCGTATTCAAAAATGAAGAAGGCGCATCCTGAAAACAGATGCGCCTCGTTAATCACGTCCAGTGGTGGGCGGTACAGGGTTCGAACCTGTGACCCCTACAATGCCAAGGTCCAAAAAATCTAAGCAAATCAGGGACTAAGGCATCAAGCGACCTCCGTAACCATGCACGTGGAATCAATGGGTTAGCAGCCGAATGCCTCCTTTGCGGGGTCAGTGCGGGGTCAGCCGCGAGCAGGCCGCATTGGACCTTCTCATCGAGGTCCTCATGAGCGGCGCTAACTTAGCGGCGGCGGCAGTGTGATGGCATGGATGTGTGGTTCGACCACGCCATGCTTGTGGCTGAAAGCCTTACGACCACGTCGATCTTACTTCTGGTATCATTTTTCATACTTAATTAGCTATTAAGTCTGATTAAAGATACCTTATGCGTCCTGCCGCCGAAGACTTCGCCAGCCCCGCTACCCGTCGAACCGCGCTCCACCTGGGGCGCTTGGTGCGCCAGGCGCGGCTTGCCCGAGGCATGACCCAGGTCGAACTGGCTGCGCGTGCCAAGACCAGCAAACTCACCGTGCTGCGGATGGAAAAAGGTGCCGTGGAAACGGCCTTGGGCACCTGGCTGTCGGTGATGGAGCAACTGGGGCTGTTGGCGCACGTGCTGGCCATCGACGATCCGGTCTCGCGCCAACTGGCCCAGCAACGTCTGCCACAACGCGCACGCCGCAGCACAAAGATCGATCTGGATTTCTGAAATGACTGTCCGCTACGTGTTCATCCATCCGCCGGGCCAGCTTGAAGCCGTGCCTGCGGGTCGGCTTGAACTCGTCACCCGCGACGGCGAACTGCTGACCTCACGCTTCCAGTACGGTCGCCGCTACCTGCAACGCACGCAGGCGCTGGATGTGGACCCGTTGTCACTGCCTCGCGTTGACGAAACAGACGCGCCCCGCGAACCCGTGAACGGCCTGCCGATGTTCGGCGCCATCCGCGACGCCGCACCCGACGCATGGGGACGCCGCGTCATCGAAAACCGCCTCGGCCGCGCCGGGCCGTTGGCGGAAGTGGATTACCTCGACCATGCCGGCTCCGACCGCGCCGGCGCACTGGACATCCGCAGCAGCCCCGATAGCCCGCCCCGCGCTTCGAACCTGGCAGAGACCATTGAACTCCCTTATCTGCTGGAAGCGATCGAGCGGATCGAAGCCGGCGCTCCCGTGCCCACGCGCCTCGCGCATTACTTCGATGGCGGTCCGACGATGGGCGGCATGCGTCCGAAAGCGGTGATCCATGCCGGGGGTCGCCAATTCGTCGCGAAATTCCCGTCCACCTCCGACCATCGCTTCAACGTCCCCACCGTCGAATACGCCACCCTTGTACTGGCCCGCGAATGCGGACTCGACGTCCCGGACACGCGACTCATTGCACTGGACGGCACGCGCACCGCGATGCTGATCGAACGCTTCGACCGCACACCGATGGATGGTGACTTCGCACGCAAGCACATGGTCTCGGCTCTCACCATGCTCGGCGTATCGGAGATGGAGTCACCCAACCAGAGCTATGCCGCCATCGCTGACGTCATCAGCAAGCGCGGTGCAGCGGCGCATGTACGTCAGGACCGGGAAGAGTTGTTCAAGCGCATGATCTTCAACATCCTCGTCAGCAACGACGATGACCATCTGCGCAATCACGCCTTCCTCTACGACGCCGATGTCCGCGGCTGGCGCCTGAGTCCGTTGTATGACGTGGTGCCCTCACCGCAGGTCGGGACCGATCGCTTTCTCAATCTTGGTGTCGGCCCTGACGGACGTGCAGCCCGGCTGGACAACGCGATCGATGGCGCGGGACGGTTCGGCATCACCCGGCACGCTGCGGCGGCGATGATTGAGGAACTGGTTGCCGGAACTCGTGGTTGGCGTACTACGTTTGATAGCTGCGGGGTGTCCGAAAGGGACAGCGATGTGGTCGCCAGCGCGTTTCGTCGCGCGGGGGATATCAGGATGCGAGCGATTGATCGGCTTGGGTAACGTCGCATGCACCTGTCGGGCGGTTTGGCTGTTTTCGGCCAGAGGCGGACTCTCGCGGGGTTGTCTGACAACTGTGCAGGTGATTTCTCGGTCAGCGACGCCGCTCTATCAGGTCATTGACCACATCTCGCACGCTGCGAGGAATCAGCTCTATCGACTGGTGCGTCTCGCGCATTACACCGACCAGCACGCTTGCGGCGACTACCCAAAAGCCCGAACCAGCGGAGCGGGCAACGTCTTTTATCAGGGCTGCCATTCGTTCCCCTACTGAGGGATATTCGTCTGTACCCCATTGTGCCCACTCGTCGGTGATGGTCTGCAGAATCACGCATGCGATGGCCATGGCGGCGGCCCTCTTATAAAGGACCTCTTGGTAGTTGTGTTTGTGCTCCTCCGCGTAGATCGCGACTTTGTCCAGCAACATACCCCCAGCCCAAACGTCGCAAGAGATTTCTTCCTCAGGAAAGCGATCTGGGTGCTGTTCGTCGCGATCCAGCATGAGGTGGCGGAACTCGTGCAAGTGAATCGCCCCGGGTTTCGTAGACACCTACAAGCCTGAAAGTCCCGCCTGTCGTTCGAACTCTACCGGAGAGACGCCTCCGTTGGAGCCATGCCGGCGCTTCGGGTTGTAGAACATCTCGATGTAGTGGAACACGTCGCTGCGCGCCGCATCCCGGGTCAGGTAAATCTTCCGCTTGATCCGCTCCCGCTTGAGCAACTGGAAGAAGCTCTCCACCACGGCGTTGTCGTGGCAGTTGCCGCGCCGGCTCATGCTGCAGACGATGCCGTGCGCTTTCAGGAACGCCTGCCATTCGGCGCCGGTGAACTGGCTGCCTTGATCCGAGTGCAGCATCAGGCCGGGCGCTGGCTTGCGTCGCCATACCGCTGCCAACAACGCCTGTAGCACCAGATCGGCATGCATCTGGCTCTGCATTGCCCAGCCAACGACCTGGCGCGAGTACAGATCCAGCACCACCGCCAGGTACAGCCAGCCCTCGTGCGTGCGGATATAGGTGATGTCGGTGACCCAGTGCGTGTTCGGCGCGGCCACGTCGAACTGCCGGTCCAGGTGATTGGGCGCCACCGTCGATACGCGGCCACCGCGAGGCCGCGGGCGACGCCCGTAACCCACTTGTGCCCGCAAGCCTTCGCCCTTCATCAGCCGTGCCACGCGATGCTTGCCGCACTGCTCGCCCAGGTCGCGCAGGTCATCGGTGACCTTGCGGTAACCATAGACCGTACCGCTCTCCAGCCATGCCTGCTTGATCATCCCGAGCAAACGCTGATCCTCGTAATGGCGCTCGCTGTGCGGCCGGTTCTGCCACGCGTAGAAGCCGCTGCGTTGCACGCCGAGCACCCGGCACATGCTGGTCACGCGGAACTGATCGAGATGCGCCTGCATGAACGCGTACTTCGCCCTTACCCCCTGGCAAAGTACGCCGCGGCTTTTTTTAGGATGTCGCGCTCCTCGGTCACCCGCTTGAGCTCGGCTTGCAAGCGCAGGTTCTCAGCCGCCAATGAAACATCGGCATGGCGTGCCTCAGGCACCTTGCGCTGCATACGCACCCACGCGTAAAGCGTATCGATGCTGACTCCCAGCCGACCCGCCACCTCACGCACCGGGCGCCCCTGGTCGATCACCTGTTTGGCCGCTTCGACCTTGAACTCATCCGTATACCGCTTGCTGCTCATATCCACCTCCGTGATTGCCGTAATGTACGGCTCGGAGATGTCTAGAGAACCCGGGGCGATTCAGTGATAGCACCCGCCGCGTTCGTTTTACAGACCAATTATGTAGTCGACTGTAAAAACATGCTGCCGAACATAAAGGCACTGTAATTCGTTGATAGTTTGGCTACGTCCTCTTCGGGGCGCGCCACGGCCACTATCTCTCCCGAGCCATTGCCCGCCGCCAAAGTTCACGTACGCGCGCGAGCACCGATATAGCCGCGATCTCATGTTGAGTGGCGTGCGACTGCGCCCATGCGTCTTGAACTTCGCTGACCCGGCTGGCTTGTGCGAAGTTATCGAACTCCGCAGTCGTCAACAGCCGGGAGCTGCCGCCTTGCTGCGCCAGCAATGACGTCATCTCGTCAAAGTGATGGTTCATCGTGGCGCCCATCGTGCGATAGGCCTTGTCCGCGGCCCGCCTGAAAGCCTTGCGGTCCGCGTCGGAGAGGCGATCCCATGCGCCGCGCTTCATGGCAACGATATAGACATGCCCAGCCAGAGCCGTTTGGAAATCAGGCTGTTTGATGCGGTCGGCACACCGAGGTCGAAGGCGCTGTCGATGTTGACCATCAGGCCGTCAAGACGCCCGTCGCCGAGCGCCGAGGCGACTTCGGGTCCCCAAGGCATGGTGACGGGGACCGCGCCGTAGTGGGTCAGTAAGTCTCGGTGCCAATAGCTGGCGGTCCTCCAGCGCTGCCCCCTCAGCGCCTCCAGGTCATGCATCGGCCGTGATGAGAAGAACCCTACCGGATACCCCGTTGCAATGAGGATCGGCATCACGTTGTTCTTCCGGAGTTCAGCCTCGAATTCCGGTATCCGCGCGTAGGTCTGCCTCAGGAAATGCACCTGATTAGCACCCGACGGCCCGTTAGGAAGCCTTTGAATATCTGGTGGAGCGGAAGCAACTTGTCGCTGTATTCGGGGACGATGACGGCGATGTCGGTCTGGCTTCCCGTCGACTAGGTCGCCAGTGCGTTATAGCCCGATGCGATATCGCCGCCCCAGTGCAGATCCAGCCGGAGACGGCCAGCTGAGCGCTTCTCCACGTCATCAAGAAATGCCCTGATGACCGACGTTCGCATATTGCCAAGCGACTCATGGTCCGAATATCGCAAGGTGGTCTGTGCCAAGCCCGGCATCGAAGCGAAGGCGCCGACGAGCAAGGCAGTCAGGATTACGATGCGGCGAAGGGGCGGTCGTTGCACTGAACACCTCTTGATGGCCTCACAAGCGAGCCCTGCATTCCAAGTGTAGCGCTGCGTCGGTTCAGGCATAGGGTGAGGGTACGGGGACGCGATAAGACTGCTTCGGGCCGCAAGCGTACAGCGAGGAATCTCGCTACAAGAGTCCAGATTACGAGCGTCCGCCGGACACGCCAGAGTGTCCTCGGACACTTCCCGACGCACTAAACCCCAGGTTTTTCAACCATTTGCGATTGGCACGCGTCTTGCGCTTCTCAGGATGGGAACTGACACGACGAATTGAATGGCCATCCGGGATACCAGAGCGCAGGATGTAAGAAGACCTGTGAATGAAGTGAACCGCCTTCGGTGGAGACGTCCTGCCGTCTTCATCGCCTCGGTACTCCTCGCCATCGTCTGCATGGGATGGCTGGGTCGCAGCTGGCTGTCGGGGTCGCAGTCAGTTTCCATTGATCGCCTACGCATCGCGGAGGTGACAAGAGGCGACCTGGTCCGCGATATCGCCGCCGATGGCCGTGTCATCGCCGCGAACAGCCCAACCCTTTATGCCATCAGTGCCGGTACCGTTGACCTAAAAGTTGTCGCAGGCGATGCGGTAAAGGCCGGGGACGTGCTCGCCGAGGTGGACAGTCCCGAACTGCGTAGCCGGCTGGCACAAGAGACCGCGACCTTGGCCAGTCTCGAAGGCGAAGCCCGGCGTTCCGCTCTCGATGCCCGGCTGGCACGCTCGAACGCGCGCAAGCTGCTTGACCAGGCGCGCGTCGAACAACTCAGCGCCAACCGTGAGCTTCAGCGCTTCCAGCGTGGCTTCGACGGGGGCGCCGTGCCGCAGGTCGATCTCGCCCGCGCCCAGGACACGGTGAAGAAAGCCGCGATCGGCCTGAGCCACGCGCAGGAAGATGCGGGGCTTCAGGGGGCTGCCGCGGGGCTGGATGCACGCAACAAGGTGTCGCTCGCTGAGCGCCAGCGTGCGGTCGTGAATGAACTGCTCCGACAGATCGATGCCTTGAGCATCCGTGCGCCGTTCGATGGACAGGTGGGCCAGGTGTTCGTCAGCCCACGCCAGAACGTGGCGATCAACGCACCTGTTCTGAGCGTGGTGGATCTCACGCGGCTTGAGGTCGAGATCAAGGTGCCCGAAAGTTTCGCGCGTGATCTCGCGATCGGCATGCCGGCGCAGCTCACATCGAACAACCGCACAGTGCAGGCCAATGTAGCCGCGGTTTCGCCGGAGGTGGTGAATGGTGAAGTCAGCGCACGCATACGGTTCGCCCCCGGGCAGCAACCACCGGAGCTTCGCCAGAACCAGCGCATGTCGGCGCGCATCCTGCTCGATACGCGCCGCAACGTCCTGATGACGGAGCGGGGACCCTCGCTCGACATGGGTGCTGGCTTCGCTTGGGTCGTGCAAGACGATGTCGCGATCCGTCGGCCCGTGCAAACCGGCGCCGCGAGCCTCAATGGCATCGAAATCCGGTCAGGCCTGAAAGCCGGCGACCGGATCATCGTCTCCGGCGCGGAAGATTTCAAGCCCGATCAGCGCATCCGCATCCACTGATTCCCTACCCAGGAGAGCCCCATGCTCCAGATGTCACAGGTCACCAAGATCTACCGCACCGAACTGGTGGAAACCCACGCGCTGCGTGCGCTGGACCTGCAGGTCAACGAGGGCGAGTTCGTCGCCGTCACCGGCCCGTCGGGCTCGGGCAAGACCACCTTCCTCAACATCGCCGGATTGCTTGAGGAATTCAGCGACGGCACCTACAAGCTGGACGGCCAGGACGTGCGCGGGCTGTCCGATGACGCGCGATCGCGCCTGCGCAACCAGAAGATCGGCTTCATCTTCCAGAGCTTCAACCTGATTCCCGATCTCAACCTGTTCGACAACGTGGATGTACCGCTGCGCTATCGGGGCATGTCCGCGGCGGAAAGGAAAGAACGCATCGAGAAGGCGCTGTCCGATGTCGGGCTGGGTTCGCGGATGAAGCACTACCCGGCGGAACTTTCGGGCGGGCAGCAACAGCGTGCGGCGATAGCGCGGGCGTTGGCCGGCAGCCCGCGTCTGTTGCTGGCGGACGAACCCACCGGCAACCTGGATTCGCAGATGGCGCGCGGCATCATGGAGTTGCTGGAGGAAATCAACGCCACCGGCACCACGATCGTGATGGTCACCCACGACCCGGAACTTGCGGCGCGCGCGCAGCGCAACGTGCACATCGTGGACGGCATCGCCACCGACATCAGCCAGGTGTCGCCGCTTGCCCGTGTGTCCACGTCCCAGCCGGAAGCGAGGGCCTGACATGTTTGCCTACTACCTCGACTTGGCCATCAGGAGTCTCAGGCGCAACCGCGGGCTAACTATCGTGATGGTGCTGGCGATCGCGATGGGGATCGGCGCCACGATGACCACTCTGACCGTTTATCACGTTCTTTCCGGCGATCCGCTTCCGGAAAAGAGCACCCGTCTCTTCTACCCACAGATCGATCCGCGCGGTGCTGCAGGGGTGAAGCCAGGCGACGACCCTCCTGACCAATGGACGCGATTCGATGCTGAAGAGCTTCTACGGCAAGCCAGGGGCAAGCACCAAGCGATCATGACCGCCGGGAACGTCATCGCAACGCTTGCCGGGAGCAGCAAGCGCCCGATGATGCTCAGTGCGCGCTACGCATCCGCAGACTTCTTCCCGATGTTCAATGTTCCCGTTGCCGAAGGAAAGGCATGGTCCCGCGAAGACGACGACATGCATGCGCGCGTGGTGGTCATCTCGCAGAAACTGCGTGAGAAGGTATTCGGATCGCAGCCCGCGCTGGGCAGGACGTTGCAGTTGCAAGGCAAGGACTTCCGCATCATCGGTGTGCTGGGTGCGTTCGAGCCCGTTCCCCGCTTCTACGACATGAGCACGGAACGGTATTCGAGTGTCGAGGCGCTGTTTCTCCCCTACAACACTTCGCGCGAGCTACGGTTCGATACCCAGGGTGGCATGAACTGCTGGGGACGCCCGCCTCAGTCCGACGAGGGGCCCAGGGCACTGAATGCTCCCTGCGCGTGGCTGCAGTACTGGGTGGAACTCGCGTCGCCGGCCGATGCCCCCGCCTATCTCAGTTATCTGGAAGATTATTCGCGTACGCAGCGTGAGGCGGGAAGGTTCGGACTGCCGCCCAATGTCCGGCTCCATGACCTGATGGGCTGGCTGGACTACCGGAAGGTCGTGCCCGGAGACGTCAAGCTGCAGATGTGGCTGGCGTTCGGCTTCCTTCTCGTATGCCTGCTCAACACCATCGGGCTGATGCTGGCGAAGTTCCTTCGACGCAGTGGAGACTACGGTGTCCGTCGGGCGCTTGGTGCGCCGCGTCGCGCGATCTTCATCCAGTGCCTCGTAGAGGCCGGAATGATCGGACTGGTTGGCGGAGCCCTCGGCTTGGCACTTGCGTGGATCGGGCTGTGGCTTGTACGCAGGCAACCTGACGATTACGCGCAGCTGGCACGCATGGACCCCGGGATGCTGCTCGCTACGTTCGCGCTTGCCATCGTAGCCAGCCTGCTTGCCGGCTGGCTGCCTGCGTGGCGCGCCGCCCGTATTCCCCCCGCCATCCAGCTCAAGTCGCAGTGAGGCCCGCCATGCCCAGCTATCCCATAGTGTCCGCGCTGCAACGCCACAAGACCGCAGTGGCACTCATTGTCCTGCAGATAGCGATTGCCTGCGCCATCCTCTGCAATGCGATCTTCGTGATCGGCGACCGGGTCTCGCGAATGCTGCAGCCCAGCGGCATTGACGAGGATCGCTTGGTCATGATCGAAAGCATTGGACTGAACCCGGAAACGAAGGCTGGCGTGCGCATAGCCGAGGATCTCGCGGCGCTGCGGGCGGTGGTCGGTGTGGAATCCGCCATCAGCGTCGGCCAGTTTCCCTTCGCCTCCAACTCCTGGAACACGTCCCTCAGCCTGAAGGAAGATCAGCAGGATCCAACGCTGACGACCAACATGGTGACGGCAGATCCCCGATTCCTTCAGGCGTCAGGGCTCAAGCTGAAACAAGGGCGGTGGTTCACAGAGAGCGAATACCAGCCGGCGGAGGTGGTGTTCGGTGGCGGTACCGTCAAGTTTCCGTTGATGGTCGTCACCGAAGACCTTGCCGAGAAACTGTTCCCGGGCGAGTCGGCGCTCGGCAAGACCGTGTACGGCATGGGCGAAGGCGGAAGCCGGATCGTGGGTATCACTGGGAACATGCTGGCGCCCGGAGGCCAGCCGGGCGGCGATCCGGCTAACACATACTCCAGCTTGTTCATCCCGGTGACCTCCGACATGAGCTGGTACGTGCTACGCACTACACCGCAGCAGCGGGCGTCGGTCCTCAAGGCAGGGGTGGATTCCCTGAACCGCCTCGACTCCAATCGCATCATCAACGCCCAGCGCACGCTACAGGAAATGCGCAGCCGCTATTACAGTCGGGATCGAGCCGTCACATGGCTCCTGGTGGTGGTCAGCATGCTGCTGCTGTTGATCACGGCATTCGGTATTGGCGGATTGGCCAGCTTCTGGGTGCAGCAACGCACGAAGCAGATCGGCGTGCGGCGTGCACTGGGCGCGACGCGCGGGCAGATCCTGCGTTATTTCCAAGCCGAGAACTTCATCATCGTCACAGTGGGCGTGATGCTGGGCATGATGCTGGCCTACGGCATCAACCAGTGGCTGATGGGGAAGTACGA
>JAEWNY010000053.1 GCA_023461075.1 Pseudomonadota bacterium | reverse complement strand
CCGCCGCTGGCGATCACCAGCGATGCCGCCGAAAACGCACCGCGCGTGGTTCGGATATCGAAACCCGCATCCGTGTGCTCTACGGATTCGATGCTGCAGCCGGTCTCGATCCGGACGCCGGCCCACTCGCATTCGTCCAGCAGCATGCGCACGATCTGCCTGGACGACTCGTCGCAGAAGAGCTGGCCCAGCTCTTTCTCGTGATACGCAATGCCGTGGCGCTCGACCATCTCGATGAAATCGGCCGGCGTGTAGCGCGCCAGCGCCGATTTGCAGAAATGCGGGTTGGCCGAGAGGAATTGCGCCGGCGTGGTGCCGGTGTTGGTGAAGTTGCAGCGGCCACCGCCGCTCATCAGGATCTTCTTGCCGCAGCGCTCGGCGTGCTCGACGATCACCACGCGCCGCCCGCGCTGGCCGGCGGTGAGCGCACACATCAGCCCGGCCGCGCCACCGCCGATGATGAGGACGTCACAGGCCGTAGCCGTCATCGCCGGGAAACGAGCTTTGTTCGGCCGCGAATCAACCCGGCTTGCGAGGGCCACGCGGCTTGTCGAAGCCGCGCTTGGCGCCGCCGGGCTTGCCCTTGAAGCCGTCGGGCTTGAACCCGTCAGGCTTGAAGCCGCCGGGCTTGCGTGGACGCTCGTTGCCGTCGTTGTCCAGTCGCGTCTTGCCGGCGAAACGCGGCTTGCGTGCGGGTGCATCGAGGTCGGCATCGCTGGCCAGCTTCATGCGGATGGGCCGGCCGGCCACGCGCACGTTCTGCAGGTATTGCAGCAGGTCCGCCGGCATGCCTTCGGGCAGGTCGACCAGGGTGTAGTCGTCGCGGATGTCGACGCGGCCGATGTAGCGCGCTTCCAGTTCCGCCTCATTGGCGATCGCGCCGACGATGTTGCCCGGCTTGACGCGATGCTCGTGGCCGACCTCGATGCGGTAGGTCTGCATCGGCATGTCGCCCTCGCTTGCCGCACGAGGCGGCCTCGCGCCGCGTTCGCCGTCCTGCGATTTCGGTGCGTAGCCATCGTCACGGCCGGGTCGCTCGCGGCGCTCGGGCCGCTCGCGAGGCGGTGCAGGAGGCGGATCGTCGCGCAGGAACAATGGCGTGTCGCCTTGCACCATCTGCGCCAGCGCGGCGGCGATCTCGGCCATCGGCACGTTCGCCTCGTTCTCGTAGGCTTCCAGCAACTCGCGGAAGCGGCCGGTATCGGCGCCATCGAGCGCGGCGCTGATGCGGTCGCGGAAACGGGTGATGCGCTGCTGGTTGACGTCCTGCGCGGTCGGCAGCTGCATCGGCTCGATCGGCTGGCGGGTTGCGCGCTCGATCGCCCGCAACATGCCGCGTTCGCGTGGGGTGACGAACAGGATCGCCTCGCCCTTGCGCCCGGCACGCCCGGTGCGACCGATGCGATGCACGTAGCTCTCGGTGTCGTAGGGGATGTCGTAGTTCAGGACATGGGTGATGCGTTCGACGTCCAGCCCGCGAGCGGCGACGTCGGTGGCGACCAGCACGTCGAGCTGGCCATCCTTGAGCCGCTGGATGGTGCGCTCGCGCGACTTCTGCTCCATGTCGCCATTGATCGCGGCAGCGGCAATGCCACGCGCGGACAGTTTCTCGGCCAGTTCCTCGGTGCCGAGCTTGGTGCGCGCGAACACGATCATCGCGTCGAACGGTTCGGCCTCCAGGATGCGGGTGATCGCATCGAGTTTCTGCAGGCCGCTGACCAGCCAGTAGCGCTGGCGGATGTTCTCACCGGTGGTGGTGGTCGCCTTGATCGCCACCTCGACCGGATCGCGCAGGTAGGTCTGGGCGATGCGCTTGATCGGCGCCGGCATCGTCGCCGAGAACAACGCGATGCGGCGATCGGCCGGACATTTCTGCACCACCGCCTCGACGTCATCGACGAAACCCATCCGCAGCATTTCGTCGGCCTCGTCCAGCACCAGTGTCTTCAGCTTCGACAGGTCCAGCGAGCCGCGGGTCAGGTGGTCGATGACGCGGCCGGGGGTGCCGACCACCACCTGCACGCCCCGGCGCAGCGCCTGCAACTGCGGCGTGTAGCTCTGGCCGCCGTAGATCGGCAGCACGTGGAAGCCGGGCAAGTGGTGCGCGTACTTCTGGAAGGCCTCGCTGACCTGGATGGCCAGCTCGCGGGTCGGTGCCAGCACCAGCGCCTGCGGTGCGGCGAGATTCGGATCGATGTCGGCCAGGATCGGCAGTGCGAAGGCAGCGGTCTTGCCGGTGCCGGTCTGCGCCTGGCCCAGCACGTCGCGGCCGGCGAGCAGTGGTGGGATGGTCGCGGCCTGGATCGGCGAGGGCGTTTCGTAACCGACTTCGACCAGCGCCTTCAGCAACGTATCGGGCAGGCCAAGGTCGGCGAAACCGGGCGATGCTTGCGGGCTGGCGTTTTCTGCGCTCATGGCGGACTCCTGCGCATGGCGCAAACGAATGGAGGGTCATTCTACGCTTGTTATCGCAGGCGGCCGGCCTCATCACCTTCCCATGCAGCTGACGTTCGACAACCGATTCACCGCATCATTGCCGGGCGATCCCGAGCCGCGCAACTTCGTGCGCCAGGTGCAGGGCGCCGCGTGGTCGCAGGTTTCGCCGACGCCGGTCGCCGCGCCGCGGGTGATCGCGGTGTCGCGGGAGATGCTGGAAACGCTCGGCATGACGATGGCGGATGCGTCATCGCCGGCGTTCGCGCAGGTCTTCGGCGGCAATGCG
>JAEWNY010000052.1 GCA_023461075.1 Pseudomonadota bacterium | reverse complement strand
CCGGTGCTGATCAAGTACGTGCTGCAGGGCGCGCGATCGGTGGAGGCGACCTTCGGCTTCGATTACCTGCGCGGCATCGGATTCGGCCTGCTGGTCGCCGTGCTGGGCGGGCTGGGCTCGCTGGCCTTCGGTTATCCGTTCCTGACCAGCGGCTATGTCGAGTTGTCGCTGCCGGTGATCGGCAAGCTCTCGCTCGCCAGCGCGCTGGTGTTCGACATCGGCGTCTACATGGTGGTGTTCGCCGGCGCGTTGCTGATGCTCTCGACGATGGGCACGGTCAAGCAACGCACGCCGCGGGGGGCCGGCTGATGGAACTTGCGCTCGCCCTGGCGATCGGCGTGCTGGCCGGCGGCGGCATCTACCTGCTGCTGCGTTCACGCACCTTCGACGTGATCCTCGGCCTCACCCTCCTGTCCTACGCCACCAACCTGCTGATCTTCTCGTCGGGACGGCTGGTGGTGGGCAAGCCGCCGATCCTCAAGGACGGCCTCGCGCCGACCCTGGCCAACCATGCCGATCCATTGCCGCAGGCGCTGGTGCTGACCGCAATAGTGATTGCCTTCGCGATGACCGCAGTGACCGTGGTGGTGGCGATGCGCGAACACGGCGACCTGCACAGCGACCATGTCGATGGTGCCGAAGATGACGGCTTTGGGGGCGGCGCATGATGCAGCACCTTCCGCTTGCCGCGATCCTGGTGCCGCTCGTGACCGGCGCGCTGTTGCTGCTGCTCGAGCGCCGCCATGAGGTCCGCGTGCTGCGGATCGGCGCGTGGATCGGCATGGCCGCGTTGTTGCTGGTGTCGATCGGGCTGGTGATGCGCGCGTCGCAGGGCGGCATCGATGTCTACCTGCTCGGCGATTGGCCTTCACGCCTCGGCATCGTGCTGATGCTCGACCGGCTTGGCGCGTTGATGGTACTCGTCACCACCCTGCTCGCGATCCCCTGCCTGTTGCATGCCTGCGCCGGCTGGGACCGGCGCGCACCGCATTTCCACACGTTGTTCCAGATGCAGCTGGCAGGCCTGAACGGCGCGTTCCTGACCGGCGACGTGTTCAACCTGTTCGTGTTCTTCGAAGTGCTGCTGATCGCCTCATACGGCTTGCTGCTGTCGGGTGCGCGCGGTCCGCGCCTGAAGGCCGGCATGCACTATGTCGTCTTCAACATCGCCGCCTCGACGCTGTTCCTGGTCGCGCTGGCGCTGGTCTACGGCGTGCTGGGCACGCTCAATATGGCGGAAATGGCCGCGCGCATCGCCCAGGCCACGCCGGAACAGGCGCTGGTGATCCGGATCGGCGGCGGCCTGCTGCTGCTGGTGTTCTGCGCCAAGGCAGCATTGATGCCGCTCTACACCTGGTTGCCGGACGCCTATTCGCGCGCGCCTGCGGCGGTGGCCGCACTATTCACCATCATGACCAAGGTCGGCATCTACGCGGTGCTGCGCGTGGGCACGCTGTTGTTCGGCGATGCCGCAGGACCGTTCGCGGGGATGGCCTGGGGATGGCTGCTGCCGGCAGGCATCGCGACCGCTTTCCTGGCTGCGCTGGGCGTGATGGGCGCCGAGCGCCTGCGGGTGGCGGTGGCCTATCTGGTGATGCTTTCGGCGGGCACGCTGTTCATCGCCATCGCCCTGCACTCGCCGCGGACCATTGCCGCCGGCCTGTATTACCTGCCGCACAGCGTATTCGTGACCGCGGCGCTGTTCCTGCTGGCCGACCTGATCCTGCGCGTGCGCGGCGATACCGGCGAGTTGCTGCGCGTGGTGGCACCGATCGCCAACAAGACCCTGCTCGGCGTGCTTTACCTCGTCGCCGCGGTATCGGTGGCCGGCCTGCCGCCACTGTCGGGCTTCATCGGCAAGGTCGCCCTGCTGATGGGCGTGGACAGCGAGCGCATCGGCTGGGTATGGGCGGCGGTGCTGGCCAGCAGCCTGCTCACCATCATGGGTCTGGCGCGGATCGGCACGCGATTGTTCTGGCGCGTCGAGCAGCAACTGCCGGCCGCCGAGGTGCCGCCGTTACGCCGGCTGGAGATCGGCGCGGTCGTGATGCTGCTGGGCTATGGCATCGCGATGACGGTGGCGGCCGAGCCAGTGCTGGCCTACGCGCGGGCGACGACCGACCAGTTGCTGGACGCTGAGCAATACATCCAGAGTGTGCGCGAGACCCTGCCGCTGCTGCGGGAGCATGCGCGATGAGGCGTCGCTTCCTGCCCTCGATCCCGCAGAGCCTCACGGTCTTCCTGTTCTGGATGCTGATGTCGCAATCGGTGGATGTCGCCAATTTCCTGATGGCGCTTGTGCTGGCGATCGTCATGCCGTTGATCGCGGCGCGGCTGGAGCGCGAGTTCGCCCGCATGGGACAGCTGCGCCACATCCCGGGCCTCGTCGTGCACCTGCTCTGGGACATCCTGCGGGCCAACCTGACCGTGGCCCGGCAGGTGCTGGGACCGCGCGACCGGCTGCAATCGCAATTCATCTGGGTGCCGCTGGACCTCACCAACATCCACGGCATCTCGGCGCTCGCCAGCATCATCACGCTGACGCCGGGCACCGTGACATCCGAGCTCTCCCCCGACCGCAGGCACCTGCTCATCCATTGCCTCAGTACCGAAGACCCGGAGGCACTCATCGCCGAAATCAAGCAACGCTACGAGGCGCCGCTGAGGAAACTGTTCCCATGATGGAAACCGCGATCGTCATCGGCCTGTTCGTTGTCGGCGCCGCGATGCTGCTGGCCACCTGGCGCCTGCTGCGCGGACCCGGCGCACCCGACCGCATCCTGGCGCTCGACACGCTCTACGTCAGCACCATTGCCCAATTGATGCTGTTCGGCATGTACCTCAAGAGCGAGATCTACTTCGAGGCGGCGCTGATCATCGCGATGCTGGGCTTCTTCGGCACCGTTGTGCTGTCCAAGTACGTGGTGCGCCGGGACATCGTCGAATGAACACCCTGGCCGAAGTCCTCGTCGTCGCCATGCTCGCGGTGGGCTGTTTCTTCACCGTGCTGGGTGCCTTTGCGCTGATCAAGCTGCCGACGTTCTTCCAGCGCATCCACGGCCCGACCAAGGCCAGCACGCTGGGCGTCGGCTGCATCCTGTTCGCCTCGATCGGCTATCACGCGATGGTCGGCAACGGCCTGCATCCGCGCGAGCTCCTGATCACCGTGTTCCTGTTCCTGACCGCGCCGGTGAGCGCACACATGATGGCGAAGGCGGCGCTCAGTCTTGCCCAGGACGATCCGCCGCCACCACCGCCCGGCGCCACCTCCGAATCGGTCGAGGAAGGCGAAGTGATGGACGAGGCCGCGACCGACTGAGGCCGGGCCTCGGCCCTCGCAAGCGGGCAGTTGCGGCGTCATTTGGCTGTCACCGTCGTTTCATCTCGCGCAGCGATTCTGCCCGCGACCCGCACCGACGCGCTGATGATCGATGAGTCTCCACAAGACGCCGAAGGCCCGCGAGTTGCTGGCAGGCAACAGCCAGTCCCTGAGCCAGGCCGAACGCCGGATCCTGATCCTGTGCGATGGTCGCCGCAGCCGCGACGACATCGTGCGGATGCTCGGCCCCGACTGCATCGAGTCGATGCAACTGCTGCAGGCGCAGGGCTTCCTGTCCGAGAGCGTCACCAATGCGACTCCGGCTGCCTCGCAGCGGAAGGGCTTTGGACTAGGCCAGCTGCTCGGCAATCGCTCGGACGAGAGTCACGCGGCGACGCGCACCGCATCGCCGCCACTCGCATCGCCACCATCGCAAGCGGCGGCCACCTCGATCGACAGCCCAGCGATGGAGTCGCCGACAACATCGGCTGATGCACCCATACCCAACGCCAGCCGGCGTTCTCTGGCGGCCTGCAAGATGTACATGCTGGACATGCTGCAACTCCAGCGCAGCATGGAATCGAGCGCGCTGGCGGTCGACATCCAGACCAGCGCGGACCCGCACGAACTGGTCGAGCACTTGCTGATGGCGTTGCGCCACCTGTGCGAGGCGACCAAGCCGAGCATGGCCGCACGCATCGCCGAACGACTCAAGTCCACCTTGCCGGAACTCCACCTGCCGCGGATGGAGAGGGAGCTGGCGATGCTGTTCCCCCCGCTGGGCTCAGCCGAAGCGGAGGCCGCTGGACATGGCAACGTGGTGCAGATGCGGCGCGACGTCGCCTAGGCAAGGTCGCATCGTCCATGTCGGCCACGGCTGGCTCAGGCGCAACCTTCCACGTAATCGATGGCCGGCGTGCGCCCGACGCGCCATTCGCCGACCTTGCCGGCATCGCCCTTGGCATCGGTCTCGAAGATCAACACGTTCTCGCCGTTCTTGATGCGCAGATATTCGCCATCGGTGTACTTGTGCGGCTGGCGCTCGATCCTGCCCGAATACAACTTGTCGATGTCCGCGCCGGTCATGCCGATCCTGCCGCCCCCGGGCGCGAGCAGCACCGGGCTTTCGCTGCTGTAGCGGGCGAACTTGCCGTCGACGAACATGAAGGCGAGCTGCGCGCTGTTCTTCTGGCCCTTCGGCCACAGGTGGAAGCAGGATTTCTTGTCCTCGAACTCATAGCTGTTGAGCTCGCCGCCCCAGGCCTTGCGTGCGTCGGCCTCGTCCATTCCGAATGCCAGGTCGCCATAACCCACCCATTTGCCCAGATCGCGATCGCCATCCGGCGTGTCGGAGGGCGGCATCGCAGGCTCCGGCGCGGGCGTCACCGGCGGAGGAGCGGCATCGTTCGCCGAGGGTGCGGCATCGGCCGTCGCATCGGATGCGGAGGATGCACCACCCGCGGGCGCCGGGTCGGGGGCCGGGGCCGTGCAGGCCGCGAGCGCGGCCGTCAGCGCGAGACCCAAGGCAAGTCGCGCGGGCATGGCTGGATGTCGCATCGGTCATTCCTTGCTGCGGGGAAGGCCTGCAACCTTGCGCGCCGGCGCATGAAGGCGGCACCGACATCGCTGATCGATCCGTGAATAACGGTTCGGCCGACATCGGCCGGGCTTCGGCTCAGCCCGCGCCGCGGCTCACTTGCCCGGATCGAAATGACTGCGCAAGCCGGCCCAACACGCCTGGTAATCGCGCTGGCGATGGCCGGCATCGAGCGCCTGCGCGGTCGGCCGGATGACGCTGCGCGATTCGAACATGAAGGCCATGGTGTCCTTGATGTAGCTCGGCTTTGAGGTGTCGGCGCTGGACGCCTTCTCGAACGTCTCCGCATCGGGTCCGTGCCCGGTCATGCAGTTGTGGATCGAGGCACCGCCCGGCGCGAAGCCTTCGGCCTTGGCGTCGTATTCGCCGGTGATCAGCCCCATGCATTCGCTGGCGATGTTGCGATGGAACCACGGCGGCCGGAACGTGTCCTGCATCGCGAGGATGCGCGGACCGAAGATCACGAAGTCGAGGTTGCCGACGCCGGGCGTGTCGGTGGGCGAGGTCAGCACCAGGAAAATCGACGGATCGGGATGGTCGAAGCTGATCGAACCGATCGTGTTGAAGGTGCGCAGATCGTATTTGTACGGCACGTGGTTGCCGTGCCAGCCGACGACATCCAGCGGCGAATGACCGATGTCGGCGCGCCAAAGGTGGCCCTGGAACTTGGCGACGAGTTCGAACTCGCCTTCGACATCCTCATAGGAAGCGCAGGGCGTCAGGAAATCGCGCGGGTTGGCCAGACCGTTGCTGCCGATCGGCCCCAGGTCCGGGATGCGCAGGAAGGCGCCGAAGTTCTCGCAGACATAGCCACGCGAGGCGCCGTCCGGCAGCCCGACGCTGAAGCGGACGCCACGCGGGATCACCGCGATCTCCTGCGGCTCCACTTCCAGCACGCCGAGTTCGGTGGCGATCACCAATCGTCCCTGTTGCGGCACGATCAGCATTTCGCCATCGGCATCGTAGAACCAGCGGCCTTCCATCGATGCGTTCGCGGCATACAGATGGATGCCGATGCCGGTCCCCGCGCTCGGCGCGCCATTGCCCGCCAGCGTGAACAGGCCATCGATGAAGTCGACGGGCACGCTTTCGGAGGACTCGCCGGGGATCGGCGGCGGGCTCCAGCGCAACTGGTCCGGCGTGACCGGGCCGTCGCCGAAATCGTTGTGGAAGTGGTTGTGGTGCCAGAGCTTGAATTCGCCATGCATCGCCGCCGGGCGAATGCGGTACAGCCAGCTGCGGCGGTTGCTGTGGCGCGGCGCGGTGAAGGCAGTGCCGCTGATCTGTTCCGCGTACAGCCCGTGCGCGACCACCTGCGGCGAGTTGCGGCCCTCCGGCAAGGTGCCCGGCAACGCCTCGGTGGCGAACTCGTTGCCGAAGCCGCTCATGTAGCCGGCCTGGCGGATGCGTGCGCCGTCGTGGCGCGGCATCGGGATCACATTGCCCTCGTTGGCCATGGTGCGCTCCTTACAGCACGCCGCGTTTCATCTGGTCGCGCTCGATCGATTCGAACAACGCCTGGAAATTGCCTTCGCCGAAGCCCTCGTTGCCTTTGCGCTGGATGATCTCGAAGAAGATCGGCCCGAACGCGTTCTGGGTGAAGATCTGCAGCAGTTTCTGCTGCTTGGTGGCCGGGTCGGCATCGATCAGGATCGAATTCCGGCGCAGGCGTTCGACATCCTCGCCATGGTCGGGCACGCGCGCATCGATCACGTCGAAGTAGGTGTCCGGCGTGTCCAGGAACTTGACGCCCGCCGCATGCATCGACTCGATGGTGTCGTAGATGTCGTTGGTGAACAGCGCGATGTGCTGGATGCCCTCGCCCTTGTAGTCGCGCAGGTATTCGTTGATCTGCGATTTCTCGTCGCTCGATTCGTTGAGCGGAATGCGCACGATGCCGTCCGGCGCAGTCATCGCCTTCGACAGCAGGCCGGTCTTGGCGCCCTTGATGTCGAAGTAGCGGATCTCGCGGAAGTTGAACAGCTTCTCGTAATAGTCCGACCACTTCTGCATGTTGCCGAGGAACAGGTTGTGGGTCAGGTGGTCGATGAAGGTCAGGCCGAAGCCCTTGGGATGCGGGTCGGCACCCTCGATCAGCTCGAAATCCTGGTACAGGTCAGTGTTGTTGGCATCGACGAGGTACAGCATGCAATCGCCGATGCCCTTGATCACTGGAGCATCCACGGCCTTGCTTTCGGGCTTGAAGTCGATCGCCTCGCCGCCGTTGCCGGTCACGTGCGCAAGCACGTCGTCTGCGGGCAGGCTGAAGTTGATGGCAAAGCCGCAGGCGGACGGGCCGTGTTTATGGGCGAAGTCCGAAGCGAACGAATCCTCGGTCTGGTTGAGCAGGAAGTTGATCCCGCCCTGGCGGAACAGGGTGATGTCGCGGTCCTTGTGCCTGGCCACCGCGCTGAAGCCCATGGCTTCAAGGTATTCACGCATGCGTGCGCCCTCGCCCTTCGGCGCGGCGAACTCGACGAACTCGAAGCCCGCGATGCCCATCGGGTTTTCGAAGGTGGTCGGCGTCATGCCGATGTCCTGGTCGATCACGGCGCGTTGCATCGGCATGGCGATTCTCTCGGTCACTTGCGGGGATCGCCTTTATAGTTTCAAATGAAACCATTATCAAGCTGCGGTGCGGTATGGGCGTGAAAAACGCAATGATGGCGGCAGGCGTCGGCTCCCCGGGGCGCGAACCCGGGCGCGAAGACGCCAACGACGTGGGTACGCTTGATCTCGAGCACTTCCTGCCCTACCGCCTGTCGCTGCTGTCGAACCGGATCAGCCAGACCATCGCCGAGGTGTATGCCGAGCGCTTCGGCATCGGCATCACCGAATGGCGGGTGGTCGCAGTGCTCGGTCGCTACAGCGGGTTGTCCGCGAATGAAGTGGCCGAGCGCACCGCGATGGACAAGGTCGCGGTGAGCCGCGCGGTGGCGCTGCTGCTGGACAAGAAACTCGTCGAGCGCGACACCCATGGCGACGACCGCCGGCGCTCGGTGCTGGCGCTGGCACGCGCCGGTCGCCGGCTGTACGCGCAGATCGCACCGCTGGCGCTCGACATCGAACACACCCTGCTCTCGCGGTTGGACGCCGGCGAGCAGGCGCAATTGAAGGCGCTGCTGGTCAAGCTGGAAGACGCGCTGGCCGAATTGCGCTAGGGCGAAGTCCGGCGCGAAACCAGCCACGCAAACGACGACGGCCACCGAAGTGGCCGTCGCCTTGCATCGATGCGCGGGTGGATTACTTCACGCCATGCATCAGTTTCTGGATCAGCGGCGCGATCAGGAACAGCAGCACGCCGGCGCCGACCAGCGCCCAGAAGCCGAAGTTGTAGCCGGCCTGCGCCGAGGCCACGGTCATGCCACCCTCGCCGCTGACCCGTCCGGCGAAGATGCCGGCCAGGTTGTTGCCGATCGCGATCGACAGGAACCAGCAGCCCATCGCCAGGCCGGTCAAACGCGCCGGCGCCAGCTTGGTGGTCATCGACAGGCCGATCGGCGAGAGGCACAACTCGCCCACCGACTGGATCACATAGACCATGAACAGCGTCCAGAACGGGATCTTGCCGGCATCGTTGACCAGCTGCGAGAGTGCGTATACCAGCAGCAGGAAGGCTAGGCCGTTGAAGATGAGGCCAAGGCCGAACTTGCGCGGGATCGACGGGTTGTTGCGGCCCATCCGCACCCACAACCAAGCCAGCACCGGTGCCAGCGTGATGATCGCCACCGAGTTGACCGACTGGAACCAGCCGACCGGGAACGTCCAGTCGCCGAAGTCGCGGTTGACGATGTTCTGGGCGAGGAAGTTGAAGCTGGCACCGGCCTGCTCGAAGAACATCCAGAACAGGACGTTGAACACGAAGATGATCAGCATCGCAATCACCATGTCGCGGGCCACGCTGCCTTCGCGCACGCCTTCGAACAGCAGCATCGCCGCCGGGATGACGAACAGCGCCATCAGGATGATCTGCAGCAGGTTCGCGTCGATGGTGAGCAGGAAATAGAACACCGGGATCGCCACCAACGCACCGATCGCCACCATCGCCACCCGTCCCAGGCCTTCGCCACCCACCGGCGGCAGGCCGACGCCCTTCAACTGGTGGCGACCGAACCAGAACCAGATGAGGCTGATCACCATGCCGATGCCGGCGGCGATGAACACCACCTTGTAGGCCGGCATGTCGGGCGAGCCGCCGAACATGCGCTCGGCCATCCAACCGGTCAGGATCGGGGCAATCATCGCGCCCAGGTTGATGCCCATGTAGAAGATGGTGAAGCCCGAATCCCGGCGCTCGTCGCCCTGCGCGTAGACCTTGCCCACCAGCGTCGAGATGATTGGCTTGAACAGGCCGTTGCCGACGATCACCGTGGCCAGGCCCAGCTTGAACATGTTGAGTTCGGGCACCGAGACCATGAACAGGCCGGCCGCCATGATCAGCGCGCCGAGCAGGATCGCGCGCTGGTAGCCGATCAGCTTGTCGGCCACGTAGCCGCCGAAGATCGCCGCCGCGTACACCAGCGCGAGGTAGGCGCCGTACAACTCGGAGGAAGGCTTCTCGCCGGAGGCATCACCGTTGTAGAACTGCGCGACGATGTAGAGCGTCAGCGCCCAGCGCATGCCGTAGAACGCGAAGCGCTCCCAGAATTCGGTCATGAACAGCATCCACAGCGGCTTGGGATGCCCCATCAGCTGCGAATAGGCGGGTGGCTGCGTGCCGCCCGTCGGTGGCGTGGCGGCCGAAGGCCGGGCCGCGGCGTTGTCAGGCACGGATGTGTTCATTCGGTATCCCCGTGTTGCGATGAAAGATGTGGGATCGCCCTTGCCGGCGACACGCGAGCATCACCGAGCGCGGCCCCGGCGTCAATCGCCGCAGCCGTCATCGAGCATGAATGCGCCGTCAGCCGCCCGCGTAGTGGTAACTGGACCCGACGCCCAGCGGCAGGCCCAGCCCCCAGAACAGCAGCAAGAACGCGCTCCACACGATCAGCATGGTGATGGCGAACGGCAACATCATCGACAACAGCGTGCCGATGCCGGCCGACTTCACGTAGCGCTGGCAGAACACCACGATCAGCGGAAAGTACGGCAGCAGCGGGGTGATGATGTTGGTGCTGGAGTCACCCACCCGATACGCCGCCTGGGTGAGGTCCGGCGAGACGCCGAGCTGCATCATCATCGGCACCATGATCGCGCCGATCAGCGCCCACTTGGCCGAGGCCGAGCCGACCAAGAGGTTGACGAAGCCCGACAGCAGCACGATGCCGACGATCGTCGCGCCCATCGGCAGTCCGCTGGCTTCCAGCCAGTTCGCGCCCTTGATCGCGAACAGCGCGCCCATGTTGCTCTGGCCGAAGGCGTAGATGAACTGCGCGGCGAAGAACGCCATCACGATGTAATAGCCCAGCCCGCTCATCGCCTTGGTCATGCCGGCGATGATGTCTCGATGCGACTTCACCGTGCCGGCGACATAGCCGTACACGATGCCGGGCACCAGGAAGAAGACGAAGATCAGCGCCACGATCGACTGCATCAACGGCGCGGCCGATACCAGCAGCTCGCCGGCATTGGCTTCGGCGCCCAACGGCACCCGCCACGGCGAGCCGGCCGGAAGCGCGGTCACCACCAGCAGCACGACCGCGACCAGCATCGCCAGCAGCGCCAGCCAAAGGCCCTTGCGCTCGCGCGGATTCAACGCGTCCATCGACGGCATTTCGCTGGCATCGCCATCCACCGGCGTGTGCTTGAGGCGCGGCTCGATCACCTTGTCGGTGAGGAACCAGCCCAACGCCATGATCAGGAAGCTCGACGCGGTGGTGAAGTAGAAATTGTTGAGCGGATTGACCACCACCGACTCGTCGATGATGTGCGCACCGGCCTGGGTCAGCCCGGCCAGCAATGGATCGAGGCTGGAAGGAATGAAGGTGGCCGAGAACCCGCCGGATACGCCGGCGAAGGCGGCCGCGATGCCGGCCAGCGGATGGCGACCTGCGGCATGGAAGATCACCGCGCCCAGCGGGATCACCAGCACGTAACCGGCATCCACCGCGACGTGGCTGAGGATGCCCACGCCGATCAATACCGGGGTCAGCAGCATCCTCGGGGTCACCGACAGCAGCTTGCGCAGGCCGGCGTTGATGAAGCCGGTGTGCTCGGCCACGCCCAGGCCCAGCATCGCCACCAGCACCACGCCCAGCGGATGGAAGGTGACGAAGGTGTTGACCATCGTCGACATGAAGGCGGTCAGGCTGGTGCCCGCGAGCAGGTTGCGGATCTGGATCGCCTCGCCGGTGCGCGGGTCGATCTCGACGAAGCTCATCGTCGACATCCACGCCGAGAACGCCCACACCGCGAACATCAGCAGCAGGAACAGCACCGCCGGATCCGGCAACTTGTTGCCGACGCGCTCGACGGCATCGAGCATGCGATTGACCAGGGTGCGGCGCGGCGCGGCTTCGGCGTTCGGATTCATGCGATAGCGGTTTTCCTCGGGATTCGCCGGCATCCTAGCAGCCGGCGGCTTTGCGTCGCCTTCGCGGTGCGTTCATCGCGACGGCCGGATTTGGCCGGAAATGCCTTCAGTCGCGCTTGCCGAGGTAGCGTGCGTCATCGAAGGTCGCGCACCATTGCGGGCGATAGGCGACGACCAGCGCCATCGTGCCGCCGGTGAAGAACGCTTCGCCGAACGACATCGGGATCGCCGCGATGAAGTACGGCATGGCTTCACCCCCCAGCGCATGCGTCATCGCACCCTTGGCCAGCACCGAGGCCAGCATCGCCAGGAACGCGGCGAAGAACGCGTTGCCGATGATGTAGATGAAGAGGTGGGGCGGCAAGGTACGGTTGAGGAGACCGCCGAACGCCATCGTCACCGCCACCGGCAGCGCGTCGTTGGCCAGGAAGTCCCAGCCCCAACCCAGCCAGACCCGGCCGAGCACGGCCCAGGCCGCGCTCACCGCCGCCAATGCGACCAGGGCGAAGCGCGCGCCGAACATCAGCGCTGCGATGCTGGCGCCGAGGAAGTGCAGGTTGATTCCCATCACCGATTGCGTGTTGAGTACGCGCAGGCAGATCACCACGGCGATGAAGATGCCGAAGATGCGTTGCGCCTCGGCATCGCCGTGCACCTTGTGCCAGGGCAGGCGACGCACCGCCCAGCCCAGCACCGCGACCGCCAGGACCAGCCCGACCCATCGCCAATCCGCCGGCAGCGCCGGGTTCACGGCGTGGCCGTGTCCCCGCCCGCGTCCTCGCCGTAACCGCGCTCGGGGCCGATGGTGGTGCGGACCTCGAACAGTTCCGGGAAGAAGGTCAGGTCCAGTGCGCGCTTCAGGAAATCCACGCCCGAGGAACCGCCGGTGCCGCGCTTGAAGCCGATGATCCGCATCACCGTGCGCATGTGGCGGAAGCGCCAGAGCTGGAACTGCGTCTCCAGATCGACCAGGTCCTCGCACAGGGCGTATTCGCGCCAGTAGCGGTCGGGGTCCTCGTAGATGCGCTCGAACACCGGCAGCAGCGCGCGGTCGAGCACATGCGGCTTCGACCAGTCGCGTTCGGTGTGTCCGGTCGGCACCGCATGTCCCCAGCGCGCGAGATAGCGCAGGAATTCGTCGTACAGGCTCGGCGCATCGAGCACCGCATCGAGCGCAGCAAACGCCGCCGCATCATGCCGGAACACCTTGACCATGCCGGCGTTCTTGTTGCCGAGCAGGAATTCGATGCTGCGGTACTGCAACGACTGGAACCCGCTTGACGGCCCAAGCACCTCGCGGAACTGCATGTATTCAGAGGGGGTAAGCGTCTCCAGCACCGACCACTGGCTGGTGAGCTGGTCCAGCACGCGCTTGCAACGCGCAACGACCTTGCCGAATTGCCAGACCCGGTCGTGGCGCAGATGATCCACCGCGGCGGACAGCTCGTGGATCAGCAGCTTCATCCACAACTCGCTGGTCTGGTGCTGGATGATGAACAACATCTCGTCGTGGTGCGGCGGCTGCGACAGCGGCAGCTGCGCCGACAGCAGGCGGTCCAGTTGCAGGTAGCCGCCGTAGGTCATGCGCCCGTCGAGGTCCGTATGGATGCCCGCTTCCAGCGCGCGTTCATTGTTCTCGATGCCCATGCGCGGATTCTCGCATGCGACCTGCGTTCGCGGGCTGACCCGGATCAAGGCGCAGCGGCGATGTCATGCCGCAGCGCGCAACGGAACCTTCGCAGGCACTGGCTATCATGAATGCATGACCGATACCGGATGCATCGCATGACCGTGGCCGCCCAGTTCGAGATCGAATACCTGCAATACCTCAAGCCCGACGGCAGCCTCGCGGGGCCTTTGCCACCAGCGGTCGCGGACCCGAGCAAGCTGGTGCCGCTGTTCAAGCGGATGCTGTTCGTGCGCACCTTCGACAGCAAGGCCATCGCCCTGCAGCGCACCGGCAAGCTGGGCACCTATGCCGCCAGCCTGGGCCACGAGGCGACGCACGTCGGGATCGGCGCATCGATGTCGCCCGACGATGTCTTCGCCCCCAGCTATCGCGAGTACGGCGCGCAGTTCATGCGCGGGGTGAAGCCGCGCGACGTGCTGATGTACTGGGGCGGCGACGAGCGCGGCAACGACTTCGAGATCCCGCGCAATGACTATCCGTGGTGCGTGCCGATTTCCACCCAATGCCTGATGGCAGCCGGCGCGGCGCTCTCGTTCAAGCTGCGCAAGCAGGATCGCATCGCCGTGGCCTGCTGCGGCGATGGTGGCTCGTCGAAGACCGATTTCTACGCCGCGGTGAACTCCGCCGGCGCGTACTCGCTGCCGCTGGTGCTGTGCGTGATCAACAACGGCTGGGCGATCTCGGTGCCGCGCAAGGCGCAGACCGGCGCGGAAACGCTGGCGCAGAAGGGTTTGGCCGGTGGCCTGCACTGCACGCAAGTCGACGGCAACGATCTGGTCGCGGTGCTCGAGGCGATGCGCCGCGCCGGTGAGCGCGCGCGCAAGGGCGAAGGCGGCAGCGTCATCGAATTCATGACCTATCGCCTGCACGACCACACCACTGCCGACGACGCCCGCCGTTACCGCGGCGAGGAGGAAGTCAAGGACGCCTGGACGCGCGAACCCTTCATCCGCCTGCGCAGATACCTCACCGACCTCAAGCTGTGGAGCGAGGCGCAGGAGGAGGCGTGGTTGAAGGAATGCGGCGAAGTGGTCGATGCCGAGATCAACGCCTACCTCGAGACCCCCGTGCAACCGGTCGAGGCGATGTTTGATTACCTCTACGGCGACATGCCGGCCGACGTGCTGGCCCAACGCGAGGCCGCAATGGCCCTGGACGCCGCCGCGAAGGAGCGCCGCGCATGAGCACGACCCCGAAGAACGACAACGCAACATCGACCACCCCCGCCCCGATCACGCCCGCTCCCGTCACGCCTGCTCCCGTCACGCCGGCTCCGATCACGCTTATCGAGGCGATCACCCAGGCGCTTGCCTACGAGATGCACAACGACGATGCGGTCGTGGTGCTGGGCGAGGACGTCGGCGTCAACGGTGGCGTATTCCGCGCCACCGCCGGCCTGCAGCAGCAGTTCGGCGACGAACGCGTACTGGACACGCCGCTGGACGAGACCACGATCGCCGGCTTGACCGTGGGCATGGCTTCGCAGGGCATGAAGCCGGTCGCCGAGGCGCAGTTCGACGGCTTCATGTACCCGATGGTCGATTTCATCGTCTGCCACGCCGCGCGCATGCGTTATCGCACCCGTGGCCGATTGACCTGCCCGATGGTGCTGCGCGTGCCTTGGGGCGGCGGCATCCGCGCGCCGGAACATCATTCCGAGGCCAACGAGTCGATCTTCACCAACGTGCCCGGTCTGCGCGTGGTGATGCCCTCATCGCCGCAACGCGCCTACGGGCTGCTGCTGGCCGCGATCCGCGATCCCGACCCGGTCATCTACATGGAGCCCAAGCGCATCTATCGCCAGTACAAGGAGCTGGTGCCGGATGATGGCGAGGCGCTGCCGCTCGACGTCTGCTACGTGCTGCGCGACGGCGACGACATCACGTTGGTCACCTGGGGCGCGCAGGTCAAGGAAACGCTGGAAGCCGCCGAGGCGTTGGCCAAGGACGGCATCAGCGCGGAAGTGATCGATGTCGCCACGCTCAAGCCGCTCGACTTCGACACCATTGCCGAAAGCGTCGCCAAGACCGGGCGCTGCGTGATCGTGCACGAGGCCGCGAAGACCGCAGGATTCGGTGCCGAGATCGCCGCACGCGTGGCCGAGGAGTGCCTGTTCGACCTCTTGGCACCGGTCGAGCGCGTCACCGGCTACGACACCCACATCCCGCTGTTCCGCCTCGAGATGAAGTACCTGCCGAGCGTGGACAAGATCGTCGCCGCGGCCCGGCGCGCGATGGCACACGCCTGATGCACAGCGCCCGCATCATCACCGCGCACCGTGCGCCGAAACGCCTGCCGATCCAAGTGCGTGCGGGCGAACCGGTGCGGCTGGGCGAACCAGATGACCAAGGGCCACAGTTTGTCTGGACCGTGCGCGCGGATGGACTCGGCGGCTGGATTCCGCACGCGTTGTTCCCGGTGGATGCCGACGGCGTCACCGCCACCGCGCAAGCCGATTACGACACGCTGGAATTGGATGCGGATCCAGACAAGCGGTTGACCCTGCACCGCGAACTGGCCGACTGGTGGTGGTCCGAAAACCAACACGGCGTGCAAGGCGGGGTGACCGCGCGCAACATCGAATCGATCGAAGGACATGCCCGATGAGCAAGAAGACTTTCCACCTCCCCGACCTTGGCGAAGGCCTGCCGGACGCGACCATCGTCGAATGGCACGTCAAGGAGGGCGACATCGTCAAGCTGGACGACAACCTGGTCTCGATGGAAACCGCCAAGGCCGTCGTCGACGTGCCCTCGCCGGTCAGCGGCAAGGTACTGAAACTCGCCGGTGCGGCGGGCGATGTCATCGTCACCGGCCACATGCTGGCCGAGTTCGAGATGGACATGTCGATGCCGCAACGTGCCGAAGGCCAGGACACCGGCCATCACCACGGCGGCGGGCATTCGGTCGGGTCGCAGGATCCGGCACCGGATGACAAGGTCGTCGCCTCGACCGAAGGCGGCGCGATCAAGGCCGAAGGCAAGCCGCAGCCGGAAGACGCCAATGCCAACGCGCAGGCGAAGCAGGATGCGGGCACGGTGGTCGGCGCGATGCAGGTCGGCGACAGCGTGCGCAGCGAGGCCGCGAGCAGCGTCGGCGGCGTCAAGGCGGTGCCGGCGGTGCGCGCGATGGCGCGCAAGCTGGGCGTGGACATCGCACAGGTAAGCGCGAGCGGCCCCGATGGCACGGTCACCATGGGCGATGTGAAGCAGGCCGCGGCCGACGGCAGCGCGAAGCTCGGCAGCGCGTCGCGCCAGCGCGCGGTGGACACACCGATGCCGCCATCAAACCAACAAGCGAACACCCAGGCGAACACGCAACCGCAACGCAGCACGCTCTCGCAATCCGGCAAGCCGATGCGAACGCAGCCGCCGGGTACCCGCGCGAGCGGCCAACCCGAGCAACTCAAGGGCGTACGCCGCAACATGGCTCGGGTCATGGCCGATGCGCATGCGCAAGTCGTGCCGACGACGCTGGTGGACGATGCCGACCTGCACGCATGGATCGGCAAGCAGGACATCACCGCACGACTGGTGCGCGCCATTGTCTCGGCCTGCAAGGATGTGCCCGCGCTCAATGCCTGGTTCGACGGCAAGAACCTCACCCGCACCCTGCATCCGCACGTCGATCTCGGCATCGCGGTCGATACCGATGATGGCCTGTTCGTGCCCGCGTTGCGCAATGCAGACATGCTCGATGGCGCAGGCATCCGTGCCGGCATCAAGCGCCTGCGCGCGCAGGTTGAGGATCGTTCCATCCCGCAGGGCGAGTTGATGGGCTACACCATCAGCTTGAGCAATTTCGGCATGTTCGCCGGCCGGTACGCGACGCCGGTGGTGGTGCCGCCGTGCGTGGCGATCGTCGGTGCCGGCAAGCTCTGCCATGACGTGGTCGCAGTGATGGGCGGCATCGAAGTGCACCGGCGCATCCCCATCTCGCTGACCTTCGACCATCGCGCGGCGACCGGCGGCGAGGCGGCGCGTTTCCTCAAGGCAATGCTTGACGATCTCGCAAGGCCGAATTGATGGCGCATCGCTCGCGACTGTCCTCGCTGGTTATCGATTGCCAAGTCGATGACCTCGCCCCACATGCCGAATTCTGGTCGAAGGCGCTGGGCAAGCCCATCAACAGCGTCGATTCGGAGGGCGATGGCAAATACGCGGAACTCGCGACCGAAGCGGACGAACCGATCATCCTGCTGCAGAAGGTCACGCATCCCTCGCGCGTACACCTGGATATCGAGAGCGATGATGTCGATGCGGAAGCCGAGCGCCTGGTGACGCTCGGTGCGCGCAAGGTCGAGAAGATCAAGACCTGGTGGGTGATGGAAGCGCCAAGCGGGCATCGCTTCTGCGTAATCCGCCAGCAACGCAAGCCGTTCGGCCCGCACGCCAACGACTGGGATTGAAGCCAGCCGCCTTCAGGCTGCGGACTGCGGCAAGGCCCTGTTGCATTCGATGCGATTGCGCCCGCCCTGCTTGGCGCGCTAGAGCGCCTCGTCGGCGCGCGTGACCGCGCGCTCGATGGGTTCCATCTTGCCGATGCGCTGCCCCAGTCCGATCGAGACGGGCAGCGATTCGCTTGAAGCGGCGCACCGAATCCGCATGATCCGCATGCGCCCAGGCACGTGCGCACGCTTTGTGGCCAAGGAAGGCGCTCAGCAACGGAGCGACCTCACCAGCCAGCGCCTGCGCAGCAGGAACGCGAGCACCATCACCAGCAGGTAGACGCCATAGCCGACCGAGGTGGCGAGCACTTGCGGCCAGAGGTGGTGACCGGGATCGGCATATCCGTGCGCCCAATACAGTGCGGCGATGAAGCCCACAAGCGAAAGCAGCAGGGCGACGATGTCGAACCCGCGCCGCGCGGCATTGCGTGGCTGGCGCGGGTAGAACCAGAACAGCGTGGAGAGGATGGCGAACCATGGCGCGAACAGGATCAGGGCCAGCAGCGGCAGCCCGGCGATCTCGGTGCCGGTCACGGCTTGCCTGCCTTGGCCGCCTCGGCCTCGGCGATCCGGGCCAGGGCCTCGCGCACCTCGGCAGGCGTCGCATCTCCGGCAAGCCAGGACGAGAGCGCGGCCTCATCGATCCGTCCGGCCTTGAGCGCCGCAACCTTTTGGCCGGCATCGCGCGGGGCATCGTATCCCTCGCTCTGCAACAGCACGCGGTCAGCTTCGCCCAGCTTGAAATAGAACTTGCCGTCGGTTTCGCGGTATTGCTTGAACGCCGGAAGGCCTGCCCTCGCACGCCCATCCGCTTTCGCATCGACGGCCGCCACGGAAAGGTCGCGCAGGCCCACCGCATCACGCAAGTCGTGCAGACGCGGCGTTGCGTGCTGCGCGCGCAAGCGCCGGGCGTTGTCGCGCAGGGTTGCCTCGATCTCGGCCGGACGCGCCATCAGGGATTCGTAGCGCTCACGCATCGGCGCGACCTCGGCATCGATACGCTCGAACAGCTTCTGCTTGGCATCGCCCCAGCCGATGCCTTCGGCATACGCTTCGCGCATCGCCGCGGTTTCCTCGGCGCTGGCAAACGCCTGGTAGAGCTGGAAAAGCGCGGAGCCTTCGGTGTCCTTGGCCTCGCCCGGCGCGCGCGAATCGGTGACGATGCCCATCACCAGTTTCTTCAGGACACCCGGCGGCGCGAACAACGGGATCGTGTTGTCGTAACTCTTGGACATCTTGCGGCCATCCAGGCCGGGCAAGGTCGCCACGTTTTCGTCAATGACCGCTTCCGGCAGCACGAAGTGCTGTTCCGAGGCAGGCTCGCCGTAGAGGTGGTTGAAACGCTGGGCGAAGTCGCGCGCCATCTCGATGTGCTGCATCTGGTCGCGGCCGACCGGCACGCGATCGGCGTTGAAGATGAGGATGTCGGCGGCCATCAACACCGGATACATGAAGAGCCCGGCGTTGATGCCGGCATCGTCGTCCTCGCCGTCGGCACGGTTCTTGTCGACCGCGGCCTTGTAGGCATGCGCGCGGTTGAGCAACCCCTTGCCCGCCACGCACGTCAGCAACCAATTGAGTTCCGCGATCTCGGGGATGTCGCTCTGGCGGTAGAACCAGTTCTTTTCGACATCCAGGCCGCAGGCCAACCAGGTCGCGGCGATCTCCAGCGTCGATCGCTGCACGCGCGCCGGATCGCCGCATTTCACCAGTGCGTGATAATCGGCGAGGAAGTAGAAATTCTCCGCATCGTTGGAGTGTGCGCTGGCCAGGGCCGGGCGGATCGCCCCGACGTAGTTGCCCAGGTGGGGCGCGCCGGTCGTGGTGATGCCGGTCAGGATGCGGGTCTTGTGGCGGGGAGCGGCCATGCAGGCTGGAACGAATGGGGAAGCCCATTCTAGCGGGCCACCCCGCATCTCCGGGTCCGCATGCACGAAGACACGCGGACCCGAAGGCCCGCGTGCAAGGTTGCGCGATCGCCGCGCATCCGCATCATGATGAAGACGCGGCGCACCGGATGGCACGACCAGCGCCCATGATGCGGCGATGGATCAGTTCAGCGTGCGCTCGAAATCACGGATCTCGTCGTTGGCGCGCTTCTCGTCCCAGCCGTACTGCTCGCGCAGCTTGCCGGCGAGATATTTGGTGTCACCTTCGGCGACATCGAACACGTCATCGGTCAGATCGCCCCAGCGTGCCTGAGCCTTGCCCTTGAGCTGCTGCCACTTGCCGGCAATGATGTCCTTGTTCATGTGCTGTCTCCTCTTCTTTGAACTGTCTTGCGATGCCGTGTGGTCATCGCCCCAACAGCATCGCGCACCGGGCATTCGCAGCGCGTGGGCAGGAGGTTAATCGCGCTTTACACCGTTCATCGCAATGAACACACCGCTTTGATCAGCAGGACACGCAAAAAGAAAAGCCGGCATCAAGCCGGCTCTTCTTCAAGCATCGGATGCATGGATCAGCACTTGCCGTCCTTGCAGTCCTGCGCCTTGTCCTGGACCTTTTCGCCGACCTTCTGCACGTCCTTGCCGGCACCGGCGACCGTGTTGCAGGCGGTCAGGCTGGCGGTCGAGAACATGGCAAGCATCAACACGGGGATCAAACGCTTCATCGGTTTCTCCTTCTCATGGGGGAAGTTCGTACCGGCACGTGGCCGTACCCGCACATGGAACCCATCCCGCCGTGAAGCGGGCGTGGAACCCGGGTCGAATCTGCACCTCCAACGCCAACCGCGACTGAACAGACCCTCCTGCCCGCATCAATCACGCATCAGGGTGGATTTCCCGAACAGGCTTTCCACCAGTTGCACCGCGAGTCTCGCGGTGGCATTGCGCTTGTCCAGCGCCGGATTGACTTCCACGATGTCGAGCGATGCAAGGCGTCCGGTGTCGGCGATCATTTCCATCATCAACTGCGCCTCGCGGTAATTGACGCCACCGGGCACGCGCGTGCCGGTGCCGGGCGCGATCGAGGGATCCAGCATGTCCACATCGAAGCTGACGTGCAGGTGGGTGTCGGCATCGACGCCCTCCAGCGCTTCCTCCATCACCCGGCGCATGCCGATCTCGTCGATGTAGCGCATGTCGTAGATGTCGAGGCCGTGTTCCTTGACCAGTCGCTTTTCGCCACGATCGACCGAGCGGATGCCGATCTGGCGGATCTCGTCCGCGCGCAAGGCGGGACCGGGTGCGCCGAGGTTCACCAGCTCGGTCGGGCCCAGGCCGCACAGGCATGCGACCGGCATGCCGTGGATGTTGCCGGACGGCGTGATGTCGGATGTATTGAAGTCGGCATGTGCATCCAGCCACAGCACGCGCAGCTTGTTTCCTTGCGCGCGTGCATGCGCGGCGACCGCGGCGATCGAGCCGATCGCCAGGCAGTGGTCGCCGCCGAGCATGATCGGCATCCGGCCGGCGCGCAGTTCGCGCTCGCTGGCGTCGAACACGGCGCGGTTCCAGGCCAGCACTTCCTGCAGGTGCCGATAGCCATCGACCGGGCCGGACAGCGGGTTGCGCGGGCCAGCGACATCGCCCAGGTCGCGCACTTCAACGCCGCGCCGGGCGATCGCCTCGCCCAGGTTCGCCACGCGCAATGCTTCCGGGCCCATCGACGCGCCGCGATGCGCCGCACCGACATCGGTGGGCACGCCAAACAGTGAAACGGGGGGATAGTCACGCGACATCGGCCAATCCTGTGCTCGATGCGCATGCTGGTGCCGGCTGTCAGAGTCGAACTGACGACCTACCGCTTACAAGGCGGTTGCTCTACCAACTGAGCTAAGCCGGCGTGGGCGCATCCGGGCGGCCATTCTAGCCGAGGCGCTCCTCAGCAGCCGCGTGCCTGCACCTGCGCAGCGGCCAGGCGCGCACGCTCGGCCTTGGCATCGAACCCCGCCGGTGCTTGCACATCCAGCCATATTTGCGCATCGCCTTCACCGCCGGCGGGCGCGACCTGTGCACTGAATCCCTTGGCCTGCAGCGCGGCCTGGTGGCGGCGCGCGTTCTCCTCGCTGCCGAAGCGGCCCAGCGCGATGCCGTTGGCATTGGCGCCTTCGCCAAGCACGATCAGGTCGTTGAAGCCGGCTGCACGCAGGCGCGCAGCCATGGCCTGCGCCGCGTCGCGATCGGCCAGTGGCGGCATCGACACGTTGTAGCCACGCGCGCGGCTGCCGCCGACCCGGCGCAGGCTGGCCTGAGCGCCGGCAGGCAAGGCAATGCGCGCGCGGTTGGCCAGCGCTTCATCGGCGTACGGGCCAAAGCTGGCGCAGACCGATGCGGCGGCGGGCGGCGCTTCGGGTGGGGCCACTTCGGCGGCATCGGATTCGGGCGGAGGCGGCTGCGGCCCGGCCACTGCAATGGCGGGTTCGGTGCGGTTTCCCGGCAACGCTCCGGGCCGATCTTCCGCGACCAGTTCCAGCTCCGGGGGCGCCGAGGCATTCGCATCGACCAGGACCGGCTCGCGCTCGTCATGCAGCCACCACCAGGCCGCGACGCCCAGGTTCAACACCAGCAACCACACCAGCAGCATGCGTCCGATCATGCGTGGATTCTAATCCGCGCTCAGTCGCGAGGTGCCGTTGCGGCCCAGCGCGAGAGTCCTTCGAGCACCAGCCTCGGCCTCAATTCGGCGGCATCAAGCCTTGATGCCAAGGCCGGTGCCCCGCCACCGTGCAACCACAGGTGCGGCACCGTGCCCAACAGCGCTTCGGCCTCGGTCCGGCTGCGCTCGATCAGGCCCAGCGCGGCGCCCTCGCAGCCCGAGGCCAAGGCATCGAGCGTGTCATCGGCGAATTCGACGTAGCGGCCACCCTGCGCGGGCAACTGGCTGGCGCGGGCCTGCAGGCTCTCGCGCATCAGGGTGGGCGATGGCGCGATCCGGCCGCCACGATGCAGACCCGTCGCATCGAGCAGGTCGATCGTCAACGCGGTGCCGACGCCTACCACCAGCACCGCCGCGCCCGCCTCACGCGCCGCCAGCAGGGCGAGGAAGCGATCGACGCCGAGCCGCGCCGGATCGGCATAGGCGATCCGCAGGCCGGCGCAGGACGGCTGTACGCGGGCCACGCTGATGCGCGCGAAGCGCTCGCTCAATGCGCCGAGCAAGCGCGCGCGCAGCGCCGGCGAAGCCACGCTGGCCACCCAGGCGATCTCGCCCTGGACTTGCGCGGGCAGGCTGGCGACATCGCCATTGCCATGGTCGAGGCTGGCCATCTCGCCCACCGTGCCATCGGCACCGCGCCGTGCGTACTTCAACCGGCTGTTGCCCAGATCGAACAGCCACTCGCTCATGGCCGTGGCCTCACGCTGACTTCGCCCGAATGGACGGTGCGTTCGTGCCCGTCCTCGCGCACCCGCAAGCCGCCATCCTCGGCGATGCCGAGTGCCACCGCATCGCGCTGGCCGCTGCCATCGATGAGCCGGATCGGCTGGCCGACCAGGGCATCGAGCGCCTGCCAGCGCGGCAGGAACGAGGCCAATCCATCGCGATCGAACGCTTCGAGCGCCGGCACCCATGCGGCGACGAGTTGTGCGGCCAATGCATTGCGTGGAGGCGGCATCGACATCGCCTGCGCCAGGTCGATCCACGGCTGGTCGATGCGCGCACCGAACTCCCCCGGCATCCGAACGTTGAGGCCCAGCCCTGCGACCGCACGCACCGGGCCGCCGTGCTCTCCGCCGCCTTCGACCAGCAGGCCGCCCAGCTTGCGGTCATCGAGCCAAAGATCGTTCGGCCATTTCAGCCGGATGTCGAGGCCGGTTGCCTCGCGCAGCGCTTCGGCACTGGCGATGCCGACCACCAGGCTGAGCCCGGCCAGACGCGCCAGTCCGCCGCTGAACTGGCGGTCCAGCGAAAGATAGAGATTGCAGGCGAGCGGCGAGGCCCAGCCGCGCCCCAAGCGCCCGCGCCCGCCGGTCTGCCGTTCGGCCAGCAGCACCCGGGCACCGTTCCCCGGGGGCGATTGCGAGAGCAGCCGGGTGTTGGTCGAATCGACCTGCCAGGCCACGTCCAACTCGGCCACCCCGGCCCGCGCGGCGGCGGGCATGGCCGCGAGAATGGCCCCGGCATCCAGCAAATCCGCCGACTGCGCCAAGGCGTAGCCGACGCCGGCCCGCGCTTCGATGGCGACGCCTGCCTGGCGCAGGGCGTCGATGCGCTTCCAGATCGCGGCGCGGGTCAGGCCCAGCTCGCGCGCCAGCCGGTCGCCGGAAACCGGCCCTTCGGCTAGGCGCAGCAACAGTTCGCGCTCGCTGATGGCGCGGGGGCTATCCGGAGCGAGTCTGGCGCGGGTGGCTGGCATCCGCCGATTATCCCCAACAAGGTGCCGAAACCGGGCCCCATGCGGCCGCCCGCCAGGCAGGGTATAGTCGGCGGGACTGCGTTCCCCCGGACGGATCCGCCATGACCAAGCGCCTGCTGATCGCCTCGACACTCGTCTTCGCCTGTGGTGGCGCATTCGCGCAGAACACGCCGGTCGCCGCCCATGCGTCGACCCAGGGCGAAGAGGACAGCACCCCGGCGCCCAAGCGGACTTCCAACCCCGCTCCGGCGGCGGATTCGCGTAAGGCCGCTGGCAAGAGCGAGGCCGTCCGCAACAGCCCGCGCTGGCACAGCTTCCTGCCCGGGATGTTCCGCTGAACCAGCGCGTTGGCTTCCGGCCCGCTGTCGCGACGCGGGGGTCATTCAAAATGCATCGATTCAACGCGGCAGCGGCAGGCGCGCCTCGAAACGGGCGCCGCCGAGTTCCTGCGAGCGCTCGACGCGCAGCTCGCCGCCATAGCCCTGGATGATGTCCTGGACGATCGACAGGCCGATGCCATGGCCCTGCACACGCTCATCCCCGCGCACGCCACGCTGCAGCACGCCGGCGATCTTGTCGGGCGCAATGCCCGGCCCATCGTCATCGACCGCCAGCAGCAGGCGCCCACGTGCGCCATCGCGCGCCGGCTCGCGGGTGACGGTCAGCAGCACCCGCGACTTGGCCCACTTGAAGGCGTTTTCCAGCAGGTTGCCCAGCAATTCCTGCAGGTCGCCGGTCTCGCCGTGGAAACGCGCGGCATCATCGACCTCGAATTCGCAAAGCACGCCCTTGGCTGCATAGATCTTCTCCAGGCCGACCACGATCTGCTCGGCCTGCGGCAGTATCTCGATCGGCGTAGCGAACAACTTGTGCCCACCCGATGCGGCGCGTGAAAGCTGGTACGAGACGAGGCTGTTCATCCGCTGCAACTGGGTGTCCAGTTCCTCGCGAAGCTCGTCCAGCGGGGCATCGCTGTCCAGCCGCGAGCGCAATACCGCCAGCGGGGTTTTCAGGCTATGCGCCAGGTCGGCCAGCGTATTGCGTTGCCTCTCAAGGTTCTTGCGCTCGCTTTCGATCAGTGCGTTGATGCTGTCGGCCAGCGGCTCGAGTTCGCGCGGATGGAATTCGCTCATCCTCTCGGCACGCCCTTCCTTCACCCGATCCAGCTCGGTGATCACCTGCCGCAGCGGCGACAGGCTCCAGCGCAGCGCCAGCAGTTGCAGCAGCAACAGGATGCCCGCGGCGGCGCCCACATTGATCCACAAGGCGTTGCGGAAGACGTTGATCTGCGCAGCCAGCTGCCGGGTGTCCTCCATGATGTCGATGGTGTAAGGGATCTCGCCGCCACGGCCATCGGTCCAGATGAAGCTGCGCGCGTAACGATAGACCGTGCCCGAGCTGCCATCGATGTTGCGGATGACGAGGGGCCCGTCGAAGCGCTCGCTGTCCGGCCTCAGCCGACGCCCCTCCGGCAGGTCCGGCCCCTTGCTCGATTGCGACGCCCATGAACCATTGGGCACCAGGATCGTGGCGTACAGCCCGCTGCCGGGCCGGTCAAGGCGCGGGTCGGGTGCGCGGAACGGCGGGACCAGGTAGCCGTCGATGTCGAACTCGATGTCCGCTGCATAAGCCAGCGCATAGCTGCCCAGGCGGACCTGCAGATTGCTCTCGGCCGTGCTGATGAAGGCGCGGTCGAGCGCGACGCCAACCAGGGCCATGAAAGCGACCAGACCCAGCAACGACGCGAGCAGCTGGCGCCGCGCGATCGATCGGGGGCGCCAGAATCGATCGGCCACCGCAGCGGACCCCGGGCGGCAGCCAAGCGTCGCCGGGCAGGCGCGCTCAGGCCTCGCCGTTGCGCGGGATGGCGAAGCGGTAACCGCGGCCGCGCACGGTCTCGATCGGCTTCAGCGTGCCATCCGGGTCCAGCTTGCGGCGCAGGCGGCCGATGAAGACCTCGAGCACGTTGGAATCGCGGTCGAAGTCCTGCTGGTAGATGTGCTCGGTCAGATCGGCCTTCGAGACCAGCTCGCCAGCGTGCATCATCAGGTATTCCAGCACCTTGTACTCGTAGCTGGTGAGATCGACGTTCTGGCCGTGCACGGTCACCGTCTGCGCGGCCAGGTCCAGCACCACCGGGCCACATTCGAGCGAGGGCTTGCTCCAGCCGGCGGCGCGGCGCACCAGGGCGTTGATCCGCGCCAGGAGCTCCTCAACGTGGAAGGGCTTGACCAGGTAATCGTCGGCGCCCTGCTTGAGGCCGTCGACCTTGTCCTGCCAGCTCGAACGCGCGGTCAGGATCAGTACGGGGAACTGCTTGCCTTCGTCGCGCAGGGCCTTGATCAACTCCATGCCCGACATCTTGGGCAGGCCGAGATCGATGATGCCGACGTCGAACGGGACCTCGCGGCCCATGTACAGGCCTTCTTCGCCGTCCTGCGCCGCATCCACCGCAAAGCCCTCGCGCTTGAGGCGAGCGGCCAGCGTTTCACGCAGGGGCGCTTCGTCTTCGACGAGCAGGATGCGCATGGGGGACAACTCCGTTCAGTAATGTGAGGGGGCCAGTGTGGCCGTCCTTTCCTGAACAGAATGCCGGGTCAGTCGTGGTCGTCGCGTGTAGGCTGGCGGCGCGCGGGAGGAGGCTGGCGGCGCTGCGGATCGTCGACGTAGACGCGTACGCGGCCGCGGTCGTCCATCGCCTTGATGCGGTTGACGTCGCGCCCGTCGGACTGGATGCGCTCGGCGCTCAGTACCCGGCTTCCGCGGTTGGACCGCTCGAAACGACGCACCGAATCCGACAGCGCTTCGCGATTCCGCACGCGCTGCTCCGGCCCCCGCTCGGCGCGCTCCGCGCCCCTGCGCTGGGGCGCCGGATCCTGCGCCCAGGCGACCGG
>JAEWNY010000051.1 GCA_023461075.1 Pseudomonadota bacterium | reverse complement strand
CCGGCCACGGTGAGCAGGTTGCCGGTGCGCGGCTTGACCTCGATGGTCTGGTCGAAGCGCTGTGTCACCATGTTCGCGCTGCCGCCGATGTCGATCTGTGCAGCCGGGCCTTCGATCACCAGGCCTTCGCTGCGGGCCAGGCCACCGGCGAACGCGACCTTGCCCTCGATGCGGTCGAAGGCGAAGCCCTTGTCGAAGAAGTCGCGAAAATCCAGGGTCAGGCGCTGCGGCAGCCGCGCCACGCTGAGCAGGCCGAGCACACGACCGGCACCAGGCTCCAGTTCCACCAGCTGGCCGTCACGCACGTTCATCGACAAGCCGCCCTGCAATCCGGTCAACGCGAAATCGGACGGGGCGCCCGGCCAGCCCAGCGAAAGATCCACCGCACCGCGCCCCTTGGCGACCTGCCCGGCCAACCCCATGCGGGTGGCCAGGGCACCAAGATCCTCGCTGCGCAACTGCGCCTGCAGGCGAGTTCGCGCTGAAGCGCCACGGCCGGTCCAACTGCCCTGCATGTCGATGGCCTGCTGCGGCGCCCGCACCTGCATGGCCTGTATCTGCATTCCGGCCACGGTCGGTTGCGTCCTCAACGTCGCGCTGCCCAATACGTTTCCGTTCAGACGTAATTCCTGCACGGCGATGTCGAGCGGCGGGACGCGCGCAGGATCTACATCGCTGTCCGCAGCAGCAGCCGTGGAAGCCTGGCGTGCGCCGCCACCCGCAGGGCGCGCAAGCGCGAAAGCCGCCCGACTGAAACGCCCGGTCACGGTCGCTCCATCGGCGTTCGGGATGTCGAGGTTTCCGCTGATGCCATTGCCTTCGACCTGCACGCGGTTGCCGCCTGTAACCGGCGCGAGTTTCAGGCGCGTGTTGGCATAACGCTGCCCGAGCAGGAGCAGGCGCTCGGCCTGCACATCGATCCGCACCGGACCGATGCCTGCACCGCTACCGCCACCGCTCCCGCGCGAGCTGGCGAAACCCGCCCACGACAACGCATCGACCTCGCCCGTGCGCCCTTCCACCACCAGCCCGTGCGCCGGAACCGCCCCGGTGATCGCGGTCGCGCCGAGTTGCGCGCGGATGCCGGTGCGGCCGGCGCGATTCTGCGCACGCAAGGCGATGCGACGGCCGAGCACGACATCGACATCACCGCCATCGACCGGCATCGGGATGCGCACATCGGCGGCGAGCGCCTCGCCCGCCGGCTTGCCGAGCGGTGGGGGCAACTTGATCGCGGTACCTATCAGGTTGGATGTCAGCCGCAGTTGCGTAGGCCTGGCGCGCGCGGCATCCGCATTCGCAGGCAAGGCCACCTCGACCGCCCACTCGGAACGTCCCTGCAGCCAGGGCTTGAGCCAGGCCATGTCCGGCGCACGCGCCAGCAGCGCATCGCTGCCGATGCTCGCCGACAGCTCGCCTTCGAATGCATTCGCGCGATCGCGCACATGCGGCGACCCCACGCGCAGCGCGAGTCGACCGGGCTGGCCTTCATGCACCACGGCGAGACGCTCGGCGGTGAAACCGTGACCGTCGTAGCGCGCACTTCCGCGCACGCTCTGGAAGGCCAGTTTCAACTCGCGCTCGGTCAGCGTGGCGCCCTGCAGTTCCACCGTGCCGGCGATGCGTTGCGGCGCATCGGCGCGATGAAGCGGCTGGAACATCGAGAAGGTGACTGCGGCCGGCCCGCTGGCGCCGACCCGCGCGAACGTGCTGCCAAGCGATTTCTCCAGCGGGCTGGCGCGCAGCAGTGCGAGCAACTGCGCGGCATCGCCCCGGCCATTTGCACCGATCGCGAGGCCACCCTTGCCGAAATCGGCGATCTGCGCGGTGACCGCATCGACCTGCACTCCGGACAACACACCGCTGCCGCTGACCTTCATGCCCGGGCCGATGAAGGCTGCATGCAGGTCCGCCGACTGCACCGCAGGCCAATCCCGCTGGAAGCGCAGCTGCCCGTCGCGGATGTCGGCGCGCGCTTCGAAGCGACCGTTGTTGCCGTTGAACGGCCAGTCGTCGAGGTCGCCACTGACGATGGCGCGGGCGTTATGCACCGTCCCGCCGACCAGGGCCATGTCCAGCCAATTGATCGCCGGCCTGGGCATCAGGTGGCGGATCCAGAATTTCTTCGCCACCGACACGTTGGCGCCGTCGATGCGGGCGGCGATGTCGATCCACGGGCGCGTGCCGTCGTTCTGGAACCACAGTCCGCCGCGCGCATCGGCGCGATAGCCTTCGCCGTCGATGTGCAGGTTGTCGGTGCCGAAGCGCAGACCCGTGCCTTCGCGCCACAGCGAGACCACGCCGCGCGCGGTGATCGGATGCGGCACGCCAAAGCCACGCGGCCAGTCGAATACCATCTTCGAGGCGGCGTCGAACTCCAGCGACAACGCATCGCCGCCGCCCTGCAATTTGCCCGAGACGCCGCTCAACCCCGGCGCATCGCCGACCGGCTTGAAACCGAGGCCGCGCGCATTGGCCGACAGGGTGAGCAATCGCGTGTCTTCGCCAGTCGCCTCGACATCGCTCAACTCGCCCTGCGGCTGCGCCCGTCCCAGCCAATGACGCAGGCCCGTGGGCAAGCGATCGCTGAGGTCCAGCACCGACAGCAACGGACCCAGCGCGACGTGATCGGCGCGTGCCGCCCAGCGACCGCCTTCGCGTCGCATCGCGATGCCGTCCAGCCGGGTCTCGCGGCCTTGTTGCGTCCACGCGAGTTGCGGCGCCTGCAACGACCAGCCATCGCCAGAGCGTGCGAACCGTGCGCGTTGCCGCAGCCGCTCGAAGCGGACTTCCTGCACCGCACCCGGCGCGGGCGAGACCGGTTGCAGCGCCACGTCGCGCAAGTCGCCTACCGTGGTGACCGAGGCGACGCGATGCCCTTCGAGCCTGAGCCAGCTTTGTGCCTGTCCTTGCCCGGCCACCAGCATCGCACCCTGCCAGCGCAGTAGGCTGGACCATCCGGCCAGGTCGATGCTGCGCGCACCCGCATGCACGCGGCCGTCGCCACTCCGGCGGTCGATGTCGAGGCTGGCATTGATCGGCGTGTCGCCGCGCTCGGGCCAGGCGCGCACGCCGGCGCGCACGCGCGGTCCGTTGACCTGCAGGCGCAGGTCGATGCGCGGCACTCGCACGTTGACCGCTTCGGCCGGCACGAGAATGCGCAACCTGCCACCGATCACTTGCAACTCGCCCAGGCCCTCGAGCGTCTGCAACGGATCGCGCGAGGCGCCCTGTCCCGGCAGGCCACGCACATGCCATTCGCCGTTCGCGCTGCGCTCCAGTGTGAGCGCGAGGTCATGCAATCGCAGCTCGGTGAAACGCCGCCCCGGCAGCCACCCGCTGTACGGCGCAATGAGCACCTCGGCCTGGCCCATCGGGATCGCGTCGCGCCCCGGCCCGATCTTGAGGTCGGAGAGACTCAGCAACGGCCCACGTCGCGTCCATTCGGCGCGCAACGCGGAGAACGCGACCGGCTGCTTCGCCTTCGCCGACAGCCATTGCGCGACCGGCTGCGGGTTGGCTTCCAGCCAGCGCAGGCCCTGGGTCGCCGCAGCCACGGCCAACGCCAGCAGCAGCGCCAGCAAGGCGAACGTGTACCACGCCGACTTGCCGGCGAAGCGCAGCCCGCGGCGCAACGGCGTCGGCATCAGCTCAGGCCTGCTGCGTGCAGGCGCGCGCGGTCACAGCAGCACCACATCGTATTGTTCCTGCTGGTATTGCTCGTCGGCCTGGAAGCGGATCGATTTGCCGAGGAATTCCTCAAGCTCCGCGACCGCGACCGACTCTTCCTCGGTGATGCGATTGACCACGGCCGGCGA
>JAEWNY010000050.1 GCA_023461075.1 Pseudomonadota bacterium | reverse complement strand
CCACATCCTGTACGACGATGCGGTATTCCAGCCGCTCGCGCCGCTGGCCGGCGACCTGCCCTGCCTGTCATTCGGCGGGCTGTCCAAGGTGCATCGTGCCTGTGGTTGGCGCGTGGGTTGGGCGATGTTGTCCGGCGACCCGACGGTGATCGGCCCCTACCACCACGCGCTTGACCTGCTCGGTGCGCTGCGCCTGTGCGCCAACGTGCCGGGCCAGTTCGCGATCCGCGCCGCCCTGCACGGCGCCGATACCGTGAGCGCGCTGACTGCGCCCGGTGGCCGGCTGTACGAGACGCGCCGCGCCTTGATCGAGTGTTGCGCCAACAGCCCGCATCTGTCGCTGGTGGCGCCGCAAGGTGCGTTGTACGGATTCCCGCAGGTGGTCGGTGCCGCCGCGCATGGCTTCGACGACCATGCATTCGCGCTGGAACTGATGGAAGCCGAGAGCGTGCTGATCGTGCCCGGTTCCAGCTTCAACGTGCCCTATCGCGATCATTTCCGCGTCACCTTGTTGCCAGACGCGGATCTGTTGCGCGAGGTGTTCGCGCGCATCGACCGCGTGTTGTCACGCCGCGCGGATGCCGCCACCGACTCACGCGTCAGCGCCTGACATCGACGCGTGCTACACCTGATGCCATTTCCAGCGGAACCACCACGATGACCACGCTCAGCTACCTCGCGCTCGGTGACAGCTACACCATCGGCGAAGGCGTTGATGCCCGTGGCGGCTGGCCGATGCAACTGGCCGATGCGCTGCGCCAGCTGCGCATCCCGCTGCAGGACCCGCGCGTCATCGCCACCACCGGCTGGACCACCGACAAACTCGCACATGCGATGGACGAGGCCGCGCTGGAGGATCGCAGCCAGGATTTGGTCAGCCTGCAGATCGGCGTCAATGACCAGTACCGTCATCGCGCGCTACCGGAATTCGCGACCGGCTTCGACACCCTGTTCCATCGCGCCGAGTTGCTGTCCAAGCGCGGCGCGGCCGGGCTCATGGTGCTGTCGATCCCGGACTGGGGCGTGACTCCGTTCGCCGCGAAAGAAGGCCGCGAAGCCTCGCAGGTCGCGCACGAGCTGGACGCCTACAATAACCATATCCACACGATGTGCGAGGCGCACGGCGCGGCGTTCGTGGATGTCACCTCTGTCAGTCGCGGCCCCGGCACCGAGGCGGGGATGCTGGTCGATGACGATCTGCATCCATCCGCCACCCAGTACGCCGAGTGGACGCGACTGGCGCTGCCGGCCGCGCGTCGATCGCTGGCAACCGCATGACGCCGAACGCACGCGACATCGCCCGACGCTTCCTTGACCCGGCGCATCCGTTCGATCGCAACCACTACTACTACGCCTGGTCGAAGCTCGCCAGTGACCCGCTCTATGACGGCGTTTGCGCCGCGCTGCAAGGCCGCGATCTGCCGGTGCTGGATGTCGGCTGCGGCATCGGCCTGCTGCTGCACCGGATGCGCGAGGACGGCATCGCCTCACCGTATGTCGGTACCGATTACGATGCCCGCAAGATCCACCATGCGCGCGGCGCGCAGCAGCGACACGCGTTGGGCGATGCACGCTTCGAAGTGGGCGATGCCGCCGCCGGCCTGCCCGCGCACAGCGGCGATGTCTGCATCCTCGATGTCATGCAGTTCCTGCCGGACGCCGCCGCGCAGGGCCAACTGGTGGATGCGCTGATCGCCCGCGTCGCGCCCGGCGGCAAGCTGATTATCCGCACCGGACTTGACGATGGCAGCACGCGCGCCGGCATCACCGTGCTGGTCGATCGCCTGTCGGCGCTGTGGGGCTGGATGCGGCAGCGGCCACAACGCTATCCGCGGCTGGACGAGTTGCGCGCGCGCTTCGATGCGCACGGCATGCAGACCGACTTCACGCCCCTGCATGGCAATACGCCCTTCAACAACTGGTTGGTGGTGGCGACGCGCCCTGCAGCGGACCGATGAGCGCGAGCTAATCGGGCAACACGGCCTGCAGCCCGCGCTCGCGCAACATCGGCAGCAGGCGCCTCATCACTTCGATGTTGCGGCCTTGCGCACCGCCTTCGTGCAGCAGCACGATCGCGCCGGGGACGAGGTCTTTCCCGATCCGCGCCAGTACCGCATCGGCATCGAAACCCACGCCGTCGAAGCCGCGCGCACTCCAGGCCACGCGGGTCAGGCCGAGGTCGCGCAAGGGCGCCTGCACGAAGGGGTTGCTCATGCCGACCACCGCCCGGAACCAGCGCGGTGCGATGCCGGAAAGTTCGGTGAGCGTGCGTTGCGCTTCGCTGATCTCGCGACGCATCTGCCGTGGCCCCAAGGCCCAGAACCAGGCCTGCGGGTGGCTGTCGCTGTGATTGCCGATGCCGTGGCCGCGACGAATGATCTCGCGCACCAGCTCGGGCTTTTGCGCTGCCCTGCGTGCGACCAGGAAGAAAGTCGCCTTCGCATCATGCGCATCAAGCAGGTCGAGCAGCACCAGCGTGTCGTCGGACGGGCCATCGTCGATGGTCAGCCAGACTCGCGGCGCATCGCCGGGCAGGCGCGAGAGCACGGGGCCGTAGAGGGCCGAGCGCGGCCACAGCACGCCCCACATCACCAGCGCATGGCTGGTCAGCAGCAGCGGCAGGCCGATGTGCCATCCCCATCGCCACCACAGCAGCGCGACCAGCAACTGGCTCGCCAGCAGCCATCCCCACCAGCGATGCGGATGCGTCGGCGGGCGATGGAGCGTCGCGGCTTGCATCGCCGCATCATGCCACGGCCTTGCAGGACGGCGGCGTAGAATCCGTGTCTCGCAGCGAACCCCCGGAGCCGCGCCATGTCACTCGATCCCGCCCTGCGCCAACGCATCGAACAATTACTGTCGTCCGAACGTATCGTGCTGTTCATGAAGGGCGATCCGGACGCACCGCAATGCGGCTTCTCCGCGCAGGCCGCGGGTACGCTGCGCGACCTCGGCGCGCGCTTCGCGCATGTCGATGTGTTGCAGGACCCGGATATCCGCGACGGCATCAAACGCTACAGCGAATGGCCGACGATCCCGCAGCTTTACATCGACGGAGAACTGATCGGCGGCAGCGACATCATCACCCAGATGGCGGCAAGCGGGGAGTTGCACCAGGCGCTGGGCATGCCGCCGCCGGATCGAACGCCGCCGTCGGTGACGGTGACGCCAGCCGCGCACGCGATGTTGAAGCGCGCCATCGCCGATGCCGGCGGCGAGATGGTGGTGGAGATCGCCGTCGATCCGCGGTTTCGCACGCGTCTGCACCTGGTGCAGCCCGATGATCATGCGGTGCAAGTGGATGTCGATGGCGTGCCACTGCAGTTCCCGGTCAGCGACCTGCGCCGCGCCGATGGCCTGACGCTCGACTTCGCCGACGACGCGCGCGGCAAGGGCCTGGTCATCGACAACCCCAACGCACCGAAGCCGGTCCGCGACATCAGCCCCGCTGAGGCCGCCGAACGCGTGCGCGCCGGCACGCTTACCCTCGTGGACGTGCGCCCGCGCGCAGAACGCGCACTGGCCGAAGCCCCGGTGGTCTACCTGCATCTGGACGACGGCGCCGCCAGCATCGAGGCGATGCCCAAGGACACGCCGATCGCCTTCCTCTGCCATCGCGGTGGGCGCAGCGCCCAGGCCGCCGAGCATTTCCGTCAGCTGGGCTTCCGCGACATCCACAACGTCATCGGCGGCATCGAGGCGTGGGCGGATATCGATCCTTCGGTGCCGCGTTACTGATCGCCAGTCACAGTCAAGGAAGACAGATGCGCAAGCTCCCTTCACTCGCACTGGCGACGCTGCTGGTCGCCTGCAGCACCGTGCCGACAAATTCCAATGGATGGATAGAGCCGGCCGAAGCGGTACGCGCTGCCAACGATGATCCGGCTCTGGGCATCCGTGGGCATTTTGTGCTGACGGTGCGTGCGGTCGGCAGCCAGGGGGACCGCACGTTCCTCAACTCGGAAAAGGATTACCGCGACCAGACCAACCTGACCATCTCGATGCGCACGGCCACGGCGCACAAGGTGGCCGAACGCCTCGGCGTAACGCTCGATCAGCTGAAAAACCGCCGCATCGTCGTCCTCGGACACGCGCGGCGCGTGCGCATCGGCCTGTTCGACGAAGGTCGGCCGACCGGCAAGTACTACTACCAGACACACGTCTGGGTCGATAGCCCGACCCAGGTCGAATTCGCGCGCTGAGACTTAAAACCCACCGCCCGCCTCCAGCCACGCCGATTCCTCCGGCGTGTTCCGCCGCCCGAGCGCGGCATTGCGATGCGGGAAGCGGCCGAAGCGCGCGATCACCTCGCGATGCGCTTCGGCATATTGGGTAAAGGACGCATTGCCGAGCACGGCGATTTTTTCGACCGCGAAATGCTGGTCGGCCATCGCCTCGGAATGCTCGAAGGCCATGTAGAGAAAGACGCGCAGGTCTTCTTCGACATCGGCATCCAGCCCGTCATTGATTGCGGCGCGCGCGTACATCAACGCCAGGCCGTCGGTGGCGAAGGCGTGGCCGCTGCCGCGATATATGTTGCGCGGGATCTGGTCAAGCAGGATCTGCAGCGCCAGCGCGCCTTCGGTGGTGTCGTTCCATGCAGCGCGTTCGCCACGAGCGGCCGCAAGGTGGTCGGCTTCGAAACGTCGGCGACATTCGGCATCGAATGTTTCGCCGCCGCCGAACCACTTGCCAAGCCCGGCCTCGCGCCAGAACGCCACCACCTCCACTGCCATTGCATCACCCATGTCCTGCTCCGCGCCCGAAACGTGCGCCCAGTCTAGTTGCCCCTGACTTTGGGCAGGGTTGGCAGGCCCGGCACGACGCGCTAGCGTTCCGGTTCCTCCGGGGAAACCGACCATGCACAAGACCGCCCTCGCCGCCTGCGCGACGCTGATGCTGGCCGCCTGCGCCAGCAAACCCGCGCCCAAGCCTGCCGATCCCGCAACGAACAAGCCTTACTCGTTCACCGATGATCCCTATCCCAGCACCTACCGGCGCATCGCATCCGCGCCGGTGCTGCTGAGCGGGGCCACGGTGCTGACCGGTACCGGTGCGCGGCTGGAGAACGCCGATGTGCTGATGCGCGACGGCAAGATCGTCGCGGTCGGCCCAGACATTGAGGCGCCAGGGGACGCGATCCGCGTCGATGGCCGCGGCAAATGGGTGACGCCCGGCATCATCGACGTGCATTCGCACCTGGGCGTGTATCCGAGCCCCGGCGCCGCCGCGCACAGCGACGGCAACGAGGCAACATCGCCGGTTACCGCACAGGTCTGGGCCGAGCATTCGATCTGGCCGCAGGATCCGGGCTTCGCTGCCGCACTCGCCGGTGGCGTGACCGCACTGCAGGTGTTGCCGGGCTCCGCCAACCTGATCGGCGGCCGCGGGGTCACGCTGAAGAACATCTACAGCACCAGCTACCAGGGCATGAAGTTCCCGGGTGCGCCGTGGGGCCTGAAGATGGCCTGCGGCGAGAACCCCAAGCGCGTCTATGGCTCGCGCGGTGGGCCGTCCACCCGGATGGGCAATATCGCCGGATTCCGTGCCGCTTTCGCCGATGCGGCCGAATACATGAAGAAGCGCAAGGGCGCGCAGGATTCCAACAAGGACAGCGGCGGCAAGCGCGACCTCAAGCTCGATTCGCTGGCCGGCGCCATCAATGGCGACATCCGCGTGCACAACCACTGCTACCGCGCCGACGAGATGTCGATCATGATCGACCTCGCCCGCGAATACGGCTTCAAGATCAGCGCCTTCCACCACGGCGTCGAGGCCTACAAGATCGCCGACAAGCTCGCGGCCGAAGGCATCTGCGGTGCGCTCTGGGCCGACTGGTGGGGCTTCAAGATGGAATCGTTCGACGGCATCCAGGAGAACATCCTGCTGGTCGACCGCGCCCCCGGCGGCTGCGCCATCGTGCACAGCGATTCGGGCGAAGGCATCCAGCGCCTCAACCAGGAGGCGGCCAAGGTGATGGCAAACGGGCGGCGCATCGGCATCGAGACCACGCCCGAGCACGCGATCCGCTGGCTGACGATCAATGCGGCGAAATCGATGGGCATCGACAACGTCACCGGCTCGCTCGAGGCCGGCAAGATGGCCGACGTCGTGGTCTGGAACGGCAACCCATTCTCCAGCTACGCGCAGGCCGAGCAGGTGTATGTCGATGGCGCCAAGTTGTACGACCGCCGCGATCCGCGCGTGCAGCCGAAGTCCGACTTCCTGCTCGGACAGGACCTGATGCAGGGAGAAGCCCGATGAACCGGAACACGACACGCGCCCATCGCATCGCCATGCTCGCGCTGGCTTGCGCGATGTCGCTGCCCACGCTCGCGCAGGACGTGCTGATCCGCAACGCCACCGTGCATACCGCCTCATCGCAGGGCACGCTCGAGAACGCCGACGTGCTGGTGCGCAACGGCCGCATCGGCGGCGTAGGCCGTGGACTGGCTGCGGGCAATGCGCAGGTGATCGATGCACAGGGCAAACCGGTGACACCGGCGTTGTTCGCCGGCATCAACGACATCGGCGTGGAGGAAGTCAGCGGCGAGCAATCGACCGTCGACAGCCGGGTCGCGCTCGGCAACGGCGCCAAGGACATGCAGGTGCGGCCGGAGTTCGATGTCACCCTGGCCTACAACCCGGAATCGGTGCTGATCCCGGTCGCGCGGGTCGAAGGCTTCGGCTGGACGCTGCTCAAGGCCGATCCCACACCGGGCGGCTCGTTCATCGGCGGACAGGGCGGCGTGGTGCGGTTCGATGGCAGCCTGGATCCGATCGGACCGAAGGTGCTGTTCGTGACGCTGGGCGCCGATGGCTCCAACCTCACCGGCGGCTCGCGCGCTGCGCAGTGGATGATCCTCGATCAGTTGATCGACGAGGTGCGTGGTCGCATCGGTCCCGATTCGCAGTTCGCCCTGCTGACGCCCGCGGGCCGTACCACGCTTGCGAAATATCTGGGTGGCGGCGGGCGTGTCGCGGTCAACGTGCATCGCGCCGCCGACATCCGCCGCCTGCTGCGCTGGGCGAAGGCGCGCAACGTGCGCATCGCCCTGGTCGGCGCCAGCGAGGCGTGGAAGATCGCCGGCGACATCGCCGCAGCCAATGTGCCGGTATTCGTCGACCCACTGGCCAATCTGCCCGCCGATTTCGACCAGATCGGCGCCAGCATGGAGAACGCGGCGCGGCTGCGGGCGGCGGGTGTCGATGTCGGCTTCGCCATGGCCGGCGACGGCTCGCACTACGCGCGCAAGCTTCGCCAGTTGGCCGGCAACGCGGTCGCCAACGGCCTGCCGTGGGAGGACGCGCTGGCCGGGCTGACCCGGGTACCGGCGCAGGCGTTTGGTGTCGGCAACGAAGTCGGTTCGATCAGCGTCGGCCGCCGCGCCGACATCGTGCTGTGGACCGGAGATCCGCTGGATGTCGCACATACTGCGCAGCAAGTGTGGATGGACGGACGCGCGGTACCGATGAAATCGCGCCAGACCGAGTTGCGTGACCGCTACCTGCATCGCAGCGAATCGGCGTTGCCACCCGCCTATTCGCGTTGACCCGCGCGCAATATGCACTCATCCAATCCCCGCAAACAGGCGTGACATCGCTTACGCTTGCAGGCTCCTGAACGCGGGAAAAGGGGACCCATGCGAATCGGATTGGCGGTGGATGCCGGCTGCGACTTGCCGGAAGCGATCTTGGCCGATGAAAGCGTGGTGGTCTTGCCGATCGCGGTGCGCATCGGCGACTACCTGACCGAGGACAGTCGGAACGACGAGGTCACACGTCAATTCCTGGACAGCGACATCGCCAAGGATGCTGCCGAGGCCGAGACCATCCCCTATACGGTCGAGCAGATCCGCGAGTTGTTCCTCGGCCGGCTGGTGCACGAGTTCGACTACGTGTTCTGCCAAACCATTTCCGCCAGCCGCAGCCCGATCTACGAGCGCGCGGTACAGGTGAGCTTCGGCATCCTCAACGACTACGACGCCATCCGCGAAGCCGGCGGCAACAAGACGCCGTTCGCCCTGCGCGTGCAGAACACCGGCAACCTGTTCGCCGCCCAAGCCCTACCGGCGTGGGACACGCTGCGGCAACGGCGGCTGGGCGAGAGCCCGATGAAGATCCGCACCCGACTGGAACGCGTGGTCAATGCCAATCACGGCCTGGTGGTAACGCCTGACCTGTATTACATGCGCAACCGCGGCCGCAAGAAGGGGGATCGCAGCATCAGCATGATGAGCGCGATGCTCGGCACGGCGCTGGACGTCAAGCCGGTGGTGCACTCGCATCGCGGCGAAACCACGCCGGTCGCCAAGGTGCGGGGCTTCGAGCAGGCGGCGCAGAAGGTCTTCGACACGCTCGCCCTCAACGTCCGCGCCGGCGGTCTGATGGTGCCGGCCGTGACGCTGAGCTATGGCGGTGAACTCGACGAGATGCACGCGCTGCCCGGCTATGACGCGCTGGCCGCGACCTGCCGCGACCATGACGTCGGATTGGTCGAATCCATGATGGGCTTGACCGGCATCATCAACATAGGCAAGGGCGCCCTGACCGCCGCCTACTGCAAGGAAGGTCCGCTCAAGCTGGCCTGACGCCGCGCGGTGCGCACACGCATGCACCGCGCCGACGACGGGATGGCTATGCTGTCCACCTGAATCAGGAGGACAGCCATGCCGCGCTATTTCATCACCATCCCCGACTCCAGCAAACTCGCCTCGTCAGGAGACTTCGCCTTCCGTTCGGTGGGTGCCGGCGGCCTGGCCGAAGAGCTGCAGGCCGCGCTGCGTGGGGATGCGCTGTTCCAGCGTTGGCTGGCCACCCAGGACGACCCGGACGGCGTCGATCCACGCCTGGCCGCAACCGACCCGGATGCCAACGTCAGCGGGGAACAGGACGACCTGCACATCGACCTGGTCGCCGACACCTCGATCAATGGCGAGGCGTTCAAGCAGCGCATGCGCCTGCTCGCCGGCAGCCACTGGCAGCTGCGCGACGTGCGCTGAGTGACCGCGCCGCTGCCGCTGCTGCTGGCGTGGAGCGGCGGCAAGGATTCGGCCTGGGCGCTGCATGTCCTGCGCCAACGCGAGGATTTCGATGTCGTCGCGTTGCTGACCACGCTGACCGAGGGGTTCGACCGCGCGTCGATGCAGGGCATTCGTCGCGAGGTATTGCAGGACCAAGCGGATGCTGCGGGTTTGCCGCTCCTGCAAAGCTGGATCCCGCAAGGCTGCGACAACACCCGCTACGAACAGGCATTCGCGCGAAGCTTGGAGGATGCGGCATCACGCTGGCCCGGCCTGCGTTGCATGGCCTTCGGTGACCTCTTGCTCGCAGACATACGTCAGTGGCGGGAGGATCTTTGCGCGCGTCTCGGCTGGCGCGCGCATTTCCCGCTGTTCGGTAGCGATACCGCCGTGCTCGCGCGCGAAATTATCGATGCGGGCGTGCGGGCAAGCCTGTGCTGCATCGACACGAACCAACTCGATGCCTCGTTCGCGGGCCGTGCGTTCGACTTTGCATTGCTGGATGAACTCCCCGCCGTCACGGATCCCTGCGGCGAGAACGGTGAATTCCATACCTGCGTGCAGTTCGGGCCGATGTTCGGCGGCGCGATCGGACTGCGAAAGGGCGAGACGCTGTTGCGCGATGGCCGCTTCGCCTACACCGATTTCAAGCTGGCTGAAAGCGCCCTAGACCAGCCATCCCGCCCCGGGCTGTGACATGCGCCGACTTGGCGCGAATCTCGCTGGTCGCGCAGCGCAGCCCGGCGCGGCCAAGGCCGATGGACCCTGCATTCTCCGGCCACAGCCTGGCCCGTGCGCAACGCCAACTCGATGAATTGAAGAGTTTCCTCAGCGACGCCTGAGCGTCGTGGCATCGATCAATCGCGCATCGCCGCCGCGTGGTAGGCGATGTGCTCGCCGATGAAACTGGCAATGAAGTAATAGCTGTGGTCGTAGCCGTCGCGGATATGCAGGTCGAGCGGTTGTCCTGTTTTCTCGCAGGCGGCACGCAGCAACTCGGGTTTCAGCTGGGTTTCCAGAAATTCATCTCCGCCGCCCTGATCGACGAGCAATGGCAATGTCGGATTCGCGCGCGACTTGACCAGTTCGACCGTGTCATGCGCTGCCCAGGCCGCACGGTCCTCACCGAGATACGCCGCGAAGGCCTTCTCGCCCCATGGCACCTTTGAAGGCGCGACGATCGGCGAGAACGCCGACACGCTGCGGTAACGCCCCGGATTCTTCAGCGCGATGGTCAGCGCCCCGTGCCCGCCCATCGAATGGCCGCTGATCGCACGCACGTCGCTGGCCGCCGGGTCCGCTTCCACCCAGGCCGGCAACTCATGGACGATGTAGTCGTACATCCGGTAGTGCGAATCCCAGGGCGCTTCGGTCGCATTGACATAGAACCCGGCGCCCTGGCCGATGTCATAGCCCTCGGCATCGGCCACGTGCAGGCCACGCGGGCTGGTGTCGGGCGCGACCAGGATGATGCCGTGCTCGGCGGCGTAACGCTGTGCGCCGGCCTTGGTGATGAAATTCTGCTCGCTGCAAGTCAGGCCCGATAGCCAATACAGCACCGGACACGGGCCGTGCTCAGCTTGCGGCGGGAAGTAAACACCGACGGTGGTGTCGCAGCCGAGTGTTTCGGAACGATGGCGATAGACGTCCTGCCAGCCGCCGAAACAGGCGTGGTGTTCGATGCGTTCCATCAGTAATGCACCACGCTGCGGATCGACTTGCCTTCGTGCATCAGGTCGAAGGCTTCGTTGATGTCATCCAGCGGCATGGTGTGGGTGACGAAGGGCGCGAGCTGGATGTCGCCGCGCATCGCGTCCTCGACCATGCCCGGCAGTTGCGTGCGGCCCTTGACGCCGCCGAATGCGGTGCCCAGCCAGCGACGGCCGGTGACCAGCTGGAACGGCCGCGTCGAGATTTCCTGCCCGGCGCCGGCAACACCGATGATCACCGACTGGCCCCAGCCGCGATGCGCGCATTCCAGCGCCGCACGCATCACGTTGACGTTGCCGATGCATTCGAACGAATGGTCGACGCCCCAGCCGGTCATCTCCACGATCACCTGCT
>JAEWNY010000049.1 GCA_023461075.1 Pseudomonadota bacterium | reverse complement strand
CGCCGGCCGCGGCGACCGGCAACGGCATGCCTTCGATCCCGAATGCGCCGAGATCATGCACCTTGAAGAACGCCAGCAGCTTGCGCCGCGCCGAATCCGCATCGAACAGCCAGGGTGCGCGACGCCGCACGCCGCCGCGCGTGGTGACCGCCGCGGGCCAGCCGTCTTCGTCCGGCAACAGCAGTTCGGCGGGTTCCAGCCGCGCCAGTTCGGCCTCGAACTGGTCGTCGTTGGCGACCTGCGCCACCTGGAATCGCCCACCGGCAAGATCCGCCCAAGCCAGTCCGTAACCTTCCTTGGTGCGTGAAACCGCCATCAACAACGTGTCGCGGCGATCCTGCAACAGCGCTTCGTCGGTGACCGTACCCGGCGTGACGATGCGGACTACCTTGCGCTCGACCAACCCTTTCGACGTAGCCGGATCGCCGATCTGCTCGCAGATCGCCACCGATTCGCCCAAGGCCACCAATCGCGCCAGATAGCCTTCGTAGGCATGGTGCGGCACGCCGGCCATCGGGATCGGCTGCCCGGCCGATTGCCCACGCTGGGTCAGGGTGAGGTCGAGCAGGCGCGCGGCCTTGCGCGCATCGTCATAGAACAGCTCGTAGAAATCGCCCATCCGGAAGAACAGCAGCACGTCCGGGTGCTCGGCCTTGGCGGCGAAGAATTGCCGCATCAGCGGCGTGTGCTGGTCGAGGTTGGACATCCGCGCGAGAATGGATCGATCAAACCAGTAGTTTGCCCGATGGCCATCCCCACCGATACCGAACTCGATGCCCTCGCCCACCGCACCGGCGAGGGGTTGCGCGCCAGCCGCGACATGCTGGTCACCGCCGAAAGCTGCACCGGCGGCTGGATCGCCAAGACGGTGACCGGGATCGCCGGCTCGTCCGAATGGTTCGACTGCGGCATGGTCGCCTACAGCTACGAGGCCAAGCAGGCCTTGCTGGGCGTGCGCCCGCAGACCCTGGAGCAGCACGGCGCGGTCAGCCGTGAATGCGTGATCGAAATGGTGTCCGGAGCATTGGCCAAATCCGGTGGCAGCGTGGCAGTGGCGGTGACCGGCATCGCCGGGCCCAGCGGCGGCAGCGCCGACAAACCGGTCGGCACGGTGTGGATCGGCTGGAAGCGCCGCGGCGGTTATGCCCGCGCCGAAGTGTTCCACTTCGAGGGTGATCGCGATGCGGTGCGCCGGCAGACGGTGGCGGCAGCCTTGCGCGGCATCGAAGCCTGAAGCGCCATCAGAACACTGGCGGTACATCCCCGTTGACCGCGAAGCCATCCGGGGGTGCCCACGCATGGCGATCCAGCTCCGGGTTCCGAGCGACTTGGCCAGTCTGGTGCTCGGCCGGCCCGGGCTCCCAACGGCCGAATGAACGCTTGCGTTGACCGTTCGTGAGTAGTATTACTACTCACATGGACGCCGAACTCTCCGAGACCCAGCAAGCCATCCTCGCCTTCATCGCCGAGCGCATCGAGGCCGATGGCTTCCCGCCCGCCCAGACTGAAATTGCCCGCGCCTTCGGCTTCAAGGGCGTACGCGGGGCGCAGTACCACCTGGAAGCGCTGGAGGCCGCCGGCGTGATCGAGCGCAAGCCCGGCATTGCCCGCAGCCTGCGCGTGCTGAAGGCCCCGGCTCTGCCGCAGCTGGACATGCCGCTGACGCAACCTTTGCCCGACGATGCGGTGCGTCTGCCGATCCTGGGCCAAGTGGCCGCCGGCCTGCCGATCGGTGCCGATGTCGATGCGTTCAGCGAGTCTTACGCGGTGCTCGACCGCGCCTTCTTCTCGCCCAAGCCCGATTACCTGCTCAAGGTCAAGGGCGATTCGATGATCGATGAAGGCATCTTCGATGGCGACCTCATCGGCGTGCATCGCACCGCCGACGCACGCAACGGCCAGGTCGTGGTCGCCCGCATCGAAGACGAGGTCACGGTCAAACTGCTGAAGAAATCAAGCGAACGCATCCGCTTGCTGCCGCGCAACCCCGACTACGCGCCAATCGAAGTTCTGCCCGGCCAGGACTTCGCGATCGAAGGGCTGTATTGCGGGCTGGTGAGGCCGAACCGGTGAGCGACATGCAGCCTTATCGGAATCTTCGCCGGCATTCCGGCGTCGAATCCTTTTCGATCGATGAGCAGCAGATCGTCGTGCGTTTCCGGAGCGGGACGCATCGCGAATACGGCTACAGCCTGCAGTCGGTCGGCGAGCATCGACTGTCGGAGATGAAGCGCCTCGCACTGCAGGGCCACGGACTCAACAGTTACATCAATCGCGAGGCCGAGGAGCGCTACGCATGGCGACGCTGAGCCGTTCCCCGACCCCGGATCGCGCCATTTCCCGCTGCCGGCGATGTGTCGCTGCCATTAATTTCGATGTCACGGCGGCGCGTCGCAGCCGATGCGACCGGCGCGCCCTAGCCTGTGTCCATGGCGACATCGACACGCAAACCCAGAACCAGAACCGATTCCACATCCACCTGTGAGGACACCCCGATGGACGAGAACCGCAAACGCGCGCTGACCGCAGCGCTCAGCCAGATCGAGAAGCAGTTCGGCAAGGGCTCGGTGATGCGCATGGGCGACCGTGCCATCGAGCAGGTCGAGACCATCGGCACTGGCTCGCTGATGCTGGACCTGGCGCTGGGCATCGGCGGCTTGCCCAAGGGCCGCGTGGTCGAGATCTACGGGCCCGAATCCTCCGGCAAGACCACCCTGACCCTGCAGGCGATCGCCGAATGCCAGAAAGCGGGGGGTACCGCCGCCTTCATCGACGCCGAACACGCGCTGGACCCGATCTATGCCGGCAAGCTGGGCGTCAACGTCGACGACCTTCTGCTCTCGCAGCCGGACACCGGCGAGCAGGCGCTGGAAATCGCCGACATGCTGGTGCGTTCGGGTGCGGTGGACATGGTGGTGGTCGATTCGGTCGCCGCGCTGACACCGAGGGCCGAGATCGAGGGCGAGATGGGCGACCAGCTCCCCGGCCTGCAGGCGCGCCTGATGAGCCAGGCCCTGCGCAAGCTCACCGGCAACATCAAGCGCTCCAACTGCCTGGTGATCTTCATCAACCAGCTGCGCCACAAGATCGGCATCATGATGCCGGGCCAGAGCCCGGAGACCACCACCGGCGGCAACGCGCTGAAGTTCTACGCTTCGGTGCGCCTGGACATCCGCCGCATCGGCGCGA
>JAEWNY010000048.1 GCA_023461075.1 Pseudomonadota bacterium | reverse complement strand
ACCACCAACAGCTGCGTCGCGGTGATGGAAGGCGGCAAGGCCCGCGTCATCGAGAACGCGGAAGGTGACCGCACCACGCCTTCCGTCGTCGCCTGGACCAAGGACGGCGAAGTCCTGGTCGGCGCCTCGGCCAAGCGTCAGGCGGTGACCAACCCCAAGAACACGTTCTTCGCGGTCAAGCGCCTGATCGGCCGCAAGTTCACCGATGCCGAGGTCAAGAAGGACCTGGACCTGGTGCCGTACGCGATCATCGCGCACGACAACGGCGATGCCTGGGTCGAGACCAGCGACGGCAAGAAGCTTTCGCCGCAGGAAGTCAGCGCCAAGGTGCTGGAGAAGATGAAGAAGACCGCCGAGGCGTATCTGGGCGAGACCGTGACCGAGGCGGTCATCACCGTGCCGGCCTACTTCAACGACAGCCAGCGCCAGGCCACCAAGGATGCCGGCAAGATCGCCGGCCTCGACGTCAAGCGCATCATCAACGAGCCGACCGCGGCCGCGCTGGCCTATGGCCTCGACAAGGCCGGTGGTGACCGCAAGATCGCCGTGTACGACCTCGGCGGCGGCACCTTCGACGTCTCCATCATCGAGATCGCCAATGTCGATGGCGAAAAGCAGTTCGAAGTACTGGCGACCAACGGCGACACGTTCCTCGGCGGCGAGGACTTTGACAAGCGCGTCATCGACTATCTCGTCGAGGAATTCCAGAAGACCGACGGCATCGACCTGCGCAAGGATCCGCTGGCCCTGCAGCGCCTGAAGGATTCGGCCGAGCGCGCCAAGATCGAGCTGTCCTCCAGCCAGCAGACCGACGTCAATCTGCCGTACGTGACGGCGGATGCCAGCGGCCCGAAGCACCTCAACATCAAGCTGACCCGTGCCAAGCTGGAAGCCTTGGTCGATGACCTGGTGAAGAAGACCATCGAGCCCTGCCGCACCGCGCTCAACGACGCCGGCCTCAAGGCCAGCGACATCGGCGAGGTGATCCTGGTCGGCGGCCAGACCCGCATGCCCAAGGTGCAGGCGGCGGTGGCCGAGTTCTTCGGCAAGGAGCCGCGCAAGGACGTCAACCCGGACGAGGCCGTCGCGATCGGCGCCGCGATCCAGGGCGGCGTGCTGGCCGGCGACGTCAAGGACGTGCTGCTGCTGGACGTGACCCCGCTGAGCCTCGGCATCGAGACCCTGGGTGGCGTGTTCACCAAGATCATCGAGAAGAACACCACGATCCCGACCAAGGCGAGCCAGGTGTTCTCGACCGCCGATGACAACCAGAGCGCTGTCACCGTGCACGTGCTGCAGGGCGAGCGCGAGCAGGCGCAGTACAACAAGTCGCTGGCCCGCTTCGACCTGTCCGGCATCGAGCCGGCGCCGCGCGGCATGCCGCAGATCGAGGTCAGTTTCGACATCGACGCCAACGGTATCGTCCACGTGACCGCGAAGGACAAGAAGACCGGCAAGGAGCAGAAGGTCGAGATCAAGGCCGGCTCGGGCCTCTCGGACGACGAGATCGCGCGGATGGTGCAGGACGCGGAGGCGCATCGCGAGGACGACAAGAAGTTCCAGGAACTGGTCGGCGCCCGCAATCAGGCCGATGCTTTGATCCACGCCACCCGTGCATCGATCAAGGACAACGGCGAGAAGCTGCCGGGTGATGTCATCGGTCGCGCCGAATCCGCCATCGCCGACCTCGAGACCGCGATGAAGGCCGACGACAAGGGCCAGATCGAGGCCAAGTCGAAGGTGCTGGAGGAAGCCGCGCAGTCGCTGTTCGCCGCCGCCAATGCTGGTGCGGAGCCGGGCCCGGACATGGGTGCAGGTCCACAGCCGGGTGCGGGGGGCGACGACGTGGTGGACGCCGAGTTCACCGAGGTCAAGGACGACGACAACAAGCAGGCCTGATCGAACGGCCAGCAGATGCAGCGGGCAGGCCACACCGGTCTGCCCGTTCGCGTGAAAGCCCAGGGAACATGCGATACCGATGAGCAAGCGCGATTACTACGAAGTCCTCGGCGTCAGCCGCACCGTCACCGAAGCCGAACTCAAGGTGGCTTATCGACGGGCAGCGGCCAAGCACCATCCCGACCGCAACCACGGCAACGAGAAACAGGCCGAAGTCGCATTCAAGGAGTGCAAGGAAGCCTATGAAGTGCTGTCGGATGCCGGCAAGCGCCGCGCCTATGACCAGCACGGCCATCCCGCCTTCGAACACGGCATGGGCGGTGGTGGCGGTCCCGGGTTCCAAGGCGATGTCGGCGACATCTTCGGCGACATCTTCGGCAACATCTTCGGTGGCGGCATGGGCGGGCAGCAGCGTGCGCGCCGCGGGGCCGACCTCGGTTACCGGCTCGACCTAGACCTGGAAGAGGCGGTGGCGGGCATCGAAAAGAAAATCGAGCTGCCGACATTGGCCGAATGCGACGACTGCGCGGGTTCCGGTTCGGAAGACGGCAAGCTGGACACCTGCGGCCAGTGCGGCGGTCGCGGCCAGGTGGTGATGCAGCGCGGCCCGTTCCGGATGCAACAGCCATGCCCGGCCTGCATGGGGCGCGGCCAGACCATCGCCAATCCGTGCAAGACCTGCCACGGCAACGGCCGCGTGCAGGAAGACAAGGTGCTGGAGGTCAGCATCCCGGCCGGCGTCGACAGCGGCGACCGCATCCGCTTGGCGGGCGAGGGCGAGGCAGGCCCGGCCGGTTCGCCGCCGGGCGACCTGTACGTGGAAGTCCGTGTGCGCCCGCACGGGATCTTCACCCGCGAGGGCGACGATCTGCATTGCGAGGTGCCGATCCGGATCTCGCAGGCGGCACTCGGCGACAGCGTTCGGGTCCCGACGCTGGGTGGCGAGGCGGAAATCCGCGTCCCGGCCGAGACCCAGAGTGGCAAGGTGTTCCGCCTCCGTGGCAAGGGCGTCAAGTCGGTCCGCAGCCACAGCGAGGGCGACCTGTATTGCACGGCCGTGGTGGAAACGCCGATCAACCTGACCGCCGAACAACGTGACTTGCTTGAACAGTTCGAAGCCACCTTTGTCGGCGATGGCGCGCGCAAGCACTCGCCCAAGTCGGCCACGTTCATGGATGGCGTCAAGGGCATCTGGGACCGGATGACCGGCTGAACCGCCGGGACAGACATCCTCGATTGTGCATGATGTTGTTGTGCCCAAACAGGCCGCCCGTTACCGTGGCGGCCTGTTCCGTTTCCGCAGGGCAGGGCGATGCCTGAGCATATCGTTCCGATCCGGTTGCTGATCCACGGCGCCAACGGCCGCATGGGCCAGGCCCTGCTGCGCCTGTGCAATGAACAATCGGCTTGCGAGGCGGTCGCGGCGGTCTCCAAGCGGCAGCCGGCGCAACGCGTGGTGGAGGGTGTTGCGCATTTCGCCGCCCGCGAGATGCACGGGGTGCCGGCCTTCGATGTCGCGATCGATTTCAGCCTGCCGGAGGCGTTCGATGGCTTGCTGTCGCTGTGCCTGGAACGTGGGGTCGCGCTGGTGACCGGCACCACGGGTTTGTCGGACACGCAACGCCAGGCGATGGAGGCCGCATCGACCCGCATCCCGATCCTCTGGGCCAGCAATTTCAGCATCGGCATCGCCGTGCTGAACGCCCTGGTGCGCCGCGCAGCCGCGGACTTGCCGGGCTGGGATTGCGACATCATCGAAATGCACCACACCCGCAAGCTGGATGCGCCCTCGGGCACCGCGTTGACGCTGGGTGCGGCGGCGGAGCAGGGCGGGGCGATGCCGCATTACGCCTCGATCCGTGCCGGCGATATCGTCGGCGAGCACATCGTGCAGTTCAGCGCGCCGGGTGAGCGCATCGAGCTGGCCCACCGTGCCGGTAGCCGCGACATCTTTGCCCGCGGGGCACTGCAGGCCGCAGCGTGGCTGGCCGGAAAACCGCCCGCACTTCATTCCATTGACGACCTGCTGGATGAACATGACGCGTGATCGGACTGGATTCACGCAGCCATCACCGCTAGAATTCCCGCTCGCCTGATACCCATCGCCTCCGGAGCCGCCCGCGTGCACTTCGGCGGTTTCTTGCAACCCCCACCAAGGCGAAGCCCGTGACGCAACCCGCACTCCTCGCGCTCGAAGACGGCACCGTCTTCAAGGGCGTTTCCATCGGCGCACCCGGCCTTTCGGTGGGTGAGGTGGTGTTCAACACCGCGATGACCGGCTATCAGGAAGTGCTGACCGATCCGTCCTATGCGCGCCAGCTGGTCACCCTGACCTATCCGCACATCGGCAATACCGGCATGACCGCCGCCGATGACGAGGCCGCCAAGGTCTGGGCCTCCGGCCTCATCGTCCGCGACGTGCCGCGCCGGCCGAGCAACTGGCGCAGCGAGCAATCGTTGCCGGAATGGATGCGCGAACGCGGAATCGTCGGCATTTCCGACCTCGATACCCGCGCGCTGACACGGCGCCTGCGCGAAGGCGGCGCCCAGAACGGCGCGGTGATGGCCGGCGACGGGCTGGATGCCGATGCCGCGATCGAGGCCGCGCGCAAGTTCCCGGGCCTGAAAGGCATGGACCTGGCCAAGGTGGTCAGCACCGACAAGCCGTACCGCTGGACACAGGGGTCGCTTGACCTCGACCGCAATGCATTCGACGAACCGGCCGCCCGCTTCAAGGTGGTCGCCTACGATTTCGGCATCAAGACCAACATCCTGCGTCTGCTGGCCGATCGCGGCTGCGAGGTCACCGTGGTGCCGGCGCAGACAGCGGCCAGCGAGGTGCTGGCGCTCAAGCCCGATGGCGTGTTCCTGTCCAACGGCCCGGGCGATCCGGAACCCTGCGATTACGCGATCGCCGCGATCCGCGAATTGCTGGACGCGAAACTGCCGATCTACGGTATCTGCCTGGGCCACCAGTTGCTGGGCTTGGCCGTGGGCGCGAAGACGATGAAGATGCCGCATGGCCACCACGGCGCCAACCACCCGGTGCAGGAGCTCGACGGCGGTCGCGTGCTGATCACCTCGCAGAACCACGGCTTCTGCATCGACGAATCCACACTGCCTTCGAACGCAACCGTGACCCATCGCTCGCTGTTCGATGGCACCAACCAGGGCATCGCGCTGACCGACGCGCCTGCCTACAGTTTCCAGGGTCACCCGGAAGCATCGCCCGGCCCGCATGACGTGGCCGGCCTGTTTGATCGATTCATCGCCATGATGGCGCGCTGACTCGCAAGGAGACTGCCCGATGAAACTGTTCGCATGCGTCGTACTGCTCGCTTTCGGCCTGCCTGGCGGTGTCCTGGCTCAACAGTCGGTTCAGTCGACGCCCGATGCTGCGCGCCTCGCGCGCGCCGCTTCCAACCTCATGCCGCTGGGCCGAGTGCTGGAAGCCGCGGCAGCCGAAGACCCCAAGTGGCCGATCAACCACAAGCCCGACGCGATGGACGCCACCCAGCTCGCCTGCGTGCGGCAGAACTTGCGTCAGCCGCAGTTCCAGGAACTGATGGCCAAGCGTGCCGCCGACTACGTCCGGGACAACCCGGCGCGCGTCGCCGATGACATCCGCTTGCTTGAAGGCGGCGGCGGTCAGTTGTTCGCGCGGATGATCAACGAAGGCATTGTCGCCGGCCGCGAAAAGCGCGAGGTCGACATCATGAAGGTGGTCGGCGCATCCAAGCCGGAGGAAATCGCCGGGATGATGACACTCGCCAACGATCCCCGGCAGCAACCGCTGCGCGAACTGATCGGTTTCAACCAAACCATCTCGAACGGCGAGACCGGCAAGGCGGCCGGCGAGAACGCCGCACTGACCTTAATGCTGCCGATGCTGATGGCCGCCATGACCACCTGCAACGTGCCGGCGTCGGCACTGATGAAGTGAACTGATCCATGCCCAAGCGCAGCGACATCCAGACCATCCTCATCATCGGTGCCGGCCCGATCGTCATCGGACAGGCCTGCGAGTTCGACTACTCCGGCGCGCAGGCTTGCAAGGCGCTGCGCGAAGAGGGCTACCGGGTCGTGCTGGTGAACTCCAATCCGGCGACGATCATGACCGACCCGGAGATGGCCGATGCGGTCTACATCGAGCCGATCAACTGGAAGTCGGTCGAGAAGATCATCGCCAAGGAGAAGCCCGACGCGCTGCTGCCGACGATGGGCGGGCAGACCGCGCTCAACTGCGCGCTGGACCTGGCCGACAACGGCGTTCTGGAGCGCCATGGCGTGGAACTGATCGGGGCGTCGCGCGATGCCATCCGCATGGCCGAGGACCGCGAACTGTTCCGCGTGGCAATGGAGGAAATCGGCCTTGAATGCCCGAAGGCCGCGGTCGCCCGCACTTTCGAGCAGGCGGTGGAGATCCAGGCGCGCGTGGGCTATCCGACGATCATCCGTCCCAGCTTCACCCTCGGCGGCACCGGCGGCGGCATCGCCTACAACCGCGAGGAATTCGAGGAAATCGCCAGGCGCGGGCTGGAGTTGTCGCCGGTCGGCGAGATCCTGGTCGAGGAATCGGTGCTGGGCTGGAAGGAATTCGAGATGGAGGTGGTGCGCGACACCGCCGACAACTGCATCATCGTCTGCAGCATCGAGAACCTCGACCCGATGGGTGTGCATACCGGCGACAGCATCACCGTCGCACCGGCTCAGACGCTCACCGACAAGGAATACCAGCGCCTGCGCGATGCGTCGATCGCGGTGCTGCGCAAGATCGGCGTGGATACCGGCGGCTCCAACGTGCAGTTCGGCATCAACGCCGAGACCGGCCGGGTGGTGGTGATCGAGATGAACCCGCGTGTATCGCGTTCCTCGGCGCTGGCCTCGAAAGCGACCGGTTTCCCGATCGCCAAGATCGCCGCCAAGCTCGCGGTCGGCTACACGCTTGATGAACTCAAGAACGACATCACCGGCGGGCTGACCCCGGCCTCGTTCGAGCCATCGATCGACTATGTGGTGACCAAGATCCCGCGCTTCGCCTTCGAGAAGTTCCCGGCCGCCGATGCGCGCCTGACCACCCAGATGAAATCGGTGGGCGAGGTGATGGCGATGGGCCGCACCTTCCAGGAATCGATACAGAAGGCCTTGCGCGGCCTCGAGACCGGCAAGGTCGGTTTCGATCCCACCGATCTCGACCACGGCAGCGAGGAAGGCCTCGCCACCTTGAAGCGCGAGGTCAAGGAGCCGGGGCCGGAGCGGCTCTTCTACATCGCCGATGCCTTCCGTGCAGGCCTCTCGGTCGAGGACGTGCATGCGCTCTCGCATGTCGATCCGTGGTTCCTCGACCAGATCGAGGAAATCATCGCCAACGAGCGCGACATCGCCCGCACGGGACTTGGGTCGATGAACGCGGTCGTGCTGCGCGCGTGGAAGCGGATGGGTTTCTCCGACGCGCGCATCGCCCAATTGTGCGGTACCGACGAGGCCGCGATCCGCGCCCTGCGTCGCGGCTTCGGCATCCGTCCGGTGTACAAGCGCGTGGATTCCTGCGCGGCCGAGTTCGCGACATCGACCGCCTACATGTATTCGACCTACGAGGACGAGTGCGAGGCGCATCCGACCGACCGCGAGAAGATCATCGTGCTCGGCGGCGGCCCCAACCGCATCGGGCAGGGCATCGAGTTCGACTATTGCTGCGTGCACGCCGCGCTCGCCCTGCGCGAAGATGGTTACGAGACCATCATGGTCAACTGCAACCCGGAGACGGTCTCGACCGATTACGACACCTCCGACCGCCTGTACTTCGAGCCGCTGACGCTCGAAGACGTGCTGGAGATCATCGATCTGGAGAAGCCCAAGGGCGTGATCGTGCAGTACGGCGGGCAGACGCCGTTGAAGCTGGCCAAGGCGCTTGAGGCCGCGGGCGCGCCGATCATCGGGACCTCTCCGGAGTCGATCGACCTGGCCGAGGACCGCGAACGCTTTCAGCAATTGGTCGAGCAACTGCAACTCAAGCAGCCGCCGAACCGCACCGCCCGCAGTGCAGAGGAAGCGCTGGTGCTGGCGCGCGAGATCGGCTACCCGTTGGTGGTGCGGCCCAGCTACGTGCTGGGCGGTCGCGCGATGGAAGTGGTGCATGCCGATGCCGATCTGGAGCGCTACATGCGCGAGGCGGTCAAGGTCAGCAACGATTCGCCGGTGTTGCTCGATCGCTTCCTGGACAACGCAGTGGAAGTCGACATCGACGTCATCGCGGACAAGGACGGCAACGTGCTGATCGGCGGAGTGATGGAGCATATCGAGGAAGCCGGCGTGCATTCGGGCGATTCCTCCTGTTCGCTGCCGCCGTACTCGCTCTCGCAGAAAGTGCAGGACGCGCTGCGCGAACAGGTCGTCGCGCTGGCCCAGGCACTCGACGTGGTCGGCCTGATGAACACCCAGTTCGCGGTGCAGACCGATGACCAGGGCGATGCCACCATCTACCTTTTGGAAGTGAACCCCCGCGCCTCGCGCACGGTGCCGTTCGTGTCCAAGGCCATCGGCCGGCCGCTGGCCAAGATCGCCGCGCGTTGCATGGCCGGCATGTCGTTGGACGAGCAGGGTGCGACCGAGGAAATCATCCCCGAGTATTTCTCGGTGAAGGAAGCAGTGTTCCCGTTCGCCAAGTTCCAGGGCGTCGATCCGATCCTGGGCCCGGAGATGCGCTCGACCGGCGAGGTGATGGGCGTGGGTCGCAGCTTCGGTGCGGCGTTTGCTCGTGCCGAGGAAGCGGCCAGCATCTGTGCGCCCAAGCCGGGGACGGCTTTCGTCTCCGTCCGTGATCCGGACAAGAAGCGCGTGCTGCCGGTGGCGCAGGAGCTTATCCGTCGTGGCTTCCGCATCGTGGCCACACGCGGCACCGCGAAGTGGCTGCAGGACAACGGCATCGATTGCGCCATCGTCAACAAGGTGATCGAGGGCCGGCCGCACATCGTCGACCTGATCAAGAACGGCGAGATCACCTACATAGTGAACACCACCGAGGGCAAGCAGGCGATCAGCGATTCGTTCTCGATCCGCCGCGAAGCATTGCAGCACCGTGTCACTTATTCGACGACCATTGCTGGTGCCAAGGCCTTGCTCCATTCGCTCGACTTCCGCGACAGCGGCCCGGTGTGGTCGCTGCAGGAACTGCACAAGGAACTGCAGGACGCATGAATCATCCACCGATGACCGCGCGTGGCGCCGCCCGCCTGCGCGAAGAACTTGAAGAGTTGAAGTCCGTGAAGCGTCCGGCGGTGATCCAGGCGATCGCCGAGGCACGCGCGCATGGCGACCTCAAGGAAAACGCCGAATACGCCGCCGCGCGCGAGCAGCAGGGCTTCATCGAGGGTCGCATCAAACAGCTCGAAGGTGAGCTCTCGCACGCGCAGATCATCGATGTCACAAGGCTGGCCGCCGGCGACAAGGTGGTGTTCGGCGCGACCGTCGACCTGGTCGATGTCGAGACCGGCAACGAGGTGACGTACCAGATCGTGGGTGACCTGGAGGCCGACATCAAGCAGAAGCTCATCGCGATTTCCTCGCCGATCGCCCGCGCGCTGATCGGCAAGCACGAAGGCGACGAAGTCACGCTGGAGGCACCCGGCGGCACCCACGAGTTCGAGATCGCCGCGGTCCGCTACGAAGCCTGAGTGGCCGAATCGCCCGTCCAGTTGCTGTTGCCGCCACTGCGCCAGTGGGCGCAGGATCTGCCAGCCGATATCACGCTGGCGCTTGCTCGCGCCGATACAGGGCGGACGGAATCCTGGTTGATGTCGCTGCCGGCATCGGCCGCGCTGTCACGATTGGGCGAGGGCGATCTTGCGCTCGATGAAGTGCGGGGCTACCGGTGGTTGCGCGCAGACCCTGCGTACCTGCGTGCCGACATCAACGGCGCGCGGCTGGTCGCGATCGGCCCGATGCTTGCGGTCTCAGAACAGGACGCAGCTGCTTTTCGAAGCGAACTCGCCCCGCTGTTCGTCGATGCGGGCATTCGATTGCAGATGCCGCATCCGGAGCGCTGGTACCTGCGCCTGCCGCAGGATGGCTCATTGCCGCGATTCTCGACCCCGGCCGAAGCGTTGGGCGCCGACCTGTTCAAACATCGTCCCGAAGGCGATGGCGCGCCCGGTTGGCGCCAGCTCGATGGCGAGGCGCAGGTCATCCTGCACAATCATCCGCGCAACGGCGAGCGGGCCACGCGCGGGTTGATGCCGATCAACGGGCTCTGGTTGTGGGGCGATGCGGGCTTGCCTGACGTATTGCACCTTGCGATTCCCACGATCCATTCGGGCGATCCCATGCTGCGCGGCATGGCGCGTTTGGCGATGCTTGAGCCCGCAACACGCCCCGATGCATTCCCGACCGGGGCCAGCGGTCTGTACGACCTGCGTGATGTCCCGGCCCAGCGGCTGCATCAACACTGGTTGCAGCCGTCATTGCAGGCGAT
>JAEWNY010000047.1 GCA_023461075.1 Pseudomonadota bacterium | reverse complement strand
TGAACACCGCCGTCTACTACCTGCGCCGCGGCGCCTGGGTGGCCGCCGCCGACCGCGCCAAGTACCTGCTGGAAACCTACCCGCAAAGCGAATACCAGAACGATGCGGTGGCCGTGCTGGCCGAGACTTACAGCCGACTCGGCAACACCGCACTGGCCGAGGATGCCAAGCGCGTGCTGGCGCAGAACGACCCGCAGCACCCGTGGCTGGCCGGCGGCTGGCCGAAGAATCCCTCGGTGTTCCAGCGCCTCAACCCGTTCGCCCGCGAGGGCGTGCCGGTGCGTCGGGCGGAATCGGAATGATGCTTGATTCGTGACGCACGCCAAGCTGCATGCAGAACGCCGCCCTCGGGCGGCGTTTTCTGTTGGGGATGATGCCGCTTCGGCAGGCCTTCAGCCTCGCCAGCCGCTGCTGATCGGATAACGTCGCTCGCGCCCGAACGCGCGACGCGAGAGCTTGGGCCCGGGCGCGGATTGATGGCGCTTCCACTCGCTGATCCGCACCAACCGCACGACGCGATCGACCACCGCCGCATCGAAACCGGCGGCGACGATCTCGTCGCGCGATTGCTCCTGGTCGACGTGGCGCAGCAGGATCGCATCCAGCACGTCGTAGGGCGGCAGGGAATCGGCATCCTTCTGGTTCTCGCGCAACTCCGCGCTCGGCGGCCGTTCGATCACCGCATTGGGGATCACCTCGCTGCCGCCCACCGTGTTGCGCCAGCGCGAGAGCGCGAACACCTCGGTCTTGTACAGGTCCTTGATCGGCGCGTAGCCGCCGCACATGTCGCCGTAGATGGTCGCGTAGCCGACCGCGTACTCGCTCTTGTTGCCGGTCGTGAGCAGCAGGCCGCCCAACTTGTTGGACAGCGCCATCAGCATCGCGCCACGGATGCGCGACTGCAGGTTCTCCTCGGTGACATCGACCGGCTGGCCTTCGAAGGTCTCCGAGAGCGTGTCCAGATAAGCCTGGAAGGGCTTTTCGATCGGCAAGGCGATCAGATTCACGCCCAGCGCATCGCATTGCTCCTGCGCCAGGTCGTTCGACAGCCCGGCGGTATAGCGCGAGGGCATCCGCACGGCGGTGACGTTCTGCGCACCCAATGCATCCACCGCGAGTGCCAGCACCAGCGAGGAATCGATGCCGCCTGACAGGCCCAGCCAGACCTTGCCGAAACCGTTCTTGCGGCAGTAATCCTGGATGCCGCGCACGATCGCGCGCCAAGCCAGCGCGTCGCGCGACTCGTCGCCGTCGTCCATCCACTGCACGGGGACGAACTTGCGCGCCTCGTCGTCGTAGTCCACCACCAGCCACTGTTCGGTGAAGGCCGCCGCAGCCGGGGAGCACTGGCCATCGGCGTCGCAGGCCAGCGATGCGCCATCGAACACCACCGCGTCCTGCCCGCCGATGAGGTTGACGTAGGCGATGCCGACGCCGGTTTCCTTCGCACGTTGCGCCAGCACCGCATCGCGCCGGGCGTGCTTGTCGTGCTCGAACGGCGAGGCATTCGGCACCAGCACCAGCCGTGCACCGGACGCCACGGTCGATGCCATCGGCTCGGCGTACCACAGGTCCTCGCAGATGATCAGGCCCACCGGCAGGCCGTTCACCTCGAACACGCAGTCCTCGCGGTCCGGATCGACGTTGAAGTAACGGCGTTCGTCGAACACCGCGTAATTCGGCAGCTCGCGCTTGCGATAGGTGTGTTCGATGCCGCCATCGCGCAACACACTGGCCGCGTTGTAGACCACGCTGCCGGCCGATTGCGGCCAACCGACGACCGCGACGATGCCGGTGGTCGCCTTCGCCACCTCATCGATCGCCTGCTCGCAGGCACGCAGGAAGGACGGCCGATACAGCAGGTCCTCCGGCGAGTAGCCGGACAGGGCCAGCTCAGGGAACAGGACGATGTCGGCTTCGTATTCGTCGCGCGCGGTGGCGATCATCTCGATGATGCGACGGCTGTTGCCGGCGACATCGCCGACCGGGAAATCGAATTGGGCAAGTGCGAGGCGCAGGTTCATGCGTCCAGTCTACTTGGCCACGCGACGCTTGCCGGAGGCGCGGTGCGCGCGCAGCAGGCGCAGGGTCAGCGCCTCCCACTGGCGCGGCCCGCGCGCCTTGGCCGAATGCAGCGCCAGCCAGCCGCGCTCCCAAGCCTGGTAGACACGCGGATCGATGTAGGACTTGCGGCAGATCGCCGGCGTGTTTCCGAGTTGCCTGGCCACCGACTGTTCCGCGCTCTTGCGCATCGAGGCCATCGCCCGCTGGCTGGCGCCGTCCTCGTCCCAGGGCATGTCGGCCAGCAGGCGCACCGCCGCCAGCGTGCCGCCCCAGGTGCGGAAATCCTTGGCGGTGAACGTTTCGCCCAGCGTCTCGCGCAGATAGTCGTTGACCTGGCTCGAATCGACCGGGCGGATGCGACCGGCATCATCGCGATACTGGAACAGGTGCTGGCCCGGCAACTGCTGGCACTGCTGCATCAGCTTGACCAGCTTGGCATCGGTGAGGTCGATGTCGTGTTCGATGCCCGACTTGCCGCGGAAACTGAAGTGCGCGCGCCCGCCCTTGAGGAAGGCGACGTGGCGATTGCGCAGCGTGGTCAGGCCGAATGACTTGTTCTCGCGCGCGTAGCCGGCGTTGCCGATCCGCACCAGGGTGTCGGCCATCACCGCGACCACCATCGCCACCACCTTGCGCTCCGGGAACCCCCGCAGCTTGAGGTCGCCACGCAGGTGCCGACGCAATTTCGGCAGGGCCGCGCCGAAGGCCTCCAGCCGCTCGAACTTCTCGCCATCGCGCGCCGCGTTCCATTGCGCGTGGTAGCGATACTGCTTGCGCCCGCGCGCATCGCGACCGGTGGCCTGGATGTGGCCATTGGCGCGCGGCGATATCCAGACATCGGTATAGGCCGGCGGAATGGCGAGCGAACGCACGCGCGCCAGCGTCTTCGCATCGCGCACCGCACGGCCTTTCGCGTCGATGTAGCGGAAGCCCTTGCCGGCGCGTTGACGACGCAGGCCGGGCATTTCATCGCTGACGTAGACCAGACCGCCCTGCTGCAAAGTCGCGGCAGGGGATGGTGATGTCTCGGCTTTGCGTACACGCGTCGGCATCCCGCGACGATGCCTTTAGACGCGTCAAGGCAATGCCACGGCAACGAAAAAGCCGCCCGAAAGGCGGCTCTTTTTCAAACATTCTGGCGAGTCTCAAAACACCTTGGCGAGCGAGAGGCCGTCAGGGGGACGCGTGGGCGGAGCGCAGGAAGCGAAGCGTACACCCGGTACGTCAGCTTCCGAGCACCGACCACGCGAGCCCGATCACGGGCTCGCAGCCGTCAGGCGAGGCGCTTGGCGATGGCCGCGCCCAGATCGCCGGGCGACTTCACCGTGGTGACGCCGGCCTTCTCCATCGCTTCGAACTTGCCTTCTGCCGTGCCCTGGCCGCCGGAAGCGATCGCGCCGGCGTGGCCCATGCGCTTGCCCTTCGGTGCGGAAGCACCGGCGATGAATCCGACCACCGGCTTGGTGACGTGCTTGGCGATGTACTCGGCAGCCTCTTCTTCGGCCGAACCGCCGATCTCGCCGACCATGATGATGCCTTCGGTCTGCGGATCGTCCTGGAACAGCTTCAACGCATCGATGAAGTTGGTGCCGTTGATCGGGTCACCGCCAATACCAATACAGGTCGATTGGCCAAGGCCGGCGTCGGTGGTCTGCTTGACCGCCTCGTAGGTCAGCGTGCCGGAGCGCGAGACGATGCCGACCTTGCCCGGCATGTGGATGTGGCCCGGCATGATGCCGATCTTGCATTCGCCCGGGGTGATCACGCCGGGGCAATTCGGGCCGATCAGGCGCGCGTCCGGATAGGCCTTCAGCACGTTCTTGACCCGCATCATGTCGAGCACCGGGATGCCCTCGGTGATGCAGACGATGACCTTGATGCCGGCCGCTGCCGCTTCCATGATCGCGTCGGCGGCGAACGGCGGCGGCACGTATATGACCGAGGCATCGGCGCCGGTCTTTTCCACCGCCTGCTGCATGGTGTCGAACACCGGCAGGCCGAGATGCTCGCTGCCGCCCTTGCCCGGAGTCACGCCACCCACGACCTTGGTGCCGTAGTCGAGCATCTGCTGCGCGTGGAAGGTGCCCTGCGAGCCGGTGAAGCCCTGCACCAGCACCTTCGTGTCCTTGTTGATCAATACAGCCATTTCAGTTTCTCCGAAGGTGTGGGATCAGGCGGCGGCAGCGGCAGCAACCGCCTTCTTCGCGCCATCGTTGATGTCGTCGGCCGGGGTGATCGCGAGGCCCGACTCGGCCAGCAGCTTCTTGCCGGCTTCGACGTTGGTGCCTTCAAGGCGCACGATCACCGGCACCTTGACGCCCACTTCCTTGACCGCGGCGATGATGCCCTCGGCGATCATGTCGCAGCGGACGATGCCGCCGAAGATGTTGACGAAGATCGCCTTGACGCTGGGCGAGCGCAGGATCAGCTTGAACGCCTCGGTCACCTTCTCCTTGTTGGCGCCGCCGCCGACATCGAGGAAGTTGGCCGGCTCGCCGCCGTTGAGCTTGATGACGTCCATCGTCGCCATCGCAAGGCCCGCACCGTTCACCATGCAGGCGATGTCGCCGTCCATGGTCACGTAGTTGAGGTCGTACTTGGAGGCCAACACCTCGGTCTCGTCTTCCTGGCGGGTGTCGCGCATGGCGACCAGATCGGCGTGACGGAAGTTGGCGTTGTCGTCATTGTTGATCTTGCCGTCGAGCACGGCCAGCGAACCGTCTTCCAGGATCGCCAGCGGATTCAATTCCACCAGCGCCAGGTCTTTGTCGTTGAACAGCTTGTACAGGCCCAGCATGATCTTGGAGAGTTGGCCGACCTGCTTGGCATTGAGGCCCAGCGCGAAGCCCAAGTCGCGGGTCTGGTAAGGCTGCAGGCCCTCGACGAAATCCACGTGCAGGGTCTTGATCGCCTCCGGCTTCTCGGCCGCGACCTGTTCGATGTCCATGCCGCCTTCGGCCGAGGCGATGAAGGTGACGGTCTGGGTGGCGCGATCGACCAGCACCGACAGGTACAACTCCTTGGCGATGTCGGTGGCCTGGGTGATCAGCACGCTATCGACCGGCAGCTCGACGCCTGCGGTCTGGTAGGTGGCCATCCGGGTGCCGAGCATGGCTTTCGCGTTGTCGCGCACTTCGTCCAGCGACTTGCAGTATTTGACGCCGCCGGCCTTGCCGCGGCCGCCCGCATGGATCTGCGCCTTCACCATCCAGGCTTCGCCGCCGATGGCCTTGGCGGCGGTCACCGCTTCGTCGGGAGATTGGGCAACCTGCCCCTTGGGTACTGCGATGCCGTAGTCGCCGAACAGCTGCTTGGCCTGGTACTCGTGGAAATTCATGGCTCACCAGTTTGAGAAAGAACGAGGCGGGAGAAAGACAGGCCCGATGTCGCGCGGACCAGCTCCCTATTGTCGCCGATCGCGCCAGTCCGGGCAAAACCACCAGGCAGGACGATGCGTGCTGCCTATACTGGCGCGGTCTATCCACGGACGATGCGATGCCACGCAGGGCCTTCCACCGGACCCCCCTTTCCGAACATCCGCTGGGGCAGGAATTCCAGCTTTTCTGGCTGTTCCGTGCCCTGCAGGGCGCAGGGCTGCTGGTCGGCTTCGCGAGCGAGGGCGCAGGCCTGCCGTGGACGCCCGCCGACCCGAACTCCGGCGCACTCGCGAGTGCCGGCTACATCTGCATCGCGCTGGCCATGACCGGCCTGACCTTCATGCACCGGGTCCGAGCGGACAGCCAGCTGCTGGCCGGCTCCGCCCTCGACCTGGTCTTCGCCAACGTGGCGCTCTACGCGGCACCCGGCGCCATCGGCATGGTGGCGATGCTGCTCCTCTCCAATGTCGCCGGTGCAGCGTTGTTCGTCCACCAGCGCTTCGGCGTACTGGTGGCATCGCTCAGCGGTGCCAGCCTGTTCATCCATCGCTTCATCGACCCCAGCGGCGATCCCGCCACGCTCGGTGTGTCCGCGGCCAGCCTGCCCCTCCCTGCGCTGCTCTATTTTTCCGCGCTGCTGGTGTTCGTGGCCTACCTGCTGGGGCGCGTGGGCGACAAGGTATTCGCCACCGACCGACTGGCCAAGCGACGCGGCGAGGAAATCACCGACCTGTCCGCGCTCAACCAGCAGATCCTCAAGCGACTGCCGACCGGCGTGGTGGTGGTGGATGGCGCCGGAGACATCCAGACCAGCAACGAGGTGGCGATGGAACTGATGCAGATCCCCGCCGTGCGCGGGCGCCGCGCATTGGCGGTCGCCTCGCCCCAGGTGCAGGCGCAGCTGCGTGACTGGAGCGAGCACCCCCTGCGCGATCGCGCGCCGATCCCAATGGGCCCCGACGCGCGCCAGATCGAACCGCAGTTCCTGCGCCTGCATGCCGACAGCGATGAGGTGCTGGTCTTCCTGGAAGACACCTCGCAGGCAGCCAAGCGCGCGGAAAGCATCACCCTGGCCACGCTGGGCCGCTTCTCGGCCAGCCTGGCGCACGAGATCCGCAACCCGCTGTCGGCGATCAAGTATTCGGCGCAGCTGCTCGGGGAATCGAGCCACCTCGATGTGATGGACCGGCGCATGCTGGACATCATCCAGCAGCAGATCCAGCGGATGAACGGCATCATCGACAGCGTGCTGGGGCTGGCCCGGCGCGAGGAGCCCAAGCCGGAGGACTTCAACCTCGGCCAGATGCTGCGCGAGTTCGTCGCCGAGTACAGCGCCGGCTTCCCGCTCGACAACGACACGCTGGAACTGCAGGTGCCGAATGAACCGGCCTTCGCCCGCGCCGACCCCAAGCAGGTCCACCAGGTCCTGATGGTGCTCGTCAGCAACGCGCGCTACTACGGGCGCATGCCGCAGGAGCCGGCGCAAATGACCCTGCGGCTGCGCGCGGAGGGCGGCGGTTTCGCCATCGACGTGATGGATCGCGGACCCGGCATCCCCGAGCAGGCGCAGAAGTCGCTGTTCCGCCCCTTCTTCACCACCTCGTCCCACGGCACCGGGCTCGGCCTCTACATCGCCCGCGAGCTGGCCCGCGCCAATGGCGGCGACCTGCAGTACCTGCGCCGGGTCAACGGCAGCAGCTTCCGGCTGCTGCTGCCGGCGATGCCGGCACGCTGAGTCGGTCCACGGCACCACCGGCACGGCGGCGACTCACTAGAATGGCTTGGAGACAACAGGGGAGAACCGCGTGACTGCAACCCAATGCGCATTGGTGGTGGATGACGAGCGCGACATCCGCGAACTGCTGGTGGTGACGCTGACCCGGATGGGCCTGCGGGTGGAAACCGCGGCCACCGTCGGCGCCGCCAAGCAGCAACTCGCGCAGCAGCCATTCGACTTCTGCCTGACCGACATGCGCCTACCTGACGGCAGCGGCATGGAGGTGCTCTCGCACATCAGCGAGCACTACCCGCTGACGCCGGCGGCGATGATCACCGCCTTCGGCAACGTCGAGGCGGCGGTGGAGGCGCTCAAGGCCGGTGCTTTCGACTTCGTCGCCAAGCCCGTCGACCTGCATGTCCTGCGCGACCTGGTGCGCCACGCGCTCAAGCTGCGTTCCGAACGGGGCGAACCCACCGCGAACGCGAGTACCCCGGCCGGCGGTTCCAGGCCCGCCACGCCTCCCGCCGATCCCGGCAGCGCCGCCGCCCGCATGAAAGGCGAATCCCCGGCGATGCAAACGCTGCGCCAGACCATCGCCAAGGTCGCGCGCAGCCAGGCACCGGTCTACATCTGGGGCGAGTCCGGCACCGGCAAGGAACTCACCGCCCGCAGCATCCACGAACTGGGCCCGCGCGCGGCCGCGCCGTTCGTGCCGGTCAACTGCGGCGCGATCCCGGCCGAGCTGATGGAAAGCGAATTCTTCGGCCACAAGAAGGGCAGCTTCACCGGCGCGCATGCCGACAAGGAGGGCCTGTTCCAGGCCGCCAGCGGCGGCACCCTGTTCCTGGACGAGGTGGCCGAATTGCCGATGCCGATGCAGGTCAAGCTGCTGCGCGCGATCCAGGAAAAGAAAGTGCGCGCGGTCGGCGCCGCCAGCGAGGTGGATGTGGATGTGCGCCTGCTCTCCGCCACCCACAAGGACCTGGCCAAACTGGTGGATGAAGGCAAGTGCCGCCACGACCTGTACTACCGCATCAACGTGATCGAGCTGCGGGTACCGCCGCTGCGCGAACGCGGCGAGGACCTTTTCCCGCTGGCCGAGGGCATCCTGGCACGGCTGGCCGGCGCGCATGGCTTGCCGGTGCCGATGCTCGCCACGTCCGCCCGCCATGCCCTCATCGCCTATCCCTTCCCCGGCAATGTGCGCGAATTGGAAAACATGCTGGAACGGGCGATGACCATGGCCGAGGGCGATGTGATCGAAGCCGTCGACCTGCGCCTGCCGCAGGTGTCGCCGATGGCGGTAGCACCCGCCACCAGCGCCCCGGCCCAGCCGCAGCCGCAGCCCCCGGCCGCGCCAGCACCAGCCGCGACCGCGCCGTCCGCAGCGCCCGCAAGTCCCGCCCCGCTCGACATGGTGGATATCGGCAACGGCCAGGCCCTGCCGGACGCGATCGAGCACATGGAACGCGCGGCGATCGAGCAGGCGCTCATCGCCAACCGCTACAACAAGACCAAGACCGCGGCGCAACTGGGCATCACTTTCCGCGCCCTGCGCTACAAGCTGAAGAAGCTCGGGATCGACTGACGAGACGCCAGGCCCGCGCCGCGCAAGGCGGCACCGGCTGGCGTCAGTGCGCACAGGTGGGTCAAAAGTGACGCCGGAGGTCAATTCCAGCCCATTCAGGAATGGCTACGGAAAGTGAAAACCGTGATTTGGCGCTCTTCCGGACTTGGCATGGCTCCTGCATAGTCCGTTTCGCACGTGCCTGTTGCACGGCTGCCCACGGACCGGAGATGCCGGCCACGGGGCACGTGAGGTTCCTAAACCACCCATGGGGAGTTACACAATGAACAAGCAACAAGGCTTCACCCTGATCGAGCTGATGATCGTCGTTGCGATCATCGCCATCCTGGCCGCGATTGCCATCCCGGCCTATAACGACTACGTGACCCGTAGCCAGGTCTCCGAGGCCGTTGGCTTGGCCGGCGGTCTCAAGGCTCCGCTGGCTGAGTATGGCGCCAACCAGAACGCTTGGCCGAGCCTCGTCGCGCCCACCGCTACCGCCACCGCAACCCAGATCCCGGCCACCCTGACCGGCAAGTACGCCAACATCACCCCCACCGTCTCGGGTACCTACCCCGCAGGCACCGTGACCGCAACGATGAGCAGCGGACGCGCCAACGGCCAGACCATCTTGTTCGTGACCGCTGACGGCGGTGCGACCTGGACCTGCAACACGGGCACCGTGACTTCGAAGTGGCGCCCGCAGGCTTGCCGCTGATCGCAAGCTGCATTTGGCTCCAAGAACCCCGGACTTAGTGCCGGGGTTTTCTTTTTTTAGGCGAACGGCCAACGCGCACAGCCCCTGATGCTCGGCCAAGCGTGCGACCACTCGCGGGGATACCCGCGCAGCCGGGCTGCTCCTTTCGCTCATGACAAGCCCGTTATTCGTCTCACATTGCCTTAAAATCCTCGCGTCACCGGAGTGCTGTGGATGAACGCCGTACTGAACCAGAATCTACTCGGCATCACCGGCATCACCCGCCGCCTAGTGATGGATGGCGCGCTGGATGCCGAAAAGGCCCGCGCTGCGCAAGATGGCGCGGCTAGGGCCAAGCGCCCGATCGCGCAATGGTTGCTGGAAGAAAAGCTGGTCAGCCCGGCCCAGCTGACCGCGGCCAACGCGGTGGAGTTCGGCTTGCCGGTGTTCGACCCGGCAGTTATGCCCCCGCAACCGGAAACGCTCAAGCTGGTTTCCGAGGAGCTGGTGCAACAACACAAGGTGCTGCCGCTGTTCAAGCGCGGCAACCGCTTGTTCGTCGCCACCGCCGATCCGGCCAACCTGCATGGCATGGACGAGATCAAGTTCCAGTCCAGCCTGGCGGTCGAGCCGGTGCTGGTGGATGCGGACACCATCGCCCGCACCCTGGAGTTGTGGCAGTCCGCAGGCGACAGCCTGGGCGGCTTCGACTTGGGCGGCGGCGACGACATCGGCGAACTGGACGTGGCCGATAGCAGTCAAGAGACTGGCGACAAGGGTGTCGATGCCAAGGGCGAGGACGACACCCCGATCGTCAAGTTCATCAACAAGATCCTGATCGATGCGATCCGCCGCGGCGCCTCGGACATCCACTTCGAACCGTACGAGGACAACTACCGCGTGCGTTTCCGAATCGATGGCGTGCTGCGCAGCGTTTCGCGCATGGCCAACAAGATGCACGCGCGCATCGCCGCGCGCCTGAAGGTGATGGCGCAGCTGGACATCGCCGAGAAGCGCGTGCCGCAGGACGGCCGCATCAAGCTGAACCTGTCCAAGACCAAGCAGATGGACTTCCGTGTCAGCACGCTACCGACCCTGTTCGGCGAGAAGATCGTGCTGCGCCTGCTAGACGGCGGCGCCGCCAAGCTGGGCATCGACAAGCTCGGTTACGAGCCGGCCCAGCAGACGCTGTTCCTGGACGCCATCCACAAGCCCTACGGCATGGTGCTGGTCACCGGGCCCACCGGCTCGGGCAAGACGGTGTCGCTGTACACCGCGCTTGGCATCCTCAACGACGACACACGCAATATCTCCACGGTCGAGGACCCGGTCGAAATCCGCCTGCCCGGCGTGAACCAGGTGCAGCAGAACGCCAAGACCGGCATGACCTTCGCCGCCGCGCTGCGCAGCTTCCTGCGCCAGGACCCGGACGTGATCATGGTCGGCGAAATCCGCGACCTGGAGACTGCGGAGATCGGCATCAAGGCTGCGCAGACCGGCCACATGGTGCTGTCCACCCTGCATACCAATGACGCGCCGCAGACCATCGCCCGGCTGATGAACATGGGCGTGGCGCCGTTCAACATCACCAGTTCGGTGACGTTGGTGATCGCCCAGCGTCTGGCCCGACGGCTGTGTCCGGCCTGCAAGCGCGAGGCCAAACTGCCGGAGCACGCACTGCTGGCGGAGGGCTTCGACCACGAGGAAATCGCGGCCGGGCTCAAGGTCTTCGAAGCTGCCGGTTGCAGCGAATGCACGGAAGGGTATAAAGGGCGCACTGGCATCTACCAGGTCATGCCGATGACCGAGGAGATCCAGACGATCGTGCTGGAAGGGGGAAGTGCCTTGCAGATCGCCGAAGCCGCGCAACGGTCCGGCGTCAATGACCTGCGCCAGTCCGCACTGGAGAAGGTCAGGCAGGGCGTGACCAGCCTTACCGAAATCAACCGCGTCACCAAGGATTGAACATGTCGGCCACCCGCACCGCCGTCGCCACCCGAAACGCCACCGGCACCACCGGCCGCGGCATCCAGCAGGCGCCAATGCCCACCTTCACCTGGAAGGGCACCGACAAGCGCGGCATCGTGATGAAGGGCGAGCAGCAGGCCAAGACCGAGGCCCTGCTGCGCGCGGAACTGCGTCGGCAGGGCATCAGCCCCACCCAGGTCCGGCCCAAGTCCAAGCCGCTGTTCGGCGCCGCCGGCAAGAAGATCTCGGCCAAGGAGATCGCGGTCTTCAGTCGCCAGCTGGCAACGATGATGAAATCCGGCGTGCCGATCGTGCAGGCGCTGGAGATCATCGGCAGCGGCCAGAAGAACGTGCGCATGGCCAACATGGTCAATGCCCTGCGCGCTGACATCGCCGGCGGCTCCTCGATCTACGAGGCGCTGTCCAAGTACCCCGTGCAGTTCGACGAGCTCTACCGCAACCTGGTCAAGGCAGGCGAGAGTGCCGGCGTGCTGGAAACCGTGCTGGAGACCATCGCCAGCTACAAGGAGAACATCGAGACCCTGAAGGGCAAGATCAAGAAAGCGCTGTTCTACCCGGCCATGGTGATCGCGGTGGCGATCCTGGTCAGCGCGATCCTGCTGATCTTCGTGGTCCCGCAGTTCGAGGACGTGTTCAAGGGCTTCGGTGCGGAACTGCCGGCCTTCACCCAGATGATCGTCAGCCTGAGCCGGATGATGGTGGCTTGGTGGTGGGCTTTCCTGCTGGCTGCGGTGATCGCAGGCGGTGCCTTCATGTACTTCTACAAGCGTTCGCTGAAGTTCCAGCACTTCCTGGACCGGATGATCCTGAAGCTCCCGGTGATCGGCCAGATCATGCACAACTCGGCGGTGGCGCGCTTCGCCCGCACCTTGGGCGTGACCTTCGCCGCCGGCGTGCCGTTGGTCGAGGCGCTCGGCACGGTGGCCGGCGCGACCGGCAACACGGTGTACGAAAAGGCCGTCTATCGCATTCGCGACGACGTGGCGGTCGGCTACCAGGTCAACATGGCGATGAAGCAGGTCAACCTGTTCCCGCACATGGTGGTGCAGATGACCGCGATCGGTGAAGAAGCCGGCGCGCTCGACGCCATGCTGATGAAAGTGGCCGAGTTCTTCGAGCAGGAGGTCAACAACGCGGTGGACGCGCTGTCCAGCCTGATCGAGCCGTTCGTGATGGTGATCATCGGCGTGCTGGTCGGCAGCATGGTCATCGGCATGTACCTGCCGATCTTCAAGCTGGCCTCGGTGGTCGGCTGAGGGATGGCGTTCCTCGATCAGAACCCCGCGCTCGGTTATCCGCTGGCCGCCGCGCTCGGCCTTGTCGTCGGCAGTTTCATCAACGTGGTCATCCTGCGCCTGCCGCGGCGGATGGAATGGCAGTGGAAGCGCGACGCCCGCGAGGTGCTCGAACAACCCGAAATCTACGACCCGCCGCCGCCCGGCATCGCGGTCGAGCCCTCCCACTGCCCGCACTGCAAGGCGCGGCTGCGCTGGTACGAGAACATCCCGCTCGTCAGCTGGCTGGCGCAGGGCGGCAAGTGCCGGCACTGCGGCGAGCGCATCTCCGCCCAGTATCCGCTGGTCGAGGCGCTGACCATGCTGTTGACGCTGGCTTGCGTCTGGCGCTTCGGCTTCGGCTGGCAGGGCTTCGGCGCGATCCTGTTCACCTGGTTCCTGGTGGCGATGTCGGGGGTCGATTTCCGTACCCAGCTGTTGCCGGATTCTCTGACGCTGCCACTGATGTGGCTGGGCTTCATCGCCGCGCACGAAAACCTGTTCGTCGGGCCCAAGACCGCGATCGCCGGTGCGGCCGTGGGCTACGGAAGCCTGTGGCTGGTCTGGTGGCTGTTCAAGCAATTGACCGGCAAGGAGGGCATGGGCCACGGCGACTTCAAGCTGCTGGCGGCGATCGGCGCCTGGTGCGGGCTCAAGGGCATCCTGCCGACGATCCTGATGTCCTCGCTGGTTGGCGCGATCATCGGCTCGGTCTGGCTGGCGATGAAGGGCCGCGACAAGGCCACGCCCCTGCCCTTCGGGCCTTATCTGGCCATCGCCGGCTGGATCGTCTTCATGTGGGGCGATGTGCTGATCGGCCAGTACATGCGTCTGACCGGGATGGGCGGCTGAGCCGATGGCGCGGCTCTGCGTCGGGCTGACCGGCGGGATTGCCTCCGGCAAGAGCGCGGCCGACGCGGCCTTCGCTGCACTCGGCGCGACGGTGGTGGATGCCGATGTCATCGCCCGCGAACTGGTCGAACCCTCGCAGCCAGCGCTGGCGGATATCGTCGCGTGCTTCGGCGAGGCGATGCTCGATGCGGAAGGCCGGCTCGACCGCCGCGCCCTGCGCCAACGCATCTTCGCCAATGCGGACGACAAAGAAGCTTTGGAGGCGATCCTGCATCCACCGATCCGTGCCGAATTGAAAGCGCGTTGCGAGGCGGCGCACGGTGACATCGCGATCGCCTCGATCCCGCTGCTGGCCGAAGCGGGCGGCCGCCACGCCTATCCGTGGCTTGACCGGATTCTGGTCATCGACGTCGCGCCGGAAACCCAGCAGGCACGGCTGGTGCAACGCGATGGCATCGACGCCGCACTGGCGATGCGCATGATCGGCGCGCAAGCCACGCGCGAGGCGCGCCTGGCCATCGCCGACGACATCCTCGCCAACGAAGGCACGCTGGACGGATTGCGATCGCGCGTCGCCGAACTGCATCGCTTCTACCAAGGGCTGGCGCGCGCGGGCCAAGCCTGACCTGCCATCGGTGGTCCGCCGGCGCGGCGCGGTTCAGGGCTCCATCGCTGCCGGCCACAACCCGCGGATCGCCGCGATGCCCTGCGCGCCATGCCTGCGCGCTTCATCGAAATCACCGGATGACAGGCCGCCGATCGCATAGATCGGCAGCGACACGCTCTCGCGCAGGCGCGCGAACGCCTCCCAGCCAATGCCGGCCCGGCCCGGATGCGAGGCCGTCTCTCGCACAGCGCCGAGCACGACGAAGTCGCATCCCAATTGTTCCGCATGCCGGAGTTCGTCGCCGTCGTGGCAGGAGGCGGCGAGTGGCAGCGATTCGGCGAACCCCCGCCTGCGCCGCTTCATCAACTGCGTGGCAGGCAGGTGCAGGCCGATCCCGTGCATCTCGGCCAGTGCTTCATCGCTACTCACCAGCACCTCGGCGCGATGCGCATGGCAGCGGGTGACCGCCTCGGCCACCAGGGTCCGCCAGCGCCCCGCATCGACATCGGGTGCGCGCAGCAGGACGCGAGCGATGCCGCCCTTCAACGCCGCATCGAGCGCCGAGAGCCAGGCGTCATCGCTCACATCGAACGGCGACGGCGTGACCAGATAGGTGTCCGGTTGCAACAACGCGGCGACCACCGGGCGATCCGCCGGCGGCATCGCGTAGCGCGAGAGTTTGTCGAGCGGCACCCAGGCCAGCGCCTGTGCGTCCAGGCCGCGCGCCTTGCCGCGATGCACGGGCACGCGGCGCACGTCCAGCACGATGCGCTTGTGCGGCATCTGCTGCGGCACGCGGATCAGCTCACCGCCGATGTCCGCATCGATGCCGAGTTCCTCCTGCAGCTCGCGGGCCAGCGCTTGCGAGGGTGTTTCACCCGGATCGACCTTGCCGCCCGGGAATTCCCAAAGGCCCGCCAGGTCGCGCCCCTCGGTGCGCCGCGCCAGCAGCACGCGGCCGCGTGCATCGGTAATGACGCCGGCCACGACGTGGATCGGCGGATCGGGCCGGGCGGAGTTGGACGATCTGGGCAAGGCCAAAAGCGCGTGCGGCGGGGCTACAGCTTCCCACGATTGGCCGGCGATGGCCACGAACGCAAACGGCGCCGGTTGCCCGACGCCGCCCGCTCAAAGCCCGATCCGGCAGATCAGCCCAGCTGGCCGTGGCAGTGCTTGTACTTCTTGCCCGAGCCGCAGGGACACGGATCATTGCGGCCGATCTTCGGCATCGCCGCCTGCCCGTCATCGAAGTCCTGCGCACCGACCCGATCGGCGGCTTCCTCGTCGGCGCCGTAACCGCCCATGCCGGCATGCTGGAACTGCATCTGCTGCTGCATGCGTTCGGCCAT
>JAEWNY010000046.1 GCA_023461075.1 Pseudomonadota bacterium | reverse complement strand
CCATCGCGTACCAGGGAGGCGACGCCGATCGTGTCGGCCTCGCGCTCCATGTCGCGGCTGAATTTGAAGATGGTCGCGTAGCCGGCCAGCCCGCCGAGCATGGCGATATTGGGCGCGCCGCCGCCGTAGGCGAGCAGCTGGAACACACTGAGGAATGCCGTGGTGTCCTTGATCCGCCGCCATTGGCGGATCGAATGTTGCGCAGTGAAGTGGCCGGTTTCGTGGCCCAGCACGAAGGCCAGCTCGGCTTCGTCGCGCATCCGCAGGAGCGCGCCGGTCCAGACCAGCATGACCCCATTGGGCGCCATGCTCGCGTTGAATTCCGGCACGTCCATGATGTAGACGCGCAGATCCTTGCAGTGCGCCGCGGCGGCCTTGCAGGCGACATCGCGCACGTAGGCGTTCAACGCCGGATCGCGCACCAGCAAGGGCGAGCGCTGCAGTTCCTTCTCGGCGCGTTCCATTGCGTACCAGAGTTCGGCCTCGTCGCTGCCGGATACCGGGCGACTGCCCGGCGCGTTGTCGCGCAACGGCGCACGCGAGGCGCAAGCCGTGAGCAGCGCCAGGCCGAAAAGGAGCAGGGCGTGGCGAAGCGGCATCATCGTCACTCGCAGCCCGTTCATCGCGATGCCGCAGCCGCCGGTTGCACCGGGAAGCGCTTGAGGAGGTCGCCTGCGGTTTCGCTGGCGCCGGTCGGCGTGCGCAGGTCACCGGTCTGGTCGACCAACAGGTTGTGCCAGACCACCTGGCCGGTGCGCAGGTCCACCAGCGAGGCGACACCGATCTGCATGCCGCCGCCGATGTCGCCGCCGAGCAGGACGAAGCCGATCACCCGCATCGCCACCCGACCGCCGCTGCTGTAGCTGTCGCGTAAATAAGTGAAGAGGGCATAGTCTGCGCCGGTCGCCTTGCGCAGGTCGGCGACGCCGGGCCCCAGGCTCCAATCGAACTTGCCGTCCTTGTTGCGCAGCCGACCGCCGCGGCCACTGTATTGCAGGATGCTCATCGACACCGCCTGGTTGAGCAGTTCGATCTGGCGCAGGCGATGCTCCGGTCCGGCCTCCAGCGGGATGGCGAAATCCGGCCGCAACTCGACGCCCTGCCGAGCCAGCAATTGCCGTGCAGCTTGCGGGTATTCGCGGCGCGCGGTCTCGGTCCAGGCCTGGCGCGGCTCGGCCACGCCACCGGCACCGACCTCGGACAGTTCGATGTCGGGCGTCACCATCACCACGCTGCCATCGATGCGGAGCGGTGTGCCCTGCGGGCCCTCGGCGGTGCGCACCTGGGTGCTGGTGCAGGCCGCCAACAGCAGGATAGCAAGCAACAGGAAAGCGTTGCGGATGCCGCATTCCAGGCCATGGTTGCAGGCGGTCGAGGCAGGGCGCTGTGTTAACATTTCGGGCTCCCGGGACCGGTCTTTTCCGGCCCATCCGACTGGCAATTCCGGAGATCCCTCCCCATGCCCCAGCTCGCCCAGCGCATCGGTCGCGCCAAGCCCAGCGCGATCATGCTGGTCGCCGAAAAGGCGAAGAAGCTCAAGGCCGAAGGCCGCGACATCATCAGTTTTTCCATCGGCGTCCCGAACTTCCTGCCGGGCCCCCACGTGTACGAGGCAGTGCGTGAAGCGCTTGCGAAGGACAGTGGCCAATACGGCAGCAACCGCGGCGCGGACGCGCTGCTGGATGCCTTCCTCCAGCACATCGAAGCGCTCGGTCTGACCGGCTACAGGCGCGAGAACCTCAGCACCGGCATCGGCGCCAAGCATATCCTCTACAACCTGGCCGAGGCCCTGCTGGACGAGGGCGATTCCATCGCCTTCCCGATCCCGTACTGGACCACCTATCTCGACATCGCCGAGATCATGGATGCGAAGGTCGATCTGTTGCCGTGCCCGGCCGAACAGGACTACAAGCTGACTCCGGCGCAGCTGGATGCGGCGCTGGCGAAGAAACCGAAGGTCTTCCTGTTCAACAATCCGTCCAACCCGACCGGCATGGTCTACGGCAAGGACGAAATCAGCGCGCTGGCCGACGTGCTGGTCAAGTATCCGGACACGTGGGTCATCACCGACGACATCTACAACCGCATGGTTTTCGATGGCATCGGTTATCACAACTTCGTGCAGGCGCGTCCCGAGCTGAAGGACCGCGTGGTCTTCGTCGACTCGCTGTCGAAGACCTATGGCATGCCGGGCTGGCGCGTCGGCTTCATGGCCGGTCCGGTCGATGTCGCGAACGCAGTGACCGTGCTCAACTCCAGCCACATCACCAATATCCCCGAGGTCGTCACCGCCGCCGCCGTGGCTGCGCTTTCCGGCCCGCAGGACGTGCCGAACGAGAAGGTGCGCGAGTTCGCCGCCAAGCGCGATGAAGTGATGGCGGTGATGCGGTCGATCCCCGGCCTTGATTGCCCGAAGCCGCAGGGCGCGTTCTACGTGTTCCCGGATGTCAGCGCGTACTTCGGCAAATCGCACGGCGGCAAGGCGATCAACAACGATGTCGAACTGTGCAACGCGCTGCTGGAGGCGAAAGGCGTCGCGGTGGTGCCGGGCTCGGCGTTCGGCGAACCACGCGCGGTCCGCATCAGCTACACCTGCCCGACGCCGCAGCTCGCACCGGGCCTCGAGCGCATCCGCGAATTCTTTTCGGAAATGCAGTGAGCCCCGGCGCTCGCTGACCCACGACACTGGAGAAGACACCATGAAGCAACCCGTTCGCGTCGCGGTCACCGGCGCCGCCGGCCAGATCGGCTATGCCCTGCTGTTCCGCATCGCCTCGGGCGAGATGCTGGGCAAGGACCAGCCGGTCATCCTGCAGATGCTGGAATTGCCGATGGACAAGGCGCAGGCCGCGCTCAAGGGCGT
>JAEWNY010000045.1 GCA_023461075.1 Pseudomonadota bacterium | reverse complement strand
CCGCGCCGTGGACGGCGCATTTTTAATGGATTTATGGCCAAAGACGACGTCATCGAGTTCGAGGGGACCATCAGCGAAACCCTGCCGAACACCATGTTCCGGGTAAAGCTCGAGAACGGACACGAGATCATCGCCCACATCTCGGGGCGCATGCGCAAGAACTACATCCGCATCCTGACCGGCGACAAGGTCAAGGTGGAGATGACGCCCTACGACCTGACCAAGGGCCGGATCACCTATCGCATGAAGTGAGGATAGCGGCGTACGTCGCCCCTCGCATCATCGCAAGAGAAAAGCGGCCCGAAGGCCGCTTTCTTGTTTGCGGATGTCGCCAGACTTCACGCATCGATCGATGATGGCGCAGGCTTCGGTGCCGGGTTGGCCGGCGCCGGCTTGACGTCCAGCACCAGCGCGTCGTCGGCGACATCGATATCCACATGGCCGCCTCCGACCAGCTTGCCGAACAGCAGTTCGTCGGCCAGCGGGCGCTTGACCTTGTCCTGGATCACGCGGGCCATCGGCCGCGCGCCCATCAGCGGATCGAAGCCGTTGCGGGCCAGCCAGTCGCGCGCGTCCTGCGTCGCCGACAGCGTCACGTTCTTCTCGTGCAGCTGGGTCTCCAGCTCGATGATGAACTTGTCCACCACCCGCAGTATGTGCTCGAAGCCGAGCGGCTGGAACTGCACGACCGCGTCCAGGCGGTTGCGGAACTCCGGGGTGAAGCCGCGCTTGATCGCCTCCATCGAGTCGGTGCTGTGGTCCTGCTTGGTAAAGCCGATGCTCCGGCGCGAGGCCTGGGTGGCACCCGCATTGGTGGTCATCACCAGGACGACGTTGCGGAAGTTGGCCTCGCGGCCATTGGTGTCGGTCAGCACGCCGCGATCCATCACCTGCAGGAGGATGTTGAAGATGTCCGGATGCGCCTTCTCCACTTCGTCCAACAGCAGCACGCAGTGCGGGGTTTTGGTCACCTTTTCGGTGAGCAGGCCGCCCTGGTCGAAGCCGACGTAGCCCGGGGGCGCGCCGATCAGGCGGCTGACCGAATGCGGTTCCATGTACTCGCTCATGTCGAAGCGCACGAACTCGATGCCGAGCTGCATTGCCAATTGCTTGGTCACCTCGGTCTTGCCGACGCCGGTCGGGCCGGCAAACAGGAAGGCGCCGATCGGCTTGTCCGGGTTGCCGAGCCCCGAGCGCGAGAGCTTGATCGCGCTTGAGAGCGTCTCGATCGCCGGGTCCTGGCCGAAGATCACCATCTTCAGATTGCGCTCAAGGTGCTGCAGCACGTCCTTGTCCGAACTGGATACCTGCTTGGCCGGGATCCGCGCCATCTTGGCGACGATCGTCTCGATTTCCTCGATGTCGATGTTGGCCTTGCGCAGGTCCTCGGTGAGCAGGCGCTGGCGGGCGCCGGCCTCGTCGATCACGTCGATCGCCTTGTCCGGCAGCAGTCGGTCGTGGATGTGCTTGACCGACAGGTCGACCGCGGCTTGGATCGCCTCGTCGTCGTAGCGCACGCCGTGGTGTTCCTCGTACTTGGGCTTGAGCCCGCGCAGGATCTCCACCGCCTCGCCGACGGTCGGCTCGACCACGTCGATCTTCTGGAAGCGCCGGGCCAGCGCACGGTCCTTCTCGAAGATGCCACGGTATTCCTGGAACGTGGTCGAACCAATGCAGCGCAACTCGCCCGAAGCCAGCATCGGCTTGATCAGGTTGCTCGCGTCCATCGCGCCACCGGAGGCCGAGCCCGCGCCGATGATGGTGTGGATTTCGTCGATGAACAGGATCGAGTGTGGCACTTCCTTCAGCCGCTTGAGCACGGCCTTGAGCCGCTTCTCGAAATCGCCGCGGTACTTGGTGCCGGCGACCAGCGCGCCGAGGTCGAGCGCGTAGATGGTGGCGTCCTCCAAGACCTCGGGCACCTCGCCATCGACGATCCGCTTGGCCAGGCCCTCGGCCAGCGCGGTCTTGCCGACGCCGGCCTCGCCCACGTACAGCGGATTGTTCTTTCGGCGGCGGCATAGAACCTGGATGGTGCGCTCGATCTCCTCGCCACGCCCGACCAGCGGATCGATGCGGCCATCGCGCGCGGCCTGGTTGAGATTGCTGGCGAACTCGGCGAGAGCGTCGCCCTTGCCTTCCGCTGCGCCCTCGCCGGCTTCGCTCTCGCTATCCCCCTCGGACTGCGACGATTCGCCTTCCTCACCATCGCCCAGCTTGGAGATGCCGTGCGAAATGAAGTTGACGACATCCAGCCGGGTGACATCCTGCTGGTTGAGGAAGTAGGCGGCCAGCGAATCCTTCTCGCCGAAGATCGCCACCAGCACGTTGGCGCCGGTGACATCCTTCTTGCCCGAGGATTGCACGTTGTAGACCGCGCGTTGCAGCACGCGCTGGAAGCCAAGCGTCGGCTGGGTGTCGCGGCCGTCGTCGCCCGGCAGCACCGCGACCGACTCGTTGATGCCCTGCTCCAAGTCGCGGCGCAGGCGCTCGGAATCGGCGTGGCAGGCGCGGAGTACTTCCTGAGCGGCCGGGTTGTCCAGCAGCGCCAACAGCAAGTGCTCGACGGTCATGTACTCGTGGCGGGCGTCGCGCGCCAGCTGGTACGAGCGGTGGATGGAGTGTTCGAGATCCTTGGAAAACATGCGGATTTCCCACAAAGCGGTACTGCGACCGTTATGGGGATGACGCTACGCCTTTTCCATGGTGCAGAGAAGCGGATGCTGGTGGACGCGTGCGAAATCGTTCACCTGCGCCACCTTGGACTCGGCTACCTCGCGGGTGTAGACGCCGCAGACGCCGCGGCCACGGGTGTGGACGTGCAGCATGACCTGGGTGGCTTTTTCCTCGTCCATCGAGAAGAAGCTCATCAGCACCTCGACCACGAAGTCCATCGGCGTGTAGTCGTCGTTCAGCAACAGCACGGTGTAAAGCGGCGGCCGCGCCAGCTTCGGCTTGGCGACCTCGACCACGGCACCGTGCTGATGGTCGCGATCGGGCTGTTCGTCAGCCGGGCCGCAGTGCGGGCGATGATGGATCGACTTCGTCATCCGCGCATTATAAAGACCGGCGCGTTGCCGCCCGCGTGGACGCCTCCCGCGACGCGGACGATAATGGGCGACGATAACGGGCGACCGACCGGGCATGGGGACGTGGATGCGCAAGACTACCGTGGTGCTTGCTGTTTCGATGGCGATGTTGGCCCTGCCGGGTGTGGCGCAGGAAAAGACCCGCGCAGCGAAGGCCGCGGACGCCAGCATCGCGCCCCTGCTCAAGGCGCTGGACTACAAGTATGAAGTCGACGAGGACGGCGACTACAAGCTGGTCTTCGATGTCGATGACGAGGGCAAGCGCACCCAGCTGGTGTTCGTGCGCTCGAAGGTGGAGGAGTACGGCGGCGAACGCATTCGCGAGATCTGGTCGGCCGGTTACCAGATGGAGAAGGACGGGGCGTTCCCGGCCGATGTCGCCAACCGCCTGCTCGTCGCCAGCATGGACAGCAAGATGGGAGGCTGGGGCAAGCAGGGTCCGGCCGCGATCTACATCGTCCGCATCCCCGCCAACGCCGACAAGGACACGCTGGATCGCGCGCTCACCGCGGCTATCGATTCGGCCGACGAAATGGAAGCCGAACTCACCCCCGGCAAGGACGATCTCTGAGGTGAGCTATCGCGAAGGCCGCTTCTGGCAACCGGACGTGACCGTCGCCAGCGTGGTGCTGCGCGAGGGCAAGCTGCTCTGCGTCGAGGAACGCGTCTCGGGCAAACTGGTGATCAACCAGCCGGCCGGGCACCTGGAACCCGACGAAAGCCTGCAGCAGGCGGCGATCCGCGAGGCGCGCGAGGAAACCGGCTGGGACATCCGGCTGACCGGCTTCATCGGCGCCTACCAGTGGAAAGCGTCGGAAAGTGGGCGGCATTATCTGCGCTTTGCCTTCTGTGGCGAGGCCGAGAGATTCGATCCGTCGCGCACGCTGGACGAGGGCATCGTCCGCGCGCTTTGGTGGACGCCGGCCGAATTGCAGGCCGAAAGCGCCCGCCATCGCAGCCCCTTGGTCTGGCAGGTGGTGGCCGACTATCTGGCCGGTTGCAGGCAGCCGCTGGACATGGCCCGGCAGATCGCGTGACGGGTGTGACGTGAGCAATGCCCGGACCATCGTCGGGATGTCCGGTGGCGTGGATTCTTCGGTCGCCGCCCTGCTCCTGCAACGCGCCGGCGAACCCATTGCCGGGTTGTTCATGCAGAACTGGGCCGATGACGGCAGCGGCGAATGTCGCGCCGAGGACGATCGCCGCGATGCGGTCGCGGTCTGTGGGCGGCTCGGCATCCCGATCCATTTCCGCGACTTCTCTCGGCAATACTGGGATGGCGTGTTCCGTCATTTCCTCGACGAGTACGCCGCCGGCCGCACACCCAACCCGGATGTGTTGTGCAACCGGGAGGTCAAGTTCAAGCATTTCCTCGACGCCGCCCATGCGCTCGGCGCCGAGTTCATCGCGACCGGCCACTACGCGCGCACTGACGCGATCGATGGTCGCCATCGATTGCTGCGAGGACGTGATCGCGACAAGGACCAGAGCTATTTCCTGCACCAGCTGGGACAAACGCAATTGGCGTCCACCCGCTTCCCGGTCGGCGAACTGCCCAAGCCTGAGGTACGCCGCATCGCTGCCGAAGCCGGGCTCGGAACCGCGCAGAAGAAGGACTCGACCGGCATCTGCTTCATCGGCGAGCGCGATTTCCGCAGCTTCCTCGCCCAGTACCTGCCGATGCAGCCCGGCGACATCCACGACCCGGACGGCGTGCTGCTCGGCCAGCACGATGGCGTGTTCTTCCACACGCTCGGCCAGCGCGGCGGTCTTGCGATCGGCGGGGTCCGTGGACGCGAGCCTGCGCCCTGGTACGTGGTCGGCAAGGATGTCGCATCCAACACGCTCACCATCGATCAGGGCGTGGACAGCCCCTTCCTGATGTCGCGGCGCTTGTTGTCCGAGCCGGCGCACTGGGTCGCCGGGGCCGCGCCCGGCCGCGCCTTCGATTGCACCGCCCAGACCCGCTATCGCCAGCCTGACCAGGCCTGCCATGTGCAGATCCGGGGGGACGGCAGCCTCGAGGTCAGCTTCGTCGAGCCGCAGCGCGCGGTCACCCCCGGTCAATCCGTGGTGCTCTACCGTGGCGAGGAATGCCTGGGCGGCGCGGTGATCGCGGCCACCGACGCACCCCTGGAGAAGGCCCGCTTCGAAACCCTGCTGCAACAAGAACACCGACATGAATGACGATGTGATCACCCAGCGCGTGCTGCCCTTGGCCGGCCTGCTGCAAACCTTGCAGGAGGTGCGGCATCTCGCCGAGAACGGCCGCGTCGACCAGAACCACCTCGACACTGCGATCGGCAGCGTGCTGCGGATCGATGCCGACTCGGTCGCGGACGTGTACGGCGGCGTGGCTCCGGTCGCCGACGGCCTGCGTACGCTGATCGGCTATTTCGACAACCGGCTCGGCGATCCGGCCCTGCCCAAGCTGGCTCTTGCAGTGTTGCAGCTCGAACGCAGCTTCAGCAAGGATGATGCGGCGATGGGCGAAGTCCACGCCGGCATCAGCCGCATCGCACGCCAGGCCGAGGGCGAAGGCGTCACCCATCCCGACATCCTCAAGGGCCTCGGCGAGGTCTACGCGCAAACCCTCAGTCCGATGAAGCCCAAGGTCATGGTGCAAGGCAGTCCGCACTACCTCGGCCAGCCTCAGGTCGTCGGCGAGATCCGCGCACTGTTGCTCTCGGCGCTACGCTCGGCCGTGCTGTGGCGGCAGATGGGCGGCACGCAGTGGGACCTGCTGCTCAAGCGCGGCGAGATGAAGCGCGCGGCGAACGCCTTGCTGGCAACGATCTGAGGGCTGGAACAGCCTTCCTTGATGCCCGCAGCCTTCAGCGATTCGACATAGGCCATGTCATTGAGGCGGATGTGGGTGAACAGCCAGCCTTCCAGCAGGTTGAGCAGGTCTTCGGCGGTGTCCATTCCGGCCCCGTGCTCCGCATACAGCTTGCTGACCTTGTCGACAAAGCGCACGTGCACGCCTGTATGGGCCTCGGTCGGCGAATAGGCGGCCTTCTCGAGTATCGCTTCCCCATCGGCGAAGTGCGTGGCGGTGTAGTTCACCAGCCCATCCATCACCTTGAGCGTCTCATCCCGGTTACCGGTCTGCTGCACTTCGTGCAGCTGGTTGATGTAATCAACGATCTGCTTGCGTTGCGAGTCGATCGTTTCGATGCCGGTGTCCAGATCCGACGTCCATGTCAACAAAGCCATTGCACTACCTCCCCCTGCTCAAACCATCAAGTCTGGGACTCGACGAATGCAGCTTGACCACGATCAAAGCAAGCGGCGAGCCCATGCTTGCGCGTCGGTTGCAGAGTGGCCGGCAAAGAAAAGCTTGGCCGAGGCCGGGCTTTTCGGGCATGAGATGCCGATCAGGCCGCCTTCACCTCATCGGCCACTTGCTGGTACTCCGGAATCTGGTCGAAGTTCATGTAGCGGTAGATCGCCTCACCGTTGTCGTTGACGATGCCGATGTCGGCCAGGTATTCCTCACGGGTCGGGATGCGACCTAGACGCGAGCAAATCGCCGCCAGTTCCGCCGAACCCAGGTAGACGTTGGAGTTCTTGCCGAGGCGGTTGGGGAAGTTGCGAGTCGAGGTCGACATCACCGTGGCCCCCTCGCGCACCTGTGCCTGGTTGCCCATGCACAGCGAGCAACCCGGCATTTCCATGCGCGCACCGGCCGCGCCGAAGGTGCCGTAGTGCCCTTCCTTGGTGAGCTCGGCAGCGTCCATCTTGGTCGGCGGCGCCACCCACAGCCGGGTCGGGATGTCGCGCTTGCCTTCCAGCAATTTCGCGGCCGCTCGGAAATGGCCGATGTTGGTCATGCACGAACCGATGAACACTTCGTCGATCTTGGCGCCAGAAACATCGCTGAGCGTCTTGGCATCGTCCGGGTCGTTCGGGCAGCAGACGATAGGCTCGATGATTTCATCCAAGTTGATATCGATGACCGCGGCATATTCCGCATCCGCATCGGCGGAGAGCAATTGCGGATCGGCCAGCCACGCTTCCATCTTGTCGATGCGGCGCTGGATGGAGCGCGGATCGGCATAGCCTTCCGCGATCATCCACTTCAGCAGCGTGATATTGCTGGTCAGGTATTCGATGATCGGGGCCTTGTCCAGCTTTACCGTGCAGGCCGCGGCGGAACGCTCGGCCGAGGCATCGGCCAGCTCGAACGCCTGTTCGATCTTCAGCTGCGGCAGGCCCTCGATCTCGAGGATGCGACCGGAGAAGATGTTTTTCTTGCCCTGCTTCTCCACGGTCAGCAAGCCTTGCTTGATCGCGTACAGCGGGATCGCATGGACGAGGTCGCGCAAGGTGACGCCCGGCTGCATCGTGCCACTGAAGCGCACCAGCACCGACTCCGGCATGTCCAGCGGCATGACGCCGGTGGCCGCGGCAAACGCTACCAGCCCGGAACCCGCCGGGAACGATATGCCCACCGGGAAGCGCGTGTGCGAATCGCCGCCGGTGCCGACGGTGTCGGGCAGCAGCATGCGGTTGAGCCACGAATGGATGATGCCGTCGCCCGGCCGCAGCGAAATGCCGCCGCGCGTGCTGATGAAGTCCGGCAGCGTGTGGTGGGTCTTGACGTCCACCGGCTTCGGGTAGGCGGCGGTGTGGCAGAACGACTGCATGACCAGGTCGGCGGAGAAGCCGAGGCAGGCCAGGTCCTTCAGTTCGTCACGGGTCATCGGGCCGGTGGTGTCCTGCGAACCCACCGAGGTCATCTTCGGTTCGCAATACGTGCCCGGGCGGATGCCCTGCCCCTCCGGCAGGCCGCATGCGCGGCCGACCATCTTCTGCGCCAGCGTGTAGCCCTTGCCGGTATCGGCCGGGTTCTGCGGCAGGCGGAACAGCTTGGAAGCCGGCAGGCCCAACGCTTCGCGCGCTTTCGCGGTCAGGCCACGGCCAACGATCAACGGGATGCGGCCGCCCGCGCGCACTTCGTCCAGCAGCACGTCCGACTTCAGCACCGATTCGGCGATCTGGGTGCCGTTCTTCAGCGCCGTGACCTTGCCGGTGGCGTGGTCGATCTTCAGCTCGATCTCGTCGCCCATGTTCATGTCGGCGACGTCGATCTCCAGCGGCAGCGCACCGGCGTCTTCCATCGTGTTGTAGAAGATCGGCGCGATCTTGCTGCCGAGGCAGACGCCACCGAAGCGCTTGTTCGGGATGAACGGGATGTCCTCGCCGGTCCACCAGAGCACCGAGTTGGTCGCGGACTTGCGCGAGGAACCGGTGCCGACCACGTCGCCGACATAGGCCACGAGGTGGCCCTTGTCCTTCAGTGCCTGCAACGCCGCAATCGGCCCGCGCTTGCCGTCTTCCTCGGGCACGAATGGCGCATTCTCGCGCTTGTTCTTCAGCATCGCCAATGCATGCAGCGGGATGTCCGGGCGCGTGGTGGCGTCGGGCGCCGGCGAGAGGTCGTCGGTATTGGTCTCGCCCGGCACCTTGAATACGGTGAGCGTCATCGAGGCAGGCACTTCCGGCCGGCTGGTGAACCATTCGCCGTCGGCCCAGCTCTGCAGCACCGACTTGGCATTCGCATTGCCGGCGTCGGCCTTGGCCTTGACATCGTGGAACGCATCGAACATCAGCAAGGTGTGCTGGAGCGCGTCGGCCGCGGTCTCGCCGACCTCCGGATCGTCCAGCAACTCGATCAGCGGATGGATGTTGTAGCCGCCGAGCATCGTGCCGAGCAGCTCGGTGGCGCGCGTGCGTGAGATTAGTTCGGTCTGTTCGCTGCCATGCGCGACCGCGGCGAGATAGGAGGCCTTGACCTTCGCCGCATCATCCACGCCGGCCGGCACGCGGTTGGAAAGCAGGTCGATCAGGAAATCGCCCTCGCCCGCCGGGTTCTGCTTGATCAGCTCGATCAGGTCGGCGGTCTGCTCGGCGGTGAGTGGCAGCGGCGGAATGCCGAGCGCTTGGCGTTCGGCGACGTGTTGGCGATAGCTGGCGAGCATGCGGATTCCCTGCGATGGACGGCAACGAAGCGCGCGAACAGGCCGGCCCGGCGTTGCACGGATGGGCGAGATGCGGACGGATGCGTCCGGCGCCGTATTGTCGCCTGAATAGGGCTTCGCGGCAAGCCGTTCGGGCCTTCAAACCCTTGTTTTTCAAGGCGCTGCGACCAAAGTACGCGGCCGGCGTCACATGCCGTGAATGGGCGCACGCCATAATGTCCGGATCACGCATCGCCAAGGGAAGCCGACATGCAAGATTCCTTCGCCACCCGCAGCCAGCTTTACGTCAACGGCAAGGCTTACACCTACTTCAGCCTGCCCAGGCTCGGCGAGAAATTCGACATCGCCCGTCTGCCCTATTCGATGAAGATCCTGCTGGAGAACCTGCTCCGGCACGAGGACGGCGGCCAGACCGTTGGGCCCCAGCATATCGAGGCGGTGGCGAAGTGGGATGCGACGAAGGAGCCGGATACCGAGATTGCCTTCATGCCGGCGCGCGTGGTGCTGCAGGACTTCACCGGCGTGCCCTGCGTGGTCGACCTGGCGGCGATGCGCGATGCGGTGGTCAAGCTGGGTGGCAAGCCCGAACAGATCAATCCGCTGATCCCCTCCGAACTGGTCATCGATCACTCGGTGCAGGTGGACGTGTTCGGCCGGCCCGACGCGCTCGACCTCAATGCGCAGATCGAGTTCGATCGCAACAAAGAGCGCTACAGCTTCCTGCGCTGGGGCCAGAAGGCCTTCGACAACTTCAAGGTGGTGCCGCCTGCGACCGGCATCGTGCATCAGGTCAACCTCGAGCACCTTGCTCGCGTCGTGATGGAACGCGAGATCGATGGACAGCTGCACGCGTTCCCGGACACCGTCTACGGCACCGACTCGCACACGACGATGATCAACGGCATCGGCGTGCTCGGCTGGGGCGTGGGGGGCATCGAGGCCGAGGCCGCGATGCTGGGCCAGCCCTCCTCGATGCTGATCCCGCAGGTGGTCGGCTTCAAGCTGACCGGCAAGCTGCC
>JAEWNY010000044.1 GCA_023461075.1 Pseudomonadota bacterium | reverse complement strand
GCTGGTGTTCGTGTTCGACGAGGCGCACCTGCTGTTCGACGACGCCCCGCCCGCGCTCAAGCAGCGCGTCGAACAGGTGGTCCGCATCATCCGCTCCAAGGGCGTGGGCGTGTACTTCTGCTCGCAGTTCCCGGACGACGTGCCCGACAACATCCTCGGCCAGCTCGGCAACCGCTTCCAGCATGCGCTGCGTGCGTTCACCCCGCGCGACCAGAAGGCGGTCAGGACGGCCGCGGAGACCTTCGTCGCCAATCCCGGGTTGGATGTCGCACAGGCCATCGGCCAGCTCGGAGTCGGCGAGGCGCTGGTCTCGACGCTGCAGGACAAGGGCGTTCCGATGCCGGTGGAACGCACGCTGATCGCGCCGCCGGGTTGCCGGATGGGTGCGATCACCGAGGCCGAGCGCATGCAGGTGCGTGCCGGATCGCCGGTCGGGATGAAGTACGACAACGCGATCGACCGCGAATCCGCCGCCGAGATGCTGGCGAAGAAGGCGACGGCCGCAGCGGAAGCCGCGCAGGCACCTGCGGCCAAGCAGGCCGAAGACACCGATGCCGATGGGGGTTTCGGCCAAAGCGTCAAGGACGCGGTATTCGGCACTAAGCGCCGCCAAGGCATGGTCGAGACCATGGCCAAACAGGCTGCGCGCACCGTGGGCAACCAGATGGGCCGGCAGATCCTGCGCGGCGTTCTGGGCGGGCTGTTCGGAGGGCGTCGATGACGGCCGCGGCGGACGGCGCGCCCGCAAGGAAATCCGCGATCGACCGCTTCCTCAACATCGTCGAGAAAGGCGGCAACGCGCTGCCGCATCCGGCCACGCTGTTCGCGATCCTCGCCCTGCTGGTGGTGGTGATGTCGTGGATCGCCTCGCAGTTCGACCTCTCGGTACCGCATCCGACCACCGGCGAGATCATCACCCCGGTCAACCTGATGACGATCGCGGGACTGCAGCGCATCCTCGATTCGCTGGTCACCAACTTCACCAGCTTCGCGCCGCTGGGCACCGTGCTGGTGTCGCTGATCGGCATTGGCGTGGCCGAACATTCCGGGCTGATCGGCGCGGCCCTGCGCAAGCTGGTGCTGGCCGCGCCGCGCTTCCTGCTGACCCCGGTGATGGTGTTCGCCGGTGTGATGTCCAACATGGCCAGCGAGATCGGCTACGTGCTGCTGGTGCCGTTGGCGGGCATGGTGTTCCTGGCCGCCGGCCGCCACCCGATCCTCGGCATGGCCGCCGCGTTCGCCGGCGTGTCCGGCGGCTATTCGGCCAACCTGCTGCTCGGCACCATCGACCCGCTGCTGGCCGGCCTGTCGCAGGAAGCCGCGCGCATCGTCGATCCGTCCTACACGGTGAACCCGGCGGCCAACTGGTACTTCATGATCGTCTCCACCTTCCTCGTCACCGCGCTCGGCTGGTGGGTGACCGAGCGCTTCGTCGCCGCGCGCTTCCCGGATGCGCCGCGCGCCGCGGATGGCAAGGGGGGCAGCGACGAGATCGAGCCGATCAGCCCGGCCGAGAAACGCGGTCTGCGCTTCGCGATCATCGCCACGCTGCTGCTCACCGCGCTGGTGCTGTGCGGCACGGTGCCCGACAACGGTTTCCTGCGTCTGGCCGGTGAAGCCAACCTGCTGGCATCGCTCAGACCCTTCCTCAACGGCATCGTCGCGCTGATCTTCGTCTACGGCCTGGTCGCGGGCGTCGCCTACGGCATCGGCGCGGGCACGGTGAAGAACGACGAGGACGTGATCAACGGCATGGGCAAGAGCATGTCCACGCTCGGCGTCTACCTGGTGCTGACCTTCTTCGCCGCGCAGTTCGTCGCCTTCTTCAACTGGACGCAACTGGGCCTCATCTTTGCGGTCAAGGGCGCGGACTTGCTGATCCGGTTGGAGTTGCCGGGCATCGTGCTGTTCGCCGGCTTCATCCTGCTCACCGCCGTCGCCAACCTCTTCATGGGCTCGGCCTCGGCGAAATGGGCATTGATGGCGCCGGTGTTCGTGCCGATGTTCATGCTGCTCGGCTATTCGCCGGAGTTGACCCAGGTCGGCTACCGCATCGGCGATTCGGTGACCAATATCATCTCGCCGATGATGAGCTACTTCGCGCTGATCATCGCCTTCCTGCAGCGCTACGAACCGAAGGCCGGCATCGGCACGGTAATCGCGGTGATGCTGCCGTACTCGATGGTGTTCCTGATCGGCTGGACCGTGCTGTTCGCGTTCTGGATGGGCTTCGACCTGCCGATCGGTCCCGGCGCGCCGCTGCAGTACGTGCCGGCCACCGCCGCGCCCTGACGATGGGACGCTGGCGGCCGCCCGCGCCCGGCTCGACCGCGCTGATCACGCCGTCGGGCCACGCGCGGCTGAAGGCCGAGCTGGACGATCTCTGGCGCGTCAAACGGCCCGAGGTGGTGAATGCGCTGGCCGCCGCCGCCGCCGAGGGCGACCGCAGCGAGAACGCCGAATACACCTACCGCAAGAAGCAACTGGGCGAGATCGACCGTCGCGTGCGTTACCTGTCCAAGCGCATCCCCGCGTTGAAGGTGATCGATGCCACGCCGGCCGACCCGCAGGCGGTGTTCTTCGGTGCGCAGGTGGAGCTGGAACGCATCGATGACGGCGAAGTGCTCGCCTATCGCATCGTCGGTCCCGACGAAACCGATGCCAAGCGCGGCCACATCAGCATCGATTCACCACTGGCGCGGGCGATGCTGAAGAAGCGCATCGACGACGAATTCGCTGCGGAATTGCCGGGCGGAAGCGCGCGTTTCGCGATCATCGATGTGCGCTATGGCGACGCGGCGGCATAACATCGCCCGACCTCCCTGCGGAACGGACATCATGCACTTGCCCACCTGCCGGCTCCTGCTTGCCGCTGCGTTGACTGCCTTCGCGCTGCCTGCTTGCGCACAATCGCCGGTGAAGGCGGGCTCGAAAGCCGGCCCGCCGGAATCTAAAGCCGCGGCCGCACCCACTGCGAAATCCGCATTGAGCCCACCTCATCTGCTCGACCGCCTGAAAGCGCTGGCCGGCGACTGGAGCGCCGAAGGACTGGACGGCAATTCGGCACCGAATGCGCGCATGCGCTACGAGGTCACCGCCAACGGCAGCGCCGTGGTCGAAACGCTGTTCCCCGGCTCGGCGCACGAGATGCGTACCGTCTACGTCAAGGATGGCGACGATGTGGTGCTGACCCACTACTGCGCCAGCACCCATCACCCGCGCATGCGCGCCAAGCCTTCAAGCGACGGCACGCTCCGCTTCGAGTTCGATGGCGCGATGAACTTCGATCCGGCGCGCGATCCGCACATGCATGACGCCACTCTCACCTTCGTTGGCCCGGACGAGATCCGCAGCCGCTGGAGCTTCTGGCTGGACGGCAAGCCGGCGGCGCACAGCGCCGACTTCCATGCGAGGCGCATCAACCTGTCGAAGTGATCGGCGCCGGATAAACGCGCCCAGCACGCAGCGGCCGGAAGCATTCGGCCCCCTGGTAAAAGGCCGCACCCTGCCCCGCGAACCAGCCCGGTATCCCGGCCAGCGGCAGTGGGCGCAGTTCCAGTGGGTCGTGCAGCAGCTCGGCTCCGGCGGTCATCCGCGCGACGCGTTCGACGCATGCCTGCGCATCGGGCGGGCCAGCGGCGTCCGCATCCTCCAGGATCACCAACGCCTTGCCGGTCAACAGCAGTCCCGGCCGCAGCGCGCGCTCCAGCAAGGCATGGCCGATGACGGCAACCACGCCGATGTCGCCCCGTGTCCACGCTTGTGCGTTTGCCTTGAACAGCATCGGCCAATCGTGCCGGTCCCAGAGGCGCAGCAATTCGGGGTCGCGCACCCGCACGATCACCCCGCCCTCGTCGAACTGCGTCAGTGCGTGCTGTGCACGGTTGCGCCGCGAAGGACCCGTTACCGCGATCTGCGCGCATTGACGCGCGTTGAGCGCCAGCTTGATCAATGGCCATAGGCACCAGACCATCGCGTTGAAGAGGTCATGCCAGTTGTCGACGCGAGTGGCGATCAGGCCGCGCTCGGCGATCCGCGCTTCGTAATGCAGGCCATCGTCCATCAAGCCGCGATCCTGCAACGCGAAGCGATGCCTTTCCGCGGATAAAGCGGCGTTGAGCGCGTTGATGCACGGCCAGTCCGCACCACGCATCCACGCTTGCCACTGGGCGTAATCGGCGTAGATCGGATGCGCGAAGCAGGCTGGATCGACCTCCGCGCGCGCCGGCGCGATGAAACGTCGCTTGCTCATCGTGCAACCACGCAATGCGCTCAGTCGTTGTAGGCGACTTCGCCGAACAGGTCGTGCTCGTCGTTGCCCATGATCTGGACATCGACGAATTCACCCGGCCGCAAGCCGGCGTCGCGGCCATCCTGGATCTGCACCAGGCCGTCAATCTCCGGCGCATCGGCCATCGAGCGGGCGATCGCCAATTCGCCATCGATCGCATCGACCAGGCAGCGCTGCACGGTGCCGACCTTGGCCGCGAGTTTTACTTCCGAAATCTGCGACTGCAGGTCCATGAAACGCGCGAGGCGCTCCTGCTTCACTTCCTCGGGCACGGGATCGGGCAATGCATTCGCCGCCGCACCTTCCACCGGAGAATAGGCGAAGGCGCCGACGCGATCGAGTTGCGCGTCTTCCAGAAAGTCGAGCAATTCCTCGAACTCTTCATCGCTCTCGCCGGGAAAGCCGACGATGAAGGTGCTGCGAATCGTGATTTCGGGGCAGACTTCACGCCAACGCTGGATCCGCTCGAAGGTCTTTTCGATCGCGCCGGGTCGCTTCATCAGCTTCAACACGCGCGGACTGGCGTGCTGGAACGGGATGTCGAGGTAGGGGAGGATCCTGCCCTCGACCATCAGCGGGATGATGTCGTCGACGTGCGGATACGGATAGACGTAATGCAGGCGCGTCCAGACGCCGAGTTCCGACAGGCCTTCGCAGAGCGCCTTCATGCGCGTCGCATAGGACTTGCCATGCCAGTCGCGCTCGGCATAGCGCAGGTCCACGCCGTAGGCACTGGTGTCCTGCGACACCACCAGCAGTTCCTTGACGCCGCCCATCACCAGCTTCTCGGCCTCGCGCAGAACCTCGTCCACCGGACGCGAGACCAGGTCACCGCGCATCGAGGGGATGATGCAGAAGCTGCAGCGATGATTGCAGCCTTCGGAAATCTTGAGGTAGGCGTAGTGCTTGGGCGTCAGCTTCAGGCCGTAGTCAGGGACGAGATCGACGAAGCGATCGTGGCGCGGCGGCAACGCCGTGTGCACCGCATCCATGACGCTGGCGTAGTCCTGCGGCCCGCTGATCGAGAGCACGCCCGGATGCGCCTCGCGGATGATCTCCTCGCGCTTGCCGAGGCAGCCGGTCACGATCACCTTGCCGTTTTCGGCCATCGCCTCCCCGATCGCGTCAAGCGATTCGGCTACCGCGCTGTCGATGAAGCCGCAGGTGTTGACCACGACAAGGTCGGCATCGTCGTAACTAGGCACCAGGTCGTAGCCCTCGACCTTCAGCTGGGTGAGGATGCGCTCGGAATCGACCAGCGCCTTCGGGCAACCGAGGCTGACGAAACCGACCTTGAGCTGGGCTTGCGACATCACTACACCACCGTTCAACGAAGGCGGATTATACGTTGGAGCTAGAATTTCCCTTCTCCCGACGCCTTCTGCCCCATGTCCGAGTGGATCACCCTGCAAACGTCGCGTGGCCCGGTGCGCGCCTGGCATGCCGCCCCGTCCACGCCGGTACGCGGCGCGGTCATCGTGGTGCAGGAGATCTTCGGAGCCAACGCGCATATCCGAGATGTCGCGCAACGATTGGCGGATAGCGGATTCGTGGCGCTGGCACCGTCGATGTTCGACCCGGTCGAGGCCGGCGTGGAATTGGCCTATGACGATGCGGGGATGGCACGCGGACGGCAACTTGCAAGCAACCTCGGCTTCGATGCTGCGGTCGATATCGTCGGCGCGGCTGCGCGCTGGCTGCGCGAAGCCGGCCATGCATGCGCAGCGATGGGTTTCTGCTTCGGTGGCAGCGTCGCCCTGCTTGCCAATACCCGGCTCGGGTTGCCGGCGGTGTCCTATTACGGCGCGCGCAGTGTGCCGTTCCTGCACGAGACTCTGCGGGCCCCGATGCTGTTCCATTTCGGTGCGGACGATCCGCTGATCCCGCCCGCCGACGTCGAACGTCACCGCGAGGCCTGGCCCGAGGCAACGATGCATGTATACGAAGGCGCAGGGCATGCCTTCAACCGTGACGCTCGACCCCGCGACCCCCACTACCACCCTGAAGCGGCCGCGCTCGCTTGGCGACACAGCCTCGACTTCCTGCACGAGGCCTTGGCATGAAAGACGAATTCGCGCTTGACCCACGATTGGCCACGGACACGCATCCGATCACCCAATGGCCGCTCTGTGACGTGTTGCTGATGGACGATGCCCGCTATCCGTGGCTGATCCTTGTACCGCGGGTGCCCGGCGCCCGCGAACTGATCGACCTGGATGAAAGCACGCGCACGCAGATGCGCAAGGAAACCGATGCCGCCGCGGAATGCCTGCGCAGCGCGACGACGCCGGACAAACTCAACATCGCCGCACTCGGCAACGTGGTCGAACAGTTGCACGTGCATGTCATCGCCCGCTTCCGCGACGACGATGCGTGGCCGAAGCCGGTCTGGGGCGTCCACCCGCCGATCCGTCGCAACGACGAGACACGCGCCGCACTCATCCGGCGCATCCGCAGTGCCTGTCCGTTATTCGCCTTCGAGGAAACCCGCGCATGAAGAACGCCTGCATCGCCCTCGCTCTGATCGCCGTCCTCGGCACCGCCCTGCCGGCGCAGGCGCGCCTGTTCGGCAAATCGCCCGAGAAAGCCGCAGCCGAGGCCGCCCGGCAGAACAGCCCCGCGGTGACCATCTGGGTCGATGCCAGCTGGGGCTTCCGCAACCAGGGCGCGGCCAATGACCTCAGCGCCGCGCATCGCGCCTTCTACGCGCAAGGCTATCGCGTGGTGAGCGTGCAACCGTATATCGAGAACGGCGACCTGCAGGGCTTCTTCGTCACCTACGAAAAACGCGGCTGACGCGCATTCCGCTCAGAGCACGCCGCGTTTCTTCTCGACCAGCCACAGGCCGATGCCGGCGGCCGCGCCGATCAACAGCGACGGCGGCCACTCCAGTGGGCTCAGCCATTTCGCCAACGCGGCAACGATCAGTCCAACGACGACGAACTGGCTGTAGCGCCAGCGGCTTTCGCGGAAACTGCGGCCGACCTTGTCCGGATCGATGGCCATCTTCAGGTCCTCGGCAAGGTGACGCCGGTCTGGCCCTGGTATTTGCCACCGCGATCCTTGTACGAGGTCTCGCAGATGTCGTCGGCATCGGCCTGCAAGAACAGCATTTGCGCGACGCCTTCGTTCGCGTAGATTCGCGCCGGCAGCGGCGTGGTGTTGGAGAACTCGAGGGTCACATGACCCTCCCATTCCGGCTCGAGCGGCGTGACGTTGACGATGATCCCGCAACGCGCATAGGTGCTCTTGCCGAGGCAGACCACCAGCGTGTCGCGCGGAATGCGGAAATACTCCACCGTGCGCGCCAGAGCGAAGGAATTGGGCGGGATGATGCATTCGTCGGCGGTGATGTCGACGAACGAGCCCTCATCGAAATGCTTGGGATCGACGATGGTGGAGTTGATATTGGTGAACACCTTGAACTCGCGCGCGCAACGCACGTCGTAGCCGTAGCTGGAAGTGCCGTAGCTCACGATGCGCTGGCCATCGACATGCTTCACTTGGCCCGGCTCGAACGGCTCGATCATCCCCTTTTCGGCGGCCATGCGGCGGATCCAGCGGTCACTCTTGATGCTCATCGACTCTCCCAACGCCCGGACGAAA
>JAEWNY010000043.1 GCA_023461075.1 Pseudomonadota bacterium | reverse complement strand
ATGGCGGGCGTTACCGGCATCGTCGCCACGCAAGCTACCGCTGCGAAGGCGGGGTGCTGGAAGACGTTCCGCATCGTGCGCATTGGCAGTCGCTGGACTACAACGCGCTGCACGGTGGGATGCTGCGCTGGTTCGCGCCGGTGCTCGATGCCACCCGCGCGCAGCCAGCGTGGAACCGCGTCATCACCTCGATCGCCGGCATCTGCGATCAGGTGCGCGGCCCGCATCGCTGGTCGGTGGAGGCGCACCAGTTCCGCATCGATACCAGTGATGGCATCGGCCGGCCGACGCCGGAAGGCGCGCATCGCGATGGCGTCGATTTCGTCGCGGTATTCCTGCTGGCGCGGCACCGGATCAAGGGCGGCGAGACGCGCGTGTTCGAAGCCGATGGACCGAACGGCCTGCGCTTCACGCTGGAAGCGCCGTGGAGCCTGATGCTGCTCGACGACCCGCGCGTCATCCACGAATCCACGCCGATCCAGCCCGCAGACGAAGGCGTGACCGGCCATCGCGACACTCTCGTGTTGACCTATCGCGCCGGCGGTTTCCAGGACGAGGTCTGACCGTTCGCGAACGCTCAAGCGCGTATGGGAGAATGGCGTTTTCCCATCAGGCGGACATCGGATGAAGCTGGGCTCACTGAAGGAAGGCGGCCGCGACGGCACGCTGATCGTCGTCTCCCGCGACCTCGCGCGCGGCGTGCGCGCCACCGGCATCGCATCGACCCTGCAGCAGGCGCTGGAAGACTGGAGCAACATCGCGCCGCGTCTCAACGCGCTTTATGTGCAGCTCAACGAGGGGCAGGCCGAAGGCGCCTTCGACATCGACCTGCAGCTGCTGGCCGCGCCGTTGCCGCGCGCCTATGAGTTCGTCGATGGAAGCGCCTACCTGCCGCACGTCGAGCGCGTGCGCCGTGCGCGTGGCGCCGAGGTGCCGGAGAGTTTCTACGTCGATCCGCTGATGTACCAGGCGGTGAGTGCCGGCTTCTACGGTCCGCGCGATCCGGTGAAGGTGGTCGATGAGGCTTACGGCATCGACCTCGAGGCGGAGATCGTGGTGGTCACCGATGACGTGCCGATGGCCGTCACGCCGGAGCAGGCGTCATCGCACATCCAGCTGGTCGGGCTGGTCAACGATGTCTCGCTGCGCAACCTGATTCCGGGCGAGTTGGCCAAGGGCTTTGGCTTCCTGCAGTCGAAGCCGCGTTCGGCGCTGTCGCCGGTGTTCGTGACGCCGGATGAGCTGGGCGGCGACTGGCGCGACGACAAGCTGCACCTGCCGCTGCTGACGCACATCAATGGCGAGTGGTTCGGTGCGCCGGAAGCGGGCGAGGACATGCAGTTCAGCTTCGCGCAGCTGGTGGCGCATGCGGCGAAGACGCGGCCGCTGTCGGCCGGCACCATCGTCGGCTCCGGAACCATCGCCAATGAGGACACTTCGCGCGGCGCATCGTGCTTCGCCGAACGCCGCACCATCGAGACGCTGGAAACCGGCAAGCCGATCACGCCCTTCATGTCGTTCGGCGACAGCGTGCGCGTGGAGATGCTCGATCACGATGGCCGCAGCATCTTCGGCGCCATCGAACAGGTGATCGAACGTCAGTCCGCGCCCTGAGGAGCACGCGATGAACGACGCGCTGACGCTGTATTCCTACTGGCGATCCAGCGCGGCGTATCGCGTGCGCATCGGGCTCAATCTCAAGGGGCTGGTCTACGAAACCCGCCCCGTGCACCTGGTGCGTGACGGCGGCGAGCAGCACGCCGAAGACTATCGCGCGCTCAATCCGCAGGAACTGGTGCCGATGCTGGTGGATGGCGAACGCCGCATCACCCAGTCGCTGGCGATCCTCGAATACGTGGACGAAGTGTTCCCGAAGCCGGCGCTGCTGCCTGCCGATGCGCGTGGTCGCGCGCGGGTGCGGGCGCTGGCGATGCTGGTCGCCTGCGACATCCACCCGCTGAACAACCTGCGCGTGCTGCAGTACCTCAAGCGCGAGAACGCGCTGGAGCAGCCGGCCATCGATGCATGGGTGCTGTACTGGATGCGCGAAGGATTCGCCGCCATGGAAGCGATGCTGGCCGATGCGCCCGGCACCGGCGCTTTCTGTCACGGCGAGACACCGACGATCGCCGATTGCTGCCTGGTGCCGCAGCTCTACAACGCGCGGCGCTTCGGGCTTGACCTGTCGCCGTACCCGACGCTGGTGCGCATCGATGCGAACTGTCTCGCGCTGCCGGCGTTCGATGCCGCGCGGCCCGAGAACCAGCCCGACGCAGCCTGAAGCCCTGCGATGCGGCCGAAGCCGCATCCCGGTACGTCAGAAGTTGGTGTCGTCGAAGCCTTGCGAGATGCCCGGTGCCTTGCTGGTGAAGACATCCGCATAGGCATCGTGCTCGCCGGGGCTGCCTTCGGACAAGCGGAACTTGAGGGCAAGACCTTCGCGTGAATCCGCGGCGCGCAGCGCTTCCTCCATCCCGATCTTGCCCTGCTTCTGCATGTCGAACAGGGCCTGGTCGAAGGTCTGCATCTGCTCGGACAGCGACTCCTCCATCGCCGGCTTGATCTTGTGCACTTCGCCGCGGCGCATCAGGTCGCGGATGTGCGGCGTGTTGAGCAGGATCTCGACCGCCGGCAGGCGCTTGCCATCGACACCCTTGACCAGACGCTGCGAAATCACCGCGTTGAGATTGAGCGACAGGTTCATCAGCACGTTCTTGTGCGCGGCCTCGGGGAAGAAGTTGAGGATGCGTTCGAGTGCCTGGTCGGCGTTGTTGGAGTGCAACGTGGCGAGGCAGAGGTGGCCGGTCTCGGAGAAGGTGATCGCGGCCTCCATCGTGGCGGCGTCGAGGATTTCGCCGATGAGGATGACGTCGGGCGCCTCGCGCATCGCGTTCTTCAGAGCCTCGGCGAAGCTGTGGGTGTCGATGCCCACCTCGCGCTGGTTGACCAGCGAGCGCTTGTGGCGATGCAGGAACTCGATCGGATCCTCGATGGTGAGGATGTGGCCGGTCATGTTGCTGTTGCGGTGATCGATCATCGAGGCCAGCGTGGGCGACTTGCCGGAGCCGGTCGAGCCTACCACCAGCACCAACCCACGGGGGGAGGTGATGACGTCTCGCAACACGGGCGGCAGGTGCAGGTCCTCGATGCTGGGGATGTCGGTGCGGATCGCGCGGATCACCATGCCCACCTCACCCCGCTGCCTGAACACATTGACGCGGAAGCGGCCGGCATCGTGGATCGCCATGGCCATGTTCAGCTCCATGTCCCGCTCGAAGGCCTCGATCTGCTCCCGGTCCATGAGCGAGTAGGCGATGCGTTCGACCAGGCCCGGTGGGAGGCTGGTGGTCCCGAGCGGGTACAATTTGCCCTCCACCTTGATGTGGATGGGCGCACCGGTGGACAGGAACATGTCCGACCCGTGCTTCTCCGTCATTAGCTTGAGGAAGTGTCCGATGTCCACTGATTGCCGATCCAATGAGCGCGTGCCTGGTCGCTATCTTAAGCAGTCACCGGACTCAATGAATACTGCCCCCACCTTTCCCCTGCAGCGTGGGTATTGGGAGGCTTGATGGGAATAAGGGCGCACCGGCTGTGGGCGAGTAATGCAAAGCTCGTCTGGGAGCTCAGCAAACGCGAGATCAGCCAGAGGTACAAAGGCGCCTCACTGGGCGTCGTATGGTCGATTCTCAATCCATTTCTGATGCTGGGTGTTTATTGGCTCGCTTTCGGAAACATTCTCCGATCGCGGTGGCCGGGCTTGCCGAGCGAGGGCGATTTCGTACTCATCTTGTTCATCGGGCTGTTGGTGCATGGTTTCCTCTCGGAAGTCATCGTGCAATCTCCCTCATTGATCCCTTCGAATCCTGCCTACGTCAAGAAAGTCGTGTTCCCGGTGGCCCAACTTATCTGGCCGAAGATTGTAGCTTCGTTCTTCCATGCTTTCATGAATATCGTTGTTTATATCGTTTTCTATATCGCCATCAAGAAAGAATTTCCAATGAGCGCACTCGCGATGCCATTCATTTTGCTCGCGCTATTACCCGTAGCTGCCGGCTCTGCGTGGCTGTTTTCCGCGTTTGGAGTCTACCTTCGAGACTTAACACAAGTGGTGCCCCCGCTTTCCACAGCTCTACTCTTTGTGTCTTCCGCCATCATTCCTTTGGAGTCGTTGTCCCCGTCGATGCGGAGCCTGTTCAACTTGAATCCTCTGACATTCGTCATCGACCAGATGCGAGCCGTCGGCTTTTACCATGAGTTGCCGAGCATGGCCGGCTTGGCGGTTTTCCTGCTGTGCGGCTTGGCTTTCATGGTATTTGCGAGATTGACGTTTGGTTATTTGCGCCGGGGCTTCGCAGATGTCATCTGAGGACGCGGTTCGGGTTGAGGGCTTGGGCAAAAGTTACAGCGTATACGCCGCGCCTCACCACAGACTGCTTGAACTTGCGGGGCTGGCTAGGGACACAAAGCGATTCTGGGCGCTGCGGAACGTATCGTTTGAGATAAAGAAAGGCGAAACGGCGGCAATCGTGGGTCGGAACGGCTCAGGAAAGTCGACATTGCTGCAGATGATTTCAGGCACGCTGAATCCGACCGAAGGTGAGGTCAGCGTGGCTGGTCGAGTCGCGGCACTCCTAGAGCTGGGGAGCGGGTTCAATCCGGAGTTCAGTGGACTGGAGAACATCAATCTCAACGCGGCACTTTATGGATTGACTGGCAAGGAAATAGAAGAGCGGTTGGACGCGATCATTGCGTTTGCCGAAATAGGGGATTTCATACACCAGCCGGTGAGAACCTATTCAAGTGGCATGGTGATGCGGCTGGCTTTCGCCGTGGCCGCACATGTCGAGGCGGATGTTCTGATTATCGATGAGGCGTTGTCGGTTGGCGACGCCTTCTTCACCCAGAAATGCATGCGGTTCCTCAGGGAATTCCAGTCACGTGGAACTCTGCTTTTCGTGAGTCATGATGCGGGCTCGGTGAATGCCTTGTGTTCCCGAGCGATTTGGCTAGACCGAGGGGCGCTACGAATGGATGGCCCGGCCAAGGACGTGACGGCAGCCTATCTGGAAGAATTGTTGTCCGAACGAAATGGCGGCGCCGGGATCAAGCAGGAAAAACTCCAGGATGAAACCGTTTCTCGTGCCAAGCGAACGCGGGATGTGAGATCGGACCTTCTCGAGCGCAGCCAGTTGCGCAACGATATCGAGGCCTTCGAGTTCAATCCCGCAAGCGCCGGGTTACAACCCAACGGAGGCATTATTCTGGACGTTGCCATAACCGATGAGAATGGCAACCAGGTTCCGCTGATAGTGGGCGGAGAGAACGTGCGCCTGGAAGTGACTGGAAAAATTCTCGAGGAAGGCCCGATCAATCCCATCATTGGATTTTATCTAAAGGACAGGAATGGTCAGTTGCTATTCGGGGATAATACTTACCTGACGAGCTTCGTCTCGCCTCTCTCGGCGTTAGCTGGCGATGTTGTTTCTGCTCGCTTCGACTTCGAGATGCCCAGGCTGCAAGGCGGGGATTATTTTTTCACGGTGGGCCTTGCCGCCGGCACCCAGGAAAATCACAAGATGCTTCACTGGTTGCACGAGGCGCTCCATCTGCGATCGCAAGGGCAGGGTGTTCCGGTCGGAATCATTGGATTGCCAATGAATGATATTCTCATAAGGCTCGAGGATCCCGATGTCTAGTTTCCAACTTCAGGATCACCCGGTAATCCATCTCCGCCCAAGGGTTGCCTTCCCATATTCTTGGGTGGGGCATATCCCGTTTGCCTATCTCGTCATGGATTTGGTGCGCCCCGCGACGTTCGTGGAGTTGGGCACGGACTCCGGGAATTCATACTTCGCGTTTTGCCAGGCCGTCAAGAAGCTGGATCTGCCAACCCGTTGCTGGGCAGTGGATACTTGGCAGGGAGATGAGCAGGCCCGGCATTACAGTGAAAAGGTCTACGAGGCTGTTCTGGCTTACAACAATGCGCATTACCGGGATTTTTCTTCGCTGAAGCGTTCCTTGTTCCAAGACGCAGTCGATGACTTCGCCGACGCAAGCATCGACTTGCTGCATATAGATGGACTCCATACCTACGACGCCGTCAGCGCGGATTTCGAAAGCTGGTTGCCCAAGTTGTCCGATCGCGCGGTGGTTCTATTTCATGACTCCAGTGTGCGCCAGCCTGGATTCGGGGTGGCTAGATTCGTGGCGGAGATCTCGGAGCGGTATCCAACCTTCGAGTTCAGTCACAGCAATGGTCTGGCGGTGGTCGCCGTTGGCTCGCAGGCGTCGCCAGCGTTTCAAAGCTTCATGGAGTACGCAAACAGCTACCCTGAAAGCATGAGAGCGGCGATGGAGGCAGTGGCTGGTGCGATCCTTGACATTGAAAATGGGGTGGCGGGTAATGCAACGCTCGCCAAACGTGAGGCCGAATGCAGGATTTATTGGGATAGCGCTGAAGCTGGCTTCCAGGCTTTCTCGGAGCAAAATTCGGCGGCTATCGGCCTAGAGGAAGCGAGGGGAAAACAAAGCATCGTTTTCGAGGGCTGCGAGTCCAATATCGTGGCACTTCGGATCGACCCGGCAGATTGCCCTGGGATCTTCGCGATCAATGAGATCAAGATGAGAATGGCCGGGAGTGAGGTGGTCCGACACCTGTCGATCGCATCGCTTGCACCAGGTGCTATCAGTCTTGCTCCGGCAGATGGTGAACTTGTCCGATTCGCGATGCTGACCAGCGACCCATGGGTCCAGCTTGATCTCGGGTCGGTCATGAACGAATTGAAAGCTGCGTCTTCGTTTCGCCTCGAGATCGAAATAACGTTCGATATGCTTGTCGATGATGCCGTTTCCAGAAAGCTTCTGGAAAGAATGCAAGGACAAATCGCCACGGATGCGATCAAATTCGACACGCGCGATTCGATGCAGGAGTCCTGGATCCGTAACGTGGATGAAAGATTGGCGGCGTCAAATGAGCTGCTGCGATCGCGTCAGGCCCAGTTGGCGGCAATGGAGGCCGTGATCGGCTCGTTGGTCGAGCGTCAGGCTGCAGTCTCGGAGGACGTCAACGGCCAACTTTCGAGGCTCGCGAACGATACTGCCGTCGCCGTCGAGGGTAAATGGAGCGAATACATGAGGCTGGTTGACGACAAGCTGGCCAGTGTGAATGGCGCCGTCGCGTTGGTTACCGGCCGTCTGGAGCGTCTCGAAGGCATAATGCTCGATAAGCATTCCGATGCTTCTCGCATACGTGTCAAACTTGCAGAGGGAATTGCGCAGCTGCGCAACGAGATGGCAGCACAAGAAGCCGCTCTGCGAGCGAGTTCCGATTCGAGCAAGCACATGCACGAAGAAATGTTGAACCGTATCGGGACAATCATGGAAAGGATGGATGAGCGGGAAAGGCGCGGCATATGGCGCCGGCTGTTGGACGCTGCTCGCGGTAGTTAGAGTTCAAGGAGGAATCGTTGTGGCGTACCAAACGTTGGTGCCGGTGTCTCAGTTGAAGTGCGACTCCGAAGACCACTCGCACTGGGTGTCGGAGGGTCAAGATCCGCAGTTCCTCGTCAGTTCGGAAGAGGAGATGCGGGCGGGCTGGTACTTGATCAACTACGAGATGGTCGCGGCCGGGAATGCCCCGATGACACCCTTGCTTTATCCCGATTTTGGAGCGGGCTATTCAGAAGGGTCGGCGATCCTGTTGCCCTCCTCTGGGCATGGAGCGAAGGCAAGAAACTTTGTCGTGATGTTCCCACGCAGAGTGCACGCGTTGAGGTTCGATCCTGACGACGGCAGCGGGGAGTTCAGTATTCGTGGTTTCAACATCAGACCCGTCTGGCGTGGAGCGGCTGCTTGGACCATGCTTTCGTCCCTGTGGCGTCAGTCCAGGTACGGCGAAAGAAGGCTGGACCTTGTCAAGGACATGAAGGACGCTTGGAAGAGAGACGGGCTCAAAGGGGTTGGTGACTACCTGTACGATAGCTATTCGCTCAAGCGCCAGAACGCACTCGATCTCCAGTCATACGCCAAATGGATCGAGAAGTTCGAATGCCGCGATCCCGGTGCGCCAGCCGGTCATGAAGAGGTGGGCTTCAAGCCGCTGATCTCGATACTCATGCCGACTTACAACTCTGATTTGCGTTGGTTGAAGCGGTGTATCGATAGTGTCCTTCGCCAGCACTACGAGCACTGGGAGCTTTGCATAGCCGATGATGCGTCCACTGATCCCAGAGTGCATAAGTTCCTGAGGCGGATCATGCGACTGGAACCGCGTGTGAAAGTCGTGTTTCGTCCGAGCAACGGACATATATCGGAAGCGTCCAATTCAGCGCTTGGCATTGCGACGGGTGATTATGTAGCGCTTTTGGATCACGATGACGAATTGCATCCACGGGCACTTCAGGAAGTCGTAAAGGCGCTTAACAGAAACCCTGATTGGAAGGCTATCTATTCCGATGAGGACAAGATCGATTCAACGGGCAGGCGGCAGGATCCCTACTTCAAACCGGAATGGGATCGGGATCTGATATTGGGCCAGAACTTCTTTTCCCATATGGGCGTTTACAAGACTTCGCTGGTCAGGCAGGTGTGCGGTTTCCGAAAGGGTTTCGAGGGTAGCCAGGACCACGATCTGATACTTCGTTGCGCGGAGCACTTGAGCGACGCGGAGATCGGGCATATTCCGAAGGTGCTTTATCATTGGCGGATCATCGAAGGCTCGACTGCAAAAGGCGTCGGGGAGAAAAGCTACGCCACCATCGCTGGCGAAAAGGCCGTTCAAGAACACTTGAATCGCACAGGCGTCCATGGGGCCGGCGTCAGCGTGCTGCCCAACGGTTTCTTCCGCGTATCGCGTCCCACTCCCGCTCCGGCGCCGCTCGTCACATTGGTCATTCCCACCCGGGACCGGGCCGACCTGCTTGAGTTGTGCGTGACAAGCATTCTGGAAAGGACAAGTTATCGTCCGTTCGAGATATTGATCGTCGACAACGGTTCGGTCGAGGAGCGGACGTTCGCGCTCTTTCGCTCCCTCATGGCCGATAGCAGGGTGCAGGTGTTGGCGTACGACAAGCCCTTCAACTATTCAGCCATAAACAACTTTGCGGTTGCTCAGGCTCGTGGCGAGATCGTCGGGCTGCTGAACAATGATGTTGAAGTCATCACGCCGGAGTGGCTGGATGAGATGGTCTCCCACGCGGTGCGGCCAGAAGTGGGCGCGGTGGGGTGCATGCTGCTCTATCCTGATGACACGATCCAGCATGCGGGTGTAATCGTGGGCCTCCATGGGGTTGCTGGGCATGCCTACTCGCGCATGCCTCGCGAGTGCAACGGTTACATGGGCAGGGCGATGCTTACTCAGACGCTTTCTGCAGTCACTGCCGCCTGTCTGCTCATCTCGAAAGCGAAGTACCAAGAGGTGGGCGGACTTGATACGCAGCTCAAGGTGGCTTTCAACGATGTGGATTTCTGCCTGCGCATACGGGAAGCGGGATATCGCAACATCTGGACGCCGAATGCCTGCCTTTACCATCATGAGTCAGCTTCACGGGGTGTGGAAGACACGCCGGAGAAGGTGGCCCGGTTCCACTCTGAGGTGGATTTCATGATGCAGCGCTGGGGAGACTCACTTTCCAGTGACCCGAGCTACAATCCGAATCTGACGCTGACAGGCGAGCCGTTCGGGCTGGCTTATCCGCCAAGATGTTGAAATCAGCTGAAGTACTTTGGAGAAGAACGATGAACCAACACCGGTCACACCGGCGCCTGCCTGCGATCTGGGTTGCCTTGGCTTTTTTGGGCATTTTGACGGTATCGGGCTGTAAGAAGGACGAGCCCCTGCCTCCACCTGCTGCTAGTACGGCGACTGTCTCGCCTGGTGAAGCCACGACGCCTGCCCTGCCCCCCGGAATGAACTTAGGGACGTTTGCCGCCTTCACCGGGGGCGTTGATGCGCCCGGCGGACACTGTCAACTCGACTCGCTCAATGGTTCCGGCAGCCCCACGAATGAAGCAACTGTCGGCCAGAAGTTAAGTGGTGGCGGTTGGATGATTGATGCGGGTGCGCAGGTGCCAGCGTCCGCCACCTTGGTCCTTGCGACGCAAGCTGCGAAATACGGAATGCAGCTACTTCCAGGCGGTGCTCGCCCTGATGTGGCCGCTACCCTCAAGAACCCTGCATTCGAAACCGCGGGCTTCAACTTCGAGGCGGATACCTCCGGTGTGGCGGCAGGTGATTACGAAATCTACATCGTCTTTGCCGACGGCAAGAGTTGCGGGGTCAACAAAAGCATTGCCTTGAAGTGACTTCCTTCGGTTGAATTCATGAGAACGGTCGAGTGCATCGGCCGCTCTCCCAATCTGCAGGCCTGGCATTGCGCATATTCGAAAACTTCCGTGCAAAAAACGATCTGCGCAGGTGGGAAGGCGAAAACTGGCACCCAGCAGTTCTTTTCACTTGCATCGTCCTCATCGCCGCAGGCATTTATGTCGCTCTTGGACTCAATCAATCCTCGATTGGCGTATGGGAAGCAATGTACCCGGCCCGGCCCGTGGAGCAGACGATCGATCTGGGAAGTCCAAAGCGTGTTCGATCCGATGAGTGGAACACGCAGACGCCGTGGATTCTTGGTCAGGTTTCCAACGGATTCTTGGGCCAGAACGTAGGTATCGGTGGCAACGATGCGCCAGTGATCGCGGGTGTGCCTGTGGCGAACCTTTCATTAGTGGCCCAGCCAAAATTCTATGGATTCTTATTTCTCGACAAGGGACATGGATTTTCATGGTTGTGGGCGTACAAGTCGTTCGGCCTGATCCTGTCTTGTTTTTTCGCAATCTTTTTGTTGTCGGGCCGCTCCATCTGGATCTCGATTATCGGCTCATTGTGGGTATACCTGAGCGCGTCCACGCAGTGGTGGCTGTCGAGCCATCTGCCAGAGCAGCTCACGGCACTTTTCTCGGCAGTTTCGGGAGCCGCCCTGCTACTCACTGCTGCCTCCAATCGAATGTTGGTGGCAGGTGCCGTACTCTTCGCCTACGGCTTGATCAGTACGCTGCTTCATGCATATCCGCCGTTTCAGGTTCCATTCGCCTACATCGGCGTCGCGATCTGCCTCGGCGTGGTCCTGTGCCTCAAGGAGGAGAGAGGGCTTGGAGCGGCATGGAAAACTCGGGTTGGCGGAATGGTTGCCGCGCTCACTGTGGTGGCCGGTTTCACTGCGTGGTATACAAACGCGGCACTGCCTGCGATCGATGCCATGCGCGGCACCGTATATCCTGGCTCGCGGGTATCGGAGTCCGGGGGAATCCCGATCTTCCTGGCGCTGTCGGGTGCCTTTGAGGCTTTTTCGATCACCGAGAAGGACTTTCCTTCATTTCTTGGCAATGCTTCGGAAGCCTCCTCATTCCTTATCGTGCCTCCACTAATTCTCCTGCTCGGGGGGGCGCGACTGTTACGCAGCGCCGAGTTCAGGAAGCTTGTTCCGCTCTTGCTGCTATGGGTGCTGGTTTTTGCATGGATCTGTTTTGAGCTGCCTGATTCGATCGAGAAAGTTTATCAAGTAGCCGGCTGGTCCCTAAGTCCACCTCCCAGAGCTCTGCTCGGTTTGGGCTTGCTTTCAGTCTTCACACTTGTCTTGCATGCAGGCCTGGTTGAGGCTGGCAGGCTTGCCGCTCCGCGTTACACAGTGAGCGTGGCCGCATGGACAATTTTGTTGTGCCTATACGGTTGGGTTTTCTATCGCTGCTCACTACTCGACCCGGATTTCTTCAATGTTTGGCGCCTCTTGACGGGGATTGTCCTGATTACCTGTGTGCATTTTGGTTCACTTCACGGAAAGCCTGTTTGGTTCGCCCCGGTGATTGCTATCCTGCTTCCCAATATCGCGATCAATCCGCTGACCAGCGGCATTAGCGCACTCGCCGACAAGCCTGTACTTCTGGCGGCGCGGAACCAGACTTATTCCCTCGACAACCGGTGGGTTGTGATCGGCGATTTCGTGCTTTCGCAAGGCTTGAAATCACAAGGTTTGAATGTCGTCTCCGGTTCGGCCTTGACCCCCAATCCGAGCTATATGCACGTGTTTGATCGATCCGGTCGTTATGCTCATGTTTGGAATCGATACGCGCACATCGCGTTCGAATCCCAGCCCCCTCTTCGCCAGCCACAGTTCGACTTGAACCAACCGGATTTGTTTGTGATCAGGTTGAACGTATGTGGCCCTGAGCTTGATGCACTGCATGTGACGCGTGTTGCTTATACCACTCCGGTACCTGTCGAGGATCTGCGATGCCTCACTCCCTTGGAGTCGCCGTCCGATAGTGGCATCAGGCTGTTTGTAAGAAAATGAAATTTGAGGTGTCGTCGTGAGAATACTGTGGTGCCATGAGGTAAGTTACGCAGAAAAGCCTGTCTATGAGTATCAGGACTTTGCCGAGCGTCTGGCAGCAAGAGGGCACGACGTTGAAGTTATCGATTTCGTAGAAGGGGCGGCGACGACCAGCGGTTCGGCTTGTATCAGCCGCACGGGCGAAGCGGAGGTGACGTTGTCTTCGATTCCGCATAGCGGACTGCCACTCGTCAAGTACGTAGAAGCTCGGCTTCGATTCAGACAGATGTTGGAGGAACGAATAGCTACGGGAGCGTTGGACGCGGTCTTCGTCTACTCGGTTTTTATCAATGGGACAGAAGCGGTCACGCTGTGCAGAAAGGCCGGAATCCCCGTGGTGTACCGGGCTATAGACGCCTACCATCGCTTGAGACCGGGAAAGTTGGCGCAAGCGCTTCTCCTTTCGGGCGAGCGCTACATTTACCGAAACGCCAATCAGGTCATCACGACCAACGAAGAGATGTCGGCTTATGTCGCGGATGTGGCGGGGCGAGACCTGATTGCTCCCCCGGTCGTGTTGGATCATGGGGTCGACGAAAATCACTTCTCGCCGCGTTCGCGGGATGTGGAACTCATGACGCGCTATGGCATTACCGAAGCCGACTTGGTCGCGGTTTTCTTGGGTACGACATATGCATTCAGTGGGTTGGTGAACTTGGTCCGCCGCATGCCGGACCTGTTGGCTGCTTTTCCGAACCTGAAGCTCATGATCGTCGGCGCAGGAGAGCAGGACGAGGAATTAGCTGCTTTGGTCGAGAGCCTGGGGCTTACCGGCCGGGTCATCCTAACTGGAATGATCGATTACCTCTACGTTCCACGTCACCTGTCACTCGGGGCTGTTGCGCTCAATCCGTTCGAAATCAACGAAATTACCCGGGACATCGTGCCAATTAAGATTCTGCAGTATCAGGCGATGGGTTTGCCGGTTGTGTCGACGCCTTTGCCGGACTTGCAGCGCAAGCATCCACCCGGAGTTTCAGGCGTTGTCTACAGTAAGGATGACGGCATCACCAGCTTCATTCATCGGCTGGGAGAAGTGTTGAAATCCGGAAGTTTGAGCGAAACAGGAACGCTGGGGCGGCACTATATGGAGACATCGTTCACCGTGGGCGCTGCTATCGACAAGCTCGAGCGGATGCTTGAGACGATGGTGAAAGTACCGCGCGAGGCGCGGCACGATGCGTGAGATCCTGATGATAGTGACGGTCGCGACATGCACCATCGGCAGCCAGGTGCTGCTCAAGCACGGTATCAGTCGCTTGCAAATCCGTGATCCGGGCATGAATTTTCTAGGCTGGCTCTGGGGTGTTGCTACTTCTCCAAGCGTGATAGCCGCCGTGGCATTACAAGGATTTGGGTTTCTTCTCTGGATCGTGGTGATTACCCGTGTCAAGCTCGGTGTGGCATTCGCCATATCAGGGGCGACGTTCTACCTGTTGATGGCGGCGGTAGGATGGCTAGTCTACGGCGAGCGCCTTGGTCTCACGCAGTGGGGCGGACTGGTATTGATATCCTGCGGTGTTGTGCTCATGGTGACCGCGGGCCGCGGATAATTGCACAGGTTGGCAAACGCGCCGTTGCACTTGTTCGCTTCCGTGCGTTTGCCATTCTCGATGCGCCGCTGGGGATCAATCGGCGAGCGGCTTCTTCCAGACGCGTTCGTTGACGAATGAGGTGTAGCTGATAATGATGCGAAGCACCTTTTCGGACACGTTTGTCGGAGCGTAATCCGAGACCATTCGCGTCGAGCGTTCCTGGCTCTCGTGTTCGCTGCGCGCTTCAAGCACCTTTAGGGCGCTCTTAACGCGATTGATGTCAAGTCCGGTCATCATTACTGCACCTTCTTCCATGCCTTCTGGACGCTCATGCGCGTCACGGATGTTGAGCGCCGGAAAATCCAAGATCGAGGATTCCTCTGTAATCGTCCCGCTATCCGAGAGTACTGTCTTTGATGATTGCTGAAGTTTGATGTAGTCAAGGAAACCGAAGGGTTTGCAGAACCGTACGGCCGGACCGCATTCAGCGCCCAGCGCCTCTATCCGTTGACGCGTGCGCGGGTGGGTTGAAACGATAACTGGCGTGCCGTCGCTTGAAAGGTCATCCAAGACATCTAGCAAACGTCCCAGCCGTGCTTCGGAATCAACGTTCTCTTCTCGATGCGCGCTGACCAAGTAGTAACCGCCCGGAGCCAGTCCCATTTCTTCAAGCACACCCGAAGCCGCAATGCCGTCAGCATAGTGCTCGAGCACCTCGCGCATAGGGCTGCCGGTACAAATAATCTGGTCAGGAGGCAGGCCCTCCCTTAACAAGTATTCCCGGGCAATTTGACTGTAGGTCAGGTTGATGTCGGCCGTATGATCAACGATCCGACGGTTGATCTCCTCTGGTACCCGCAGATCAAAACACCGGTTGCCCGCTTCCATGTGGAAGATCGGAATCTTGCGTCGCTTTGCCGGAATAGCGGCGAGTGCCGAGTTCGTGTCGCCGAGAATGAGCACTGCGTCGGGCTCAAGCTCCGCCATTACGCGATCTGCTTGGATGATGACATTGCCAATGGTCTCAGCCGCATTTGATCCGGCAGACTCGAGAAATCGGTCTGGAGCCCTGATTCCCAGTTCCTTGAAAAAGATTCCATTCAGCTCGTAATCGTAATTCTGGCCGGTATGGACAAGATGGTGGATGCAGGTCTTGTCGAGCTTATCTATCACTCGGGAAAGTCGAATAATTTCAGGCCTTGTGCCTACGATCGTCATCACCTTAAGCACGTAACGACTCCAATGGCCCGAGTTGCGAGATGACGCGTTTTACACCCTCGACATCAAGCCGTTCCGTGTTGTGCGAGGTATAGTCATCGCTGATGGAGATTTCGACCTCCCCTTCATTGAAGTACTGCTTGTAGTTCAAGTCCCGTGCATCGGCCGGAATCCTAAAATATTTATTCAGGCTCTCAGCTCTTGCCATTTCTTCACGCGAGACCAGCGACTCAAAAAGTTTCTCGCCGTGACGCGTGCCTATGATTTGGATTTCGTTGTCCCGTCCAAGCATCTGCTTCAGAGCAAGCGCCAGGTCTGCAACAGTGGAAGCAGGTGATTTCTGCACGAAGATATCGCCAGGGCGAGCGTTCTGAAACGCGTGGAGCACCAAGTCAACAGAGTCCGCGAGCGACATCAGAAAGCGTGTCATCGTCGGATCGGTAATTGTGAGTGGCTTTCCCGAAAGCAGCTGGCCAACGAATAATGGGATTACTGAGCCTCGGGAGGCCATGACATTGCCATAGCGAGTTGCACATAGAACAGTTCGTGATGGATCGCAGACCCTCGATTTCGCAACCATCACCTTCTCAGCGAGAGCCTTTGACATTCCCATTGCATTGATGGGGTACACGGCCTTGTCCGTACTGAGCACGACGACGCGGCTCACTTCTTGTGCGATCGCTGCAGTGACCACGTTTTCTGTTCCAACTACATTGGTCTTGACAGCCTCCATGGGGTAGAACTCGCAGGAAGGCACTTGCTTGAGCGCTGCGGCGTGAAACACATAATCGACGCCCTCGAGCGCGTCGTGAATGCTGCGGTAATCTCGTACGTCGCCGATGTAGAACTTGACCTTGTCGCTTTTCAGCGAGACGCGCATGTCGTCTTGCTTCTTTTCATCGCGACTAAAGATGCGAATTTCGCGGATATCGGAGTCGATGAATCTGGACAGCACCGCGTTGCCAAACGAACCCGTGCCGCCAGTAATCAGCAAGGTCTTGTCACGGAAGAGAGAGTTGGGTTGCATAAGTAGGATTCTTATCCGAATACTTTCATCTGTTCAACCAGCGCTGGCCAAGATGGTGGTTTGTAATCCAACGTAGTGTTGAAGCGCGTGGCGTTGAGGGATCTGTCTATCTTTAACGAATCATCAGGAACGATACTGATCTTCTTGCCGTAAACTTCTGCAACCAACCTGAGGAGATCGAGCTTACTAATCGGTTCGCTCGCCACATGATAGAGCCCTCTTAGCTGTGGATTGGGGATTACATGCGACAGTATCAGGCGACCGATTTCGAGAGTTGGTAGTCCTGAAAAGATCGCGCGTGAGAAACCTCTCACGGAGTGCTCCTGTGATAAGAACCATTCGATCAGGCCGTTCGAACTGCGAAGTTCATGTCCTATAATCGATGTTCGAAGGGTGACCGCATGAGGGTAGTCAACCTCGCCCAACAACTTACTTCGACCATAGAGGTCTTGGGCATCTGGCGTGTCGCTCTCGTGATAATTGCCTCGGTCTCCCCGGAATACGCAGTCGGTGCTCAAATGGATGAGACGAGACTGGGTGGCGTCGGCCAGTCTCGCCAATGTATGGGGGAGCAGAGAATTTATTGGAATCGCTTGTAACGGTTCGCTGGCAGATCCGAGTTGCTTGATTAACCCAATGCAGTTGACGGCCACATCTGGGCGTGTTTTTCCGAATAGCTGGATCAGAGAGTTAATGTCCCCGACATCCACTCCCTCGATCAGATTCCGCCTCGTCTCTGGCGCGAACATGGATTTGGCGCGGCCATCTCTCACACTGCCAAAGGCTTGAATTCCAGGGGCGGTCGAGAAAAGGCGATATAGCGTGTTGCCAAGCATGCCAGTTGCACCAATCACCAGGATTTTCATTCCTTCTGCTCCTCGATGTGGATTGGGTACGGTTGAGCAAGTCGCTTATGAATCGCTTTGCGCGGCACGGCTTGCATATCCAGCATAAGGAAGGACAGAAGCAGTTGTAGCCCCAGGATGACGGGGAGCGCCGCCAGCATGACGGTCCCCGCGGTTGCAGTGCTGCCGATGGAGGGGGTAATCCAAGAGTACAGGCCAAACGCAGTGCCACCAATCACCATCAAACTTCCGCCCAGCAGTTGCAGCGAAGCAGGCGAGAGATCTCGCAGGAAATAATTGTAGAAGATGCGCTTGCAGAAGTTCCTGATGTGCCCTGTCAGGAAACTGGCGAAGATCCGACTGATCTTGAGGTGGCTCGTTTCATCCCCGTAATGGGCCGTCATGGGAATGTCCATGACGACGGCCCGCAAGGTGTTCAGCCGAAAAAGCAGGTCAGATTCGAAGAAGTATCGCTTACTGATCTTCTCGTAGGGCAAGTGCTTTGCCACTGATGCGTGTAGTGCGGTGTATCCATTGGTGGGGTCGAAAAGATCCCAGTACCCGGTGGAAATTTTCGACAGGAATGACAGGCCTGCGTTTCCGACCAACCTCAACCACGGCATCGAGGTGACGTCCCGCAAGTCATAGAAACGATTGCCTTTGGTGTAGTCCGCTTCACCTGCAACGATCGGCCTTATGAAACGTTCGATCAATTCCGGCGCCATCTGTCCATCGCCGTCGATCTTCACCAGAATGTCGTGGCCATCCGCAACTGCGGCGCTGTAGCCAGCCATGACTGCTCCGCCCACACCAAGGTTCTTTTCATTTCGTATGATCCTGATGCGGGAATCACGACCGGTTCGACGCACGTATTCGCCAGAATCGTCAGGGCAGCAGTCATCCACAACATAAATCGCAGCACATTCACTGCCAATGCGGGCTATGACGTCCTCGATATGACGAGTCACCCGGTACGACGGGATTATCACTGCGACTGATGGCTCCAAGGCGTGCGGCATGCTCAATCCGGGCTGACTTGGCTCTGGGAAGAGGTCACGCACCAAGCGCTGCTTGAATTTCGGGGAGAATGGTGAACAAATCCCCCGCCAACCCAATATCCGCGATCTCGAAGATCGGTGCATCCGGGTCCTTGTTGATCGCCACGATCGTGCCTGCATCCTTGATGCCGGTCAGGTGCTGGATGGCGCCGGAGATCCCTATAGCCACGTACAGTTCCGGTGCGATGATCTTGCCGGTCTGCCCGACCTGCATGTCGTTGGGTACGTAGCCCGCGTCCACCGCCGCGCGCGAAGCGCCGACCGCCGCGCCGAGCTTGTCGGCCAAGTCGTAAATGATCTTGAAGTTCTCGGCACTGCCGACGCCGCGGCCACCGGAGACCACGCGGCGTGCGCTTTGCAGGTCGGGGCGGTGGGACTTGCCGGCTTCAAGGCCGATGAAACGCGTGTGGCTCGGCAGTTCGGCATGGGCCTGCACATTCTCGATGTTGGCGCTGCCGCCGCTGCCGGCTTGCGGCCAGGACGCTGTGCGCACGGTGGCGACCACCGTCCGGTCGGCCGGCGCTTCCACGGTGACGATGGCGTTGCCGGCGTAGATCGGGCGCTTGAAAGTGTGCGTGCCTTCGACGGTCATCAGGTCGGAGACCTGGGCGACGCCGAGCAGGGCAGCGACGCAGGGCATCAGGTCCTTGCCGAAGGTGGTGCTCGGCCCGAATACGTGGCTGTAGCCTTGGGCGAGCTTGGCCACCTGCGGGGCCAGTATCTGGGCGATGGCGTGGGCGTTGGCCGGGTTGGCGACCGCTAGCACCTTCGACACGCCTTCGATCTGCGCGGCTTCCGCCGCAACCGACGCTGGATCGGCAGCCAGCACGACGATGCCGATGGCGTCCGGGTTCAGTGCCTTGGCGGCCGACACGCATTTGGCCGTCGACGCGTTGAGCTTGCCGTCGAGGTGTTCGGCGACGATGAGTACCTTGGCCATCAGAGCAATCCCTTTTCCTTGAGCTTGGCGACGAGGTCCGCCGCGTCCTTGACCATCACGCCGCGGCTGCGCTGCGCCGGCGCCGCGTAATGCATGGTCTTGAGGGTGTCCGCGCTTTCGACGTCGAGGTCGGCCATCGCCAGCGTTTCCAGCGGCTTCGATTTCGCCTTCATGATGTCGGGCAGCTTGATGAAGCGCGGCTCGTTGAGGCGCAAGTCGGTAGTGACAACCGCGGGCAGATCGACCTCCAGCGTCTCCAAGCCGGCATCGACCTCGCGGGTGACGGTGGCCTTGCCACCCTCGACCACCAGCTTGCTGGCGAAGGTCGCCTGCGGGCGACCCCAGAGCGTGGCCAGCATCTGGCCGGTCTGGTTGGCGTCGTCGTCGATTGCCTGCTTGCCGAGCAGGACCAAGTCCGGTTGTTCCTTCTCGATCAGTTTGAGCAACGCGCGGGCGGCGGTCAACGGCTGCACCGGGGCATCTGCCACCAAGTGGATCGCCCGGTTGGCGCCCATCGCCAGTCCATTGCGCAGGTGCGGCTGGGCATCCGACGGGGCTATGGTCGCGACCACCACCTCGGTGGCAATGCCCTTGTCGCGCAGGCGCAGGGCTTCTTCCAGCGCGATGTCATCGAACGGGTTCGGTGAGAGCTTGACACCCTCGGTGACGACGCCTGAGCCATCGGGCTTGACTTGGATACGGACGTTGGCGTCGATGACGCGCTTGTAGCCTACGAGGATCTTCATGGCATGCGGATGGTTGACCTGGCCGATATTCTACCGGAGCCGTGACACCGTCATGTCCTTGTGAACGCAGCCGTCATACAATCACGGGTTTCCACGAGAGACGGATCGCGAATGGATACTTGGCTCGTCACCGGCGGTGCCGGTTTCATCGGCGGCAATTTCGTGCTCGAAGCGGTCGAGCAGCGCGTCAAGGTCTTGAATCTCGATGCGCTCACCTATGCGGGCAACCGCGACACGCTCGCCAGCCTCGAAGGCAACCCGAACCACGTCTTCGTGCAGGGCGACATCGGCGACCGTGACCTGGTGGCGAAGCTGCTGGCCGAACACCAACCCGACGCGGTGATCAACTTCGCCGCGGAAAGCCACGTAGACCGTTCCATCGACGGCCCTGCCGCGTTCGTGCAGACCAATGTCGTGGGCACGCTCGGCCTGCTCGAAGCTACCCGTGATTACTGGAAGTTCCTGGAAGGCGATAGGAAGGAGGCTTTCCGCTTCCTGCATGTGTCTACCGATGAGGTCTATGGATCCTTGGGGGATACAGGTCTGTTCACCGAGGAAACGGCCTACGCGCCGAATTCTCCGTACTCGGCATCGAAGGCGGCCTCGGACCATCTGGTCCGCGCGTTCCACCATACCTATGGCTTACCGGTGCTTACCACCAATTGCAGCAACAACTACGGCCCGTACCAGTTCCCGGAAAAGCTCATCCCGCTGGTCATCGCGAAGGCGATCACGGGCGAGGCGCTGCCGATCTACGGCGACGGCAAGAATGTGCGCGACTGGCTGTACGTGGGCGACCACTGCTCCGCCATCCGGACGGTGCTGGAAGGCGGCAAGGTCGGCGAGACCTACAATGTGGGCGGCAACTCGGAAAAGCAGAACATCGAAGTGGTGAAGACCATCTGCGCGCTGCTCGACGCGAAGAAGCCGCGCGCCGACGGTGCCAGATACGAATCGCAGATCACCTACGTGCGCGATCGCCCAGGCCACGACCGTCGTTACGCGATCGATGCCTCGAAACTCAAGCGCGAACTCGGCTGGGAGCCTGCACACACGTTCGAAGAGGGTATCGCGGAGACCGTAGCCTGGTATCTGGATAACCAGCCGTGGGTGAATCGCGTTCTGGACGGCAGCTATAGGCTTGAGCGCATTGGCAATAACTAAGGAAGAACAGGCATGGATCGCAAAGGCATCATCTTGGCCGGGGGCTCCGGCACCCGCCTCTATCCGATTACCCAAGGCATAAGCAAGCAGCTGCTGCCGGTCTACGACAAGCCGATGATCTACTATCCGCTCAGCGTGTTGATGCTGGCGGGCATCCGCGAAGTGCTAATCATTAATACGCCGCATGAGCAGGCGTTGTTCAAGGCGCTGCTGGGCGATGGTTCGCAATGGGGCATGAAGTTCGAGTACGTGGCCCAGCCGAGTCCGGACGGATTGGCGCAGGCGTTCATCCTGGGGCGCGACTTCCTGGCGGGCGCACCGAGCTGCCTGGTGCTGGGCGACAACATCTTTCACGGGCCCGGCCTGACCGCGATGCTGCAGCGCGCGGATGAGCGTAGCGAGGGCGCCACCGTCTTCGGCTACTGGGTGCAGGATCCCGAGCGCTACGGCGTGGCCGAGTTCGATACCGATGGACGTGTGGTCGGGCTGGAGGAAAAGCCCAGCGAGCCACGTTCGAACTACGCGGTGACCGGCCTGTACTTCTACGATGGCAGGGCACCGGAGTTCGCTGCCAACCTTGCGCCGTCGCCGCGTGGCGAACTGGAAATCACCGACCTCAATAAGTGCTATCTGGACGAGGGTAACCTGCACCTCGAGCGCCTGGGCCGCGGCTACGCATGGCTGGATACCGGCACGCACCAGTCGCTGCTGGAGGCCGCGAACTACATCGAGACCATCGAGGCGCGGCAGGGCTTGCGCGTTGCCTGCCCGGAGGAGATCGCCTTCAACAATGGCTGGATCGACCGAGACGAGCTGGAAGCATTGGCGAAACCGCTGGCGAAGAATGGCTACGGCCAGTACCTGATGCAGCTGCCGGAGCGGGGGTATGTGCCGTGAAGGTGATCGAAACCGACCTGCCGGGCTGCATCGTCTTCGAGCCGCGCGTGTTCGGCGACGACCGCGGCTTCTTCTACGAATCATTCAACGCCGACAAGCTGGCCGAACATGGCTTGCACATGCAATGGAAGCAGGGCAACGTCTCTTCTTCCGTAAAGGGGGTGCTGCGCGGCCTGCATTACCAGTGGCCGAAGCCGCAGGGCAAGCTGGTTTCCGTGCTGCAGGGTGAAGTCTGGGACGTGGCGGTCGACATCCGCCGCGGTTCGCCCACGTTCGGCAAGTGGACGGCGGTGGTGCTGAGTGCGGAAAACAAGCGCCTTTTCTGGATCCCGGAAGGTTTCGCTCATGGCTTCGTGGCGTTGAGCGAAAGCGCGGTGTTCACCTATCTCTGCACCGAAACCTACGACGCCCAGGCCGATGCCAACATCGCCTGGAACGATCCGCAGCTGGCGATCGACTGGCCGATCGCGTCGCCATCGCTCTCGCCGAAGGATGAGGCGGCTCCGTTCCTGGGCGATATCGCCGAGGATCGCCTGCCGATGTTCGGAAAATGAGGATCCTTTTGCTGGGCGCCAATGGCCAAGTGGGCCGCGAGTGCCGACGTGCTTTGGAGTCCTCGGGCGGACTGATCTGTGCCACGCGCGATGGTCGCTTGAGTGATGGCGGTCAATGCGAGCTCGCGGACTTGGGCAGGCCCGACAGCCTGCCAGGCTTCGTGGCCCGCATCGCACCCGATGTCGTCATCAATGCCGCGGCGTACACGGCCGTGGATCGTGCCGAAAGCGAACGCGACGCCGCGTTCCGCGCCAACGCCGAATCACCCGGGAGGATTGCGCAAGCATGCGCCGATCTCGATGCGTTTCTGGTCCATTACTCAACCGATTACGTGTTCGACGGCAGTGGCAATGCGCCGTACCCGGTGGATGCCCCAACGTCACCTTTGGGCGTTTATGGAGAGAGCAAGCTGGCGGGCGAAGCGGCGATCCGCGCCAGCGGTTGCCGCCACGCGATCCTGCGTACAGCCTGGGTGTATGCGTCTCACGGGAAGAACTTCCTGCTGACGATGCTGCGGCTGGCGAGGGAGCGCGAGGAACTGCGCGTGGTTGCCGACCAGATCGGCACGCCGACGCCGGCCGCGCTGATCGCGGATGTCACCGCCAGGATCGTGGCCTGCGGTCAACGTCCAAGCGGGACATGGCACCTGACACCGGACGGCCAAGTCAGCTGGCATGGCTTTGCCCAAGCCATCATCGATGGCGCGCACCAACGCGGCCTGCTATCGAGCAAGCCGATCGTGAGACCGATCGCGACCAGGGACTTTCCGACACCGGCTAAGCGTCCGGCGTGGTCCGTTCTCGACAATACCTTGTTGAAGCGCAATTGGGCGGTCGAATTGCCGACATGGCACCAGGGTTTGGATCGTGTCCTCGACGAACTCGCGGGACGCGCTACGGTAGGCTAGTCGCTTTACTGGGTCCGGAATCGCGATGCTCCATCCCACCATCCTCAGCGGCGGCAGCGGCACTCGCCTGTGGCCGCGTTCGCGCAGCAACACACCCAAACAGTTCCTGCCGTTGGCGGGTGATGAGACCCTGTTTCAGCAAACTGCGCGTCGCGTGGCTGGCTTGCCGGATGCGAAGCCCGTGCTGACCGTGTGCGCGGAGGACCATCGCTTCATGGTTGGCGAGCAGTTGCAGGCGATCGGTGTTGCCAGCGGCGGCATCCTGTTGGAACCGGTCGCGCGCAACACCGCCCCAGCGATTGCGCTGGCGGCTTTGCACGTGGAGGCCAGCGATCCGTGCGGCATCTTGCTGGTGCTGCCGGCGGATCACTTGATCCGCGATGTGGCCGCCTTCCATGCAGCGGTTGCCGCCGGCCTGCCACAGGCGGAGGCGGGTGGGCTAGTGACATTCGGGATCAAGCCCTCGCACGCGGAAACCGGCTATGGTTACATCCGCAGTGGCGCGGTGATCGACGGCGCGGTCAGACGCATCGAGGCCTTCGTCGAGAAGCCTGATGTCGAACGCGCCGCGCAGTACCTCGCATCGGGCGACTACCTGTGGAACTCGGGCATGTTCCTGTTTCGTGCCGATGCCTATCTCGAAGCGCTCGCGCGGCATGCGCCGGACATCCTTCGCGCGGCGCGAGACAGTTACGCAGGCGCCACCCGCGACCTCGACTTCATCCGCGTCGATGCCGAGCCCTTCGCCAAGAGCCCCAGCGATTCCATCGACTACGCGGTGATGGAAAAGGTCGACAATGCCGCGGTGGTGCCGCTGGATTGCGGCTGGAGCGACATCGGAGCCTGGTCCGCATTGTGGGACGTGGCCGAGCGCGATGGTGAGGGCAATGCCAGTTTCGGCGATGTCATCGCCCTCGATGCGCGCGACAATTACCTCCAGGCCGCGGAACACCGGATGATTGCCGCGCTTGGCATCGACGACCTGGTGGTGGTGGATACGGCGGATGCGGTGTTGGTGGCGCATCGCGATCGCGTGCAGGACGTCAAGCAACTGGTCGATGAACTCAAGGCGCAGGGACGCACCGAGCATCTTCATCATCGCAAAGTCTACCGGCCGTGGGGCAGCTACGATTCGCTCGCGGTTGGCCCGCGTTTCCAGGTCAAGAGCATCGTGGTGAAGCCGGGCGCATCGCTCAGCCTGCAGCGGCACTTCCAGCGCGCCGAGCACTGGATCGTGGTCGAAGGCACGGCCGAGGTGACCTGCGGTGATCGCACCTTCCTGCTGCACGAGAACCAGAGCACGTTCATTCCACTGGGCGAGGTACATCGCCTGCGCAATCCCGGCAAGTCTCCGGTGGAACTGATCGAGGTGCAATCCGGTTCCTACCTCGGCGAAGACGACATCGAGCGTCTGGACGACGTCTACGGCCGCGCCTGAGGTTTGTACCTTTGGCCAATGCGGCGGATGCCGCGGATGTGGCGCGGTAAACTAGCCTGCAATCGCATCCCAGGTGGCATCCGATGACCCAAAGCAAGCTCCAGCCCGACGCGAAGACCGCGCTTCAGGGCATCGTCGCCGATGGCCAGACGCTCGCCGTCGGCGGGTTCGGCCTCTGCGGCATCCCCGAGGCGTTGATCGCCGCGCTGCGCGATTCAGGCGCCAAGGATCTCACGGTGATCTCCAACAACGCAGGTGTGGATGGCTTCGGCCTCGGCCAGTTGCTCAGCACGCGGCAGATCAAGAAGATGATTTCGTCCTACGTGGGCGAGAACAAGGAGTTCGAGCGCCAGTACCTCGGTGGCGAACTGGAACTGGAGTTCAACCCACAGGGCACGCTGGCCGAGCGCCTGCGCGCGGGCGGTGCCGGCATCCCCGCGTTCTTCACCGCGACAGGCTACGGCACGATCGTCGCGGAGGGTAAGGAAACCCGCGAGATCGACGGTCGCTGGTACGTGTTGGAGACCGCGCTCAGGGCCGATGTCGCCCTGGTCAAAGCCTGGAAGGCCGACAAGGCCGGAAATCTCGTCTTCCGCAAGACCGCGCGCAACTTCAATCCCGCTTGCGCGATGGCCGGCAAGACCTGCATCGCCGAGGTCGAGGAACTGGTGGAAACCGGCACCCTCGATCCCGACCAAGTGCACCTGCCGGGTATCTACGTCGATCGCATCGTGGTGAACGCGAACC
>JAEWNY010000042.1 GCA_023461075.1 Pseudomonadota bacterium | reverse complement strand
GCGAGACGATCGAGCTGGATGCCGCCGTCAGTGATGATCTTGGCGATGTCATCGATGCCCTGCTGGCCTGGCTCGAAGCGAAATTCGAAGGCGAGGCGTTCAGCGCCGCCGGTCATCGCATCGTCCACGGCGGCCTGCATTTCGATGCGCCGGTGTTGCTGGACGAGGCGATCATCGACCAGCTCGATGAACTCTCTCCGCTTGCCCCGTTGCATCAGCCGGCCGGACTCAAGTTGGTCCGTGCGATGCAACGCGCGCGTCCGCGGCTGCCGCAGGTCGCCTGCTTCGATACCGCCTTCCATCGCACGCAGGCGCCTTGGGTGACGCGAATGGCGATCCCGCGCGCATTGCACGACGAGGGCGTGCGCCGCTACGGGTTCCACGGCCTGTCCTACCAGTCCATCGCCGACACCCTGCGCAGCGAGGAGCCGGATTTGCTGGCGAAGAAACTCGTCGTCGCCCATCTCGGCAGCGGCGCCAGCCTGTGCGCGATGGAAGGCGGCGTGAGCCGCGACACCAGCATGGGTTTCTCCGCGCTGGACGGCATCCCGATGGCGACCCGCCCGGGTGAGCTGGATGCCGGTGTTCCGCTTTACCTGCAGCAACAGCGCGGGATGAGTGTCGATGAGTTGCAGCACTGGCTGTACCACGAGTGCGGGTTGAAGGGCGTGTCCGGGATCAGCGCCGATGCGCGCGTGCTGCTGGAAAGCGATGCACCCGAAGCCGGCGAAGCGATCGAGCTGTTCTGCTTCCGCATCGCGCGCGGGATCAGTGCGCTGGCCAATACGCTCGGCGGACTGGACGGCATCGTGTTCACCGCCGGCATCGGCGAGCACCAGCCGCCGGTGCGCGCCCAGGTATGCGAACACCTGTCATGGTTGGGCGCGAAGATCGATGCCGGGGCCAATGCGCGCGACGCACGCGTGCTGGATGGCGAAGGCAGCCGGCTTGCCATCCGCATGATCCAGACCGACGAGGAAAGAGTGATCGCGCAGTCGGTCCACCGATTGATCGAAGGAAACGCAGTGACGAATGAGGCACGCGCATGAGTGGCATCGTTGATCTCGCCGGCACGCGCGGTCTGGTGGTCGGCATCGCCAACGAGCAGAGCATCGCGCATGGATGTGCGCACGCGTTCCGCGATGCTGGTGCGGACCTCGCCATCACCTATCTCAACGCCAAGGCCGAACCGCATGTACGCCCGCTCGCCGAGGCATTGGACGCATCGATCATCGTGCCTTGCGACGTGCGCGAGAGCGGGCAGCTGGAGGCGGTGTTCGAGTGCATCGAACGCGAATGGGGCCGCCTCGATTTCCTGCTGCACGCGATCGCCTTCGCCCCGCGCGAGGATCTGCACGGCGAGCTGGTCGATTGCAGCGCGGCCGGCTTCGCGCAGGCGATGGATGTGTCCTGCCACAGCTTCATCCGCATGGCGAAACTGGCGCGGCCATTGATGAAGGAAGGTGGCGCGTTGCTGACGGTGAGTTTCTACGGCGCCGAGCGGGTGGTCGACCACTACAACCTGATGGGCCCGGTGAAAGCGGCGCTGGAGTCCTCGGTGCGCTACCTCGCCGCAGGGCTGGCCGAGAACAGCATCCACGTTCATGCGCTGTCGACCGGGCCGGTCAGGACGCGGGCGGCCTCTGGCATCGATCGTTTCGATGAGCTGCTCGACAAGGTGCGCGAACGCACGCCGGCCAACCGGCTGGTCGATGTCGACGAGATCGGCCGCATCGCCGCCTTCCTGGCCAGTGACGCGGCACGACCGATGACCGGCTCGGTGACTTTCGCCGATGCCGGCTTCCACGTGATGGGCTGACGGGCGCGCGCCGCGAGGCTCCGGCCATATGCGCGCTTGGCGCGGAAGCGGTCGGCGGTCATGCCGATGAACGGTTGGGTGCCGCGTTTTGTTGCACTATATCGGTGCAATGAATCCCGTGCCCGGCAGCGTCGAAACACTCGCCACCCCGCTCTGCTGGGGCGACGCCAAGGGCTGCGTGGCCGGCTGCAACCCGGCGTTCGCACGCTGGCTGGGCGTGGGGGCGCGGCGGCTGGTGGGGCAGCCTTTGGCCGCGCTGGAAACCGGTGCCGAATCGCTGGCCGATGTCCTTGCCGGCCTCCAAACGGGTGAAACCCGGCAACGCCGTCGAGTGGGTTGGGCCGTGCCCGGCAGCGCCGACACGCGCTTCGCCGACGCCTGGGTCACCGGCACGGATGCGGGCTGGGTGCTGGAAGCCCACCCGGTCGCCGAATTCCCCCGCCATGAGGGCGATGCGTTGTCCGCCGCGGTCGCGGCTGCGCTGAAGGGCCTGGCGCATGAGTTGCGCAATCCGCTGGCCGGCATCAAGGGCGCGGCGCAGTTGCTTGCGCGTCGCCAGCAGGACGAGACGGGCCTCGAATTCACCGCGTTGATCCAGTCCGAAGTCGATCGCCTGGCCGAATTGCTGGACCGCTTGATGTCGCCTCGCCCGGCCACGCCGCATGCTCCACTGAACGTGCATGCGGTACTCGACCGCGTGCTGCGCCTGGCCGAGGCCGATGCGGGCTGGGCGGTACGCCTGATCCGCGATTACGACCCGAGCCTGCCCGACATCCAAGGCGATCCCGACCGCCTCGCGCAGGCGCTGTGGAACCTGGTGCGCAACGCGATCGAGGCCGGTGCCGGCCAGGTCACCCTGCGCACCCGCGCCGAGCACGCCGCGCGCATCGCCGATCGCGTGCATCCGCTGGCCCTGCGGCTGGACATCGTCGATGACGGACGCGGCATCCCCGATGAGCTCGCCGAGCAGGTGTTCCTGCCGCTGATCAGCGGACGTGCCGAAGGCAGCGGGCTGGGCCTTGCATTGGCGCAGCAGGTTGCGCGCGAACATCGCGGCGCGCTGGGCTTCCGTTCGCGGCCGGGGCATACCGTGTTCACCCTGCTGGTGCCGCTGGAGGAGGTGGACGATGGCTGAAACCGCACCGATCTGGGTGGTCGACGACGACCATGGCGTGCGCTTCGTACTGGCCACCGCCTTGCGCGAGGCCGGACACGCGGTCTCGGTCTTCGCCAGTGCCGAGGAAGCACGTTCGGCATTGGCCACGGCACCCGCGCCCGCGCTGCTGTTCACCGACGTGCGCATGCCGGGCGACGGCGGCCTGGCCCTGCTGGACAACCTCAAGTCCGAGCGCCCGGCGCTGCCGGTGATCGTGATGAGCGCCTATACCGATGTGGCTTCGACCGCCGGTGCGTTCCGCGGCGGTGCTTTCGAATACCTGTCCAAGCCGTTCGATCTCGATCACGCGGTGGCGCTGGCCGGGCGTGCTCTCTATGCAGCGCGCGGCGAGGACGCGGCCGCGCTGCCATCGCCCGCGACATCGACCGAGGACGATGCGCGCGACGGCGCCGCCGGATTGATCGGCGAAACCCCGGCGATGCGCACCCTGTTCCGCGCGATCGGCCGCATCGCGCAGGCGCCGCTCAATGTGCTCATCACTGGCGAGACCGGCACCGGCAAGGAGCTGGTGGCGCGCGCGCTGCATGCCGAATCCCCGCGTGCGTCGCGGCCGTTCGTCGCCCTCAACACGGCGGCGATCCCCGCCGAACTGCTGGAGTCGGAACTGTTCGGCCACGAGGCCGGCGCGTTTACCGGCGCGCAGAAACGCCACATCGGCCGCTTCGAGCAAGCCCATGGCGGCACCCTGTTCCTCGACGAGATCGGCGACATGCCGGCAGCGCTGCAGACGCGCCTGCTGCGGGTGCTGGCCGAGGGCGAATTCTTCCGGGTTGGCGGGCGCGAACTGATCCGCGTCGATGTCCGCATCGTCGCCGCCACCCACCAGCCGTTGCGGCAATTGGTGGAAGCCGGGCGTTTCCGCGCCGACCTGCTGCATCGCCTCGACGTGGTGCGGCTGGAGTTGCCTCCGCTGCGCGAGCGCCGCGAGGACATCCCGATGCTGGCGATGAACTTCCTGGCCGATGCATCGCGCAAACTCGGCATCAAGCCCAAGGCGTTCGCCAAAGCGGCATTGGCGCGACTGCAGCAACACGACTGGCCCGGCAATGTGCGCGAGTTGGAGAACCTGTGCTGGCGACTGGTGGCGATGGCGCCGGGCGAGCGCATCGGCGTGGCCGATCTGGGCGGCGACCTCGGTACCCATGCGGACGCGGACTGGGAACAGGCCTTGGCATCGTGGGCGCGGCGCGAACTCGAAACCGATGCGGGCGATCTGCATGCGCGCGCTCGCGAACGCTTCGACAAGGTCCTGCTTGAGGCCGCGCTCGAGGCCACTGATGGCCATCGTGGCCGGGCATCGGAACGCCTCGGCCTCGGGCGCAACACGCTGACCCGCAAGCTGGGCGCTTCGCGCACGCGCAAGCGGACCTCGTAATTCAGGGCAGGTAGCGCGCCGCGATGGGGTGCGTGTCGGGTCGCCGCGTTCATCGCGATGAACACCGGAGAAAGCCACTTCATCGGCCCTCGACCGCGCCGGGTCTACGGTGATGCGGTTCCCCCACAGGAGTCATCGCATGAACATCCGTCTGTCGATCCTGGGCGTCGCCATTGCCAGTGCCACATTGGCCGCCTGTGCCACCTCATCCTCACGCAGCAGCGCCAGTGTGACGCTCGCGCCGGCCAGTGGCCAGACCACCGCCGGCACGCTCACCCTGGTGCCGATGGGCAATGGCGTGCACATCACCGGCAACATCGCGGGACTCAAGGCCAATGGCACCCATGGCTTCCATATCCACGAGAAGGGCGATTGCAGTGCCGCCGACTTCACCAGTGCCGGTGGTCATTTCAATCCCACTGCCCAGCCGCACGGGCGTGCCAGCCAAGGGGCGCATCACCTGGGTGACCAGGACAACCTGACCGCCAATGCCAATGGCGTGGCGCGGGTGGATGCGCATTTCGATGGCGCGGTGATCGGCAGCGGCGCGGCGCTCAACGACGTGGTCGGCAAGGCGGTCATCGTGCATGCCGATCCGGACGACTACACCACCCAACCGACCGGCAATGCCGGGGGCCGAATCGCCTGTGGCGTGATCCGCTGAGTGTCCGGGCGGGCCACGCTTGCCCGCCGTCGCCCTTGGACTAGACTGTCAATCACGCGACCGTCGGAGAGGGGGGCTTCGATGCATGCGTTCGGACGGGCCCTGCTGTGGGCCTGCATCCTGGCCAACGGACTGGTCCATGCGCAGCCGGCGACGGTAGCGGACGAGCGCGCGCGCCTCACCGCCGAACTGATCCGCCTGCAGCAGGATTCGGTGCAAGAGTCCGATGCACGCACGCGCCTTGAGGCACTGCAGTCGCGCATCGCTGCCGTTGCGTCCTACCCGGTGCAGCGTGAACTGGCCAAGTTGCGCATCCGCCTGGCCGAAGACGATGGCGAGCGTGAGCGCCTGCGCGATGGGCTGATTGCCTTGGCCGAGCGCCATCGCGACCCGGACACCGCCAGCGTGGTGCGGGTCTGGCGGATCTTCGACAGCCACGTCGATGACAACATCGAGGTGAGCCTGCGCGCACTGGATGCGCTGCGCTTGGGTATCACCGAGCCCTCCGCCGAATTGCGTGAGGCGCTGGATGTCAGCTACGGCTACATGTACTGGGATGTCGGCAACTTCGAACTGGCGCTGCGGCACCTGCTGCAGGCGCGTGCGGAAGCCCGTCGCCTGCCCGACGGCGAGCGGCGCTGGCGCAGGCGCACCGAGAGCATCGCGCAGATCCACACCGACATGGGCGATGCCGCGCAGGCGCTGGCCGAGCTGGATCGACTTGAAGGCACCGGCGGTGACAGCATCGACCTCCCCGCCATCGCGACCCGTGCCACGGCGCTGCGCCTGCAGGACCGCCCCAGGGACGCCGAAGCCATGCTCTGGCCGGTCCTGGGTCGCCTGCGTCCGGGCGATTCGGCCAATGTCGCCCAACGCGTGCGCGCCGAACTTGCGGGCCTCCTGCTGCAACGCGGACAGGCGCAGCGTGCCCTTGGACTGGCGCGGCAGATGATCGATGCAAGCCGTGAGGGTTCCGCGTACTACCGCGCCGCTGGCCAGGTGTTGCAGGGACGCGCGCTGGCCAGGCTGGGGCGCGTCGATGAAGGCTTGGCCTCGATGCATTCGGGGATCGATTACTTCCGCACTGCCGGTCATCAGGTCACCCTGCTGAGGGTGCTGGGCGAGCAGGCCGAGGTCTTGCAGGCGGCCGGCCGCCCCCGCGAGGCGGCCCCGGCGATGGCGGACCGGCACCGGATCGTGATGCGCCTGTACAACAGCAATCGCGCGCTCGGCATCGCCAGCTTGGAAGTGGAGGAAAAGCTGGGCGAGCGCGAGCGGCAGATCCGCGAGCTGTCATCGCGCAGCCGGCTGCAGGCTGCCGAATTGCGTGCCGGCCAGTCGACATCGCTCGCACTGCTGGCCGGCGTGCTGCTGTCGCTCGCGCTCATCGCTCTCCTGGCGATGTCATTGCGCAACCTGCGCCGCCAGCGCGAAGCCCTCTGGCGCGACCCGCTGACCGGCACGTACAACCGCCAGTATTTCAGCCGGTGGTGGGAGTCGCATCCTGTGTCCGACGGGCAGGCGCGCACGCTGGCGCTGCTGGACCTGGATCATTTCAAGGCCGTCAACGACCGCCACGGCCACGAGGGTGGCGACCATGTGTTGCGCGCCAGCGGCGAACGGCTGCAGGCGCGGGTCGGGGCGGGTGCGATGGTATTCCGCTGGGGCGGCGAGGAATTCCTGATCGTCAGGGACAACCCGGCGGCGCGCGATGAGGCCGCTTGGCTGGCCGACCTGCAATACGCCATCGCGCAGCCGGTGGAGCTGGCCGGCGGCGCGATCCGCACCACCGCATCGATCGGTGCATTCGTTGCCGGTGCGGCGTGGTGGTCCGGTGCGGATGTCGCCACCGCATTGCGCTGGGCCGATGCCGGGCTCTATCGCGCCAAGGCCGATCGCCGCGCCAATGCCTTGTTGTTGCGGCTGACGCGGGAAGGTCGCGAAAGGTTGGAAATGCGTGCACCGGAGGGCGCCGTGCAGCTGGAGGAATGGGCGCGCAAGGGCTGGGTCATCGCGGAGAGCGTCCGCCTGCCCATCGGGCCGCCCGATGCATCCGCGACGATGTCCACCGTGACCGATCCCGCTCAGGCCAACGCTGATCTCGCGCCAGCGGCCTCCGGGCAATCGACGTAGCGCAGGTCGATGCCGTGCGCGGTGAGCACCGCGGCCAGTTGGCGGATGCGTGCATCGAAATATCCCCGCCTCCGCATCAGGCGCTCGATGTCGCAATCGTCCGCCGCATGACGCTGGCGCCATGCATGGTCGGAGAACAACGCGATCCGGACTTCTCCATCGGCATAACGCAGCAGCGGTTCGGGCGGCGCGTCCAGCCAGGCTTCGCGGCCCGGTGACAGCAGCGCGGTTTCCAGCAGCGGCCACAGCGGCTCCAGGCCCATGTGCCGGTATTGCAGCGCGGTCATCGCGGCCAGGTCGTGCACGGTGAGATAGCGCGCATGCTCGATGCGCGCGCCGAACGTGTCCTGCGCAAACAGCGCGGTCTCGGCGCGGGCCATGCCGCGATCCACAAGAATCTCCTCCAGCCGTGCGCCGACAGCCGTCGCGCCTTCGCCGTGCAGGAGCCATGGCAGCACGCGCAAGCCGCCACCGCGAAGCGCATCGTCGGCCTGCAAGGGTTGCGGGATATTGCCTTCGGCATCGGTGCCGAACGCCAGGATGCGTGGTCCGGCATTGCGGCCCGGCGCGCGCTGCTGCAATTCGTGCAGGCGGCGATGCACCGGCCAGCCGGGGCGCAGGACTTCGGCGGGATCGAAGTGTGCGCCCATCACCACCAGGTCAAGCGATGCGACCTCCGGCACCAGCAGGGACAAGTCGTGGCCGATGCGTTCGGCCAGCAGGCCGGTATCCGCTTGCGAAAGCGCCGCGCGTGGGTCGGCATCGGCCATCCACTCAAGAGCCATCACCGCGAGCACGGACACATCGGTGGCGGGTTCGGTCATGCGTGCGTGCTGTCGGGGCCGGCGGTAGACTCGCATTCTAGACCGTGCGCCACCGCACGGAAGCAGGAGTCATCCGATGTCGCAGTCCCGTCGTGTCGCCGTGCTCGGTGGCGTTCGCATCCCGTTCTGCCGCCAGAACACCGCTTATGCCGATGTCGGCAACCTGGGCCTGTCGGTGCGCACGCTGGGCGCGCTGGTCGAGAAGTTCGGCCTGCAAGGCAAGCAACTGGGCGAAGTCGCGATGGGCGCGGTGATCAAGCATTCCTCGGACTGGAACCTCGGCCGCGAGGCGGCGCTGTCCTCGGGCTTGTCGCCGCTGACGCCGGGCATCACGATGCAGCGTGCCTGCGGCACCTCGCTCGACACCATCAATCTCATCGCCATGAAGATCGCCAGTGGGCAGATCGAGGCCGGGATCGGTGGCGGGTCGGACACGACATCCGACGTGCCGATCGTCTACGGCAAGGGCCTGCGCTCGATCCTGCTTCGCGCGAACGCGGAGAAGACGCTCGGCGGCAAGGTGAAGCAGTTCCTGCGCCTGCGCCCGGGCATGTTGAAGCCGGACTTCCCGGGCGTGGCCGAGCCACGCACCGGCAAGTCGATGGGCCAGCACTGCGAGGACATGGCCAAGGAATGGGGCATCAGTCGCGAGGCGCAGGATGCGCTCGCGGTGTCATCGCACAAGAAATTGGCGGCGGCTTACGAGCGCGGGTTCTTCGATGATCTCGTCGTCGAATTCCGCGGCGTCAAGCGCGACAACATCCTGCGCGCCGATTCCAGCATCGAGAAACTGGCGACCTTGAAGCCGGCCTTCGACAAGAACTCCGGGCGCGGCACCCTGACCGCCGGCAATTCCACGCCTTTGACCGACGGCGCGGCGGCGTGCCTGCTCGCCAGCGAGGACTGGGCGCGCACCAACGGCCATGAACCGCTCGCCTGGCTGCGCGACGTGCAGGTCGCGGCGGTGGATTTCGTCGCCGGCGAAGGCCTGCTGATGGCGCCGACCGTCGCCGTGCCGGAGATGCTCGCGCGCAATGGCCTGAGCCTGCAGGACTTCGACTTCTACGAGATCCACGAAGCTTTCGCCGCGCAGGTGTTGTGCACGCTGAAGGCGTGGGAGGATGCCGACTACTGCAAGAACCGATTGGGTCTGGATGCGCCGCTCGGCAGCATCGACCCGGCCAAGCTCAACCCGAACGGCTCCTCGCTCGCGACCGGTCATCCCTTCGCCGCCACTGGCGCACGCATCGTCGCCACCGCAGCGAAAGAGCTGGCGCAACGCGGCGGCGGGCGCTGCCTGATCTCGATCTGCACCGCAGGCGGCATGGGCGTGGTGGCGATCCTGGAGCGTTGAGTCTCAGCCGATCGCCGCGACCATGTCGCCGGGCCGCGCACTCGCGGCAATGACGATGTCATTGAAGCCGCGTTCGCGCGCAATGCCGGCAAGCCGGTCGCTGGCGGCGATGACTCTCACGCGCCTCAAGGCAGGCAGCATCGCGTGGGGCAGTTGCGTGAGCACGGCCTCGAACGCCCCGCCGCTGGAGAGCGCGAGGAACACGGGCGCTGCCGCATCGTCCAGAACCCGTTGCAAGCGCTGCCGCGTGGCCGCCGAAAGCGTGACCGGCACGCGCGCGTAGACGTCCGCACGCACGATGTCCACACCGCGCGCGCCGAGCACGCGCGCGATCTCGCCGCGGCCGCCGGGTGCGGTGACCAGGCCGAGCGCATCGCCTCGCTTCAGCGACGCGAAAGCCGGCAAGGCCAGCAGGCCTTCGCTGTCCATCCGCGTGGGCGCCTGTGCATGATCGATTCCAGCCGCTTGCAATGCGCGCCGCGTGCGCTCGCCGACACCGAATACCTGATTGCCGCGCACGCGTGGCAGCGACTGCAATCGCGCGGCGGCCTGCACTGCCGCCGGGCTGGTGAACACCACGAGCGGGCAGGCAATTGCTTCGCGCAATGCGGCGCGTGCATCGGCGTCGTCGCGTGCATCGGTCCGCCATGGCGAGACCGCGACTACCTCCCCATCCGCGCGCGCGGCGGCACGGCGCAGGCCGCCGTGGCCGCCGACCGGGCGCAACGAGATCAATCGAAAAGAGGGATCGCCCATGGCCTCAATTGGAACCGTCCTCGCGCAGAAAGGGAAGGCGGTTACCATCGCCCGGGTTTTTGACGACGGAATTCGACGATGCAGGACGTGCGCGGCATGCTGGGCGAACACCTCGACACCATTCCGATGGTGCGGGCGATGCAGGTGGGCCTGGGCCAGATCAAGCCCACGCGGCTCGGCCTGACCGCGCCGCTGGCGGTCAATCTCAATGACAAGGGCTGCGCGTTCGGCGGTTCGCTGGTCTCGCTGATGACGCTGGCGGGCTGGGCATTGGTCAGCGCGCGGTTGCACGAGGCCGGGTTCACCGACACCGAGGTCTTCGTCGCCGACAGCGAGGTGAAATACCTGGCGCCGTTGTGGGACGATCTCGTCGCCGAAGCCGTGCCTGCCGCGGGCGAGGACATCGATGCCTTCATCGCCGCGTTCGCGCAGAAGGGCAAGGCGCGGATCGCGATCGAAGTAGGCGTGCCGTTGCCTGCAGGCGGCATCGCCACCTCCATGCGTGCGCGTTACGTGGCCTTCGCCAAGCGTGTCGATGCAGGTTCGGATGATCCTCGATGAGCCTGCTGCGCGCGCCATGTGGCCTTCGCCAGGCGCCAGGCTGCGGCCGCATCGTGATCACCCTGCCGACCCGCGCTGAATGCGCGTAGACCCGGAGGCAGTAGGATGCAGGCACCGATGATCCGGAGTGTCGCCATGCGCCCGATGCGTGTGCTGCTGATGTCGATGTTGTTGCTCGCACTCACCGCCTGCGCCAGCAGCGGGCCGTCGCTGTCCGCGCTGGAGAAGGCGCAATACGCGTATTCGGCGGCGATCCGCTGGGGCGACATCGATGGCGCCTGGGCGCAGGTTGAGCCGGCGTACAAACAGGCGCATCCGCTCACCTCGATCGAGCGCGCGCGCTATGCGCAGGTGCAGGTGACCGGTTACCGTCCGGTCGACAGCCAGGCGCTGGGCGAGGGCGAATCGCTGCGGGTGATCGAGATCGGCGTGGTCAACCGCAACACCATGGCCGAGCGCAGCATGCGCTACCATGAACGCTGGCGTTACGACGCGGCCGCCAAGACCTGGTACGTGACCTCGGGCTTGCCGGATTTCTGGGCCGGCCAGTGACCTGACGCGGTTGAACCGCCAGGCCAGGCGCCCGCTGTGGCAGAATCGCCGGCCTTGCAGACGCTCCAGGGCTTGACGTGACGTTCCAGGAATTCATCGCCTTCCTCGGCCGCCATCCGATGCTGTCGCTCGGCCTGGCCGGGCTGACACTGGCCATCCTCTACACCGAGGCCAGCCGGCTCTGGCAGGGCTTCAAGACCCTCAAGCCCGGCGAATTGACCGCGCTGGTCAACCGCGAAAACGCGCTGGTCGTCGACATCCGCGCCATGAACGACTTCCAGCAGGGCCATATCTCCGGCTCGAAGAACGTGCTGATGAGCCAGTTCGACCCCGAAAGCAAGCAACTCGCCACCGCCAAGGCGCTGCCGGTGGTGGTGGTCTGCAACGCCGGGCTGACCGCGGCCGGTGCCGCCAAGCGACTGGTCAAGGCCGGCTTCGAAAAGGTCTACGTGCTAGATGGCGGCGTCGAGGGCTGGCGCAGCGCCGGCCTGCCGCTGGTCAAGGGTCGCGGCTGAGACGAACGCGACGGCCCCTTGCGCGCCCATGCGATAATCCCCAGTTCGACTGTTCAACCCACTTTTTCCGGAGTCACCTCATGTCCGAAGACATCGCCAACGGCGCTGCCACCCCCGCCGACGACAACGCGCTGCAGGGCGCCAGCTTCTCGGTCGAGAAGATCTACACGCGCGATGTCTCGTTCGAGTCCCCGAATGCGCCGATGGTGTTCAACGAGCAGGTCCAGCCGGAGCTGTCGATGAACCTCAACCAGCGCGTGCAGCAGCTGGGCGACAACGCATTCGAGGTCGTCCTGGGCGTGACCCTGACCTGCAAGGTCGGCGAGAAGACGGCATACCTGGCCGAAGTGCAGCAGGCCGGTGTGTTCGGCTTGGCCGGGTTCGACGCGGCCGGCCTTGACGCGATGCTCGGCGCGCAGTGCCCGGCCGTCCTCTATCCCTACGTGCGTTCGGCGATCAGCGACTTGGTCAGCAATGGCGGCTTCCCCCCGTTCCAGCTGCAGCCGATCAACTTCGACGCGCTCTACGCCGAAGGCCTGCGCCAGCGCGCCACCCAGCAGGACACCGCCCTGCAGCCGGGCAGCGAAACCGCAGGCAACGCCTGATCGCACGGACGCTCGGCTGATGAAGCCGGACCACGGACCCGTCGCCGTCCTTGGCGCGGGCTCCTGGGGTACCGCGCTGGCGGCATTGCTGGCGCGGCAGGGTCATGCGGTGACCCTGTGGGGGCGCGATGCCGCCGTCGCCGAGGCCATCAACACCCGCCACGAGAACCCGCGCTATCTGCCGGGTCTGGCGCTACCCGATGCGCTGGTGGCGACCACTGATCTCGCCGCCGCGCTCGCGGGCGCCGGCTGGGTGCTGGTGGTCACGCCCTCGCATGCCTTCGCCGAGACCCTGCGCCTGCTTGCGCCGCTGCGCCCCCCGGGCGCGGGCGTAGCGTGGGCGACCAAGGGCTTCGAGCCGGGTTCCGGCCGCTTCCTGCACGAGGTCGCCGCCGAAATATTGGGCGATGACGTGCCGCTGGCCGTGGTCACCGGGCCGTCGTTCGCCAAGGAAGTGGCCGAAGGCTTGCCGACCGCGTTGACCGTGCATTCGGATGACGCGGCGTTCGCCCAGGCCGTGGCCGAGGCGATGCACGGCCCGGCGTTCCGTGCCTATACGGGCGACGACATGGTCGGTGCCGAACTGGGCGGCGCGATGAAGAACGTGCTGGCCGTCGCCACGGGCGTCGCCGACGGCATGCAGCTTGGACTCAACGCCCGCGCCGGACTGATCACCCGTGGCCTCAACGAGATGTTGCGGCTGGCAGCGGCGATCGGCGCCAAGCCCGAGACCCTGATGGGCCTGGCGGGCTTGGGCGATCTGGTGCTGACCACGACCGGCGACCTGTCGCGCAATCGTCGCTTGGGGCTTGCGCTCGGACGCGGCCAGACGATCGAAGCCGCGGTCCGTGAAATCGGACAGGTGGTGGAGTCGATCCAGACCGCCGACGAGGTCATGCGCCAGGCCGAGAAGCACGGCATCGAACTGCCGATCACCAGCGGCGTCCAGCGCGTCCTGCATGGCGACATCACGCCCGAGCAAGGCCTGCGCGAACTTCTGGCGCGCGAGCGGAAGCCCGAATACCCGCGCACGCTGTTCTCCTAATCGGCGGCGATCGGTGCATCCAACAGCGGCGCATCGCTTCCGACATCGGCAAAAAGAAAAGCCCGGCAACGCCGGGCTTTTCCTTCTTTGAGACGCTGGAGGGCGTCGTCTTACCAGGTCACGCGCGGACCGATGCTCCAGGTGGCATCGCCGCCACCGAACTTGACGTCGCCAAAGACGCCCCAGCTCGGGTTGAACTTGAACTGGCCACCCAGGCGACCGTAGGCGCCGTCGGGGCCTTCGTAGCCATCGCTGTTGCCGTACTTCTCGTAACCGGCCATCGCATAGCCTTCGAACTGCGGGGCGAGCGCGCTGCGCACGCCGGCTTCGACGCTGTAGCCGTTGAGGTCGGCACCGGGGACCACCAAGCCGGCACCTAGGTTGACGTCATCGGTCGACAACTTCTGATAGGCGGCGCGGGCGACGAAATCGGTATTGGCGGAGATCGCGGTGTTGTAGCCGGCGCCGATCTTCCACTCCTGCAAGCCGATGTCGAAATCCTTGTCCTTCAGCTGGTTGGTGCCGGCGAAGAGGTGGACGTTCGGATGCACGGCGATCGAGCCTTCCAGGCCCCAGCCGTCGGCCTTGACGTCATCCTTGCCGTCCAGGTTGACGTAACCGCCTTGGGCGTAGTTGTAGGAAATGCCGTCGGCCGCCGAAGCAGCGAAGGGGAGTGCGGCAAGCAGGGTCAGGGCGAGCAGGGACTTCTTCATGGTGGACCTCGTTGTTGGAGTTATCCCGACGCTGGAACCCGGTGTGTCCCGGGTCGTTCGCGTGTCGGTGAGGGCCAGTATCGGCAGCGCCAGATAACGAAAGCTGAATATTGAACGATGGGGTTCATTAAATGTTCTCGCTGCATTCAGGCTGACGCTACAGGCCTTGTATTGGGCACAACTCCATAGTTGGTGCCAGATGCACCAACTATGCACGCGTTGCGTGAAGAATTGACCCGACATTGGTGTTCAAGCGTGAAGGCGTGGCTGAAGTCGGGCGTGCGTCAAGATCCGGCTAATCTTGCTGGCCCCTAGCCGCAATTTTCATCGCCTGGCGCAAATTCATTGCGGCGCCCAGACAGGCCTTGGCCTGTACCTCGGTGTAACCAAGCGCAATCAACTTCCCCATCAAGGACTTCCCCCGCGCGCGACCCGGCTCGCTCAGACCAGCAACCATGATCTGGACTCCTGCCCGCATTTTTGGCTTTGCCAGCAGCGGCTCCTCGCTTCTCGCACGCTCTATCAACGCAGCGTATTGCTTTGGGCAAGCAGTCTTCGCATTAATGGACCCGATTTCCAACGCGTGCCAGATCAGGCCGGTTGGTGGCAAAGGGAGAGAACTCCCCAAGACGTGACGAAGAACGGCTCCGATCTGCGTGCTGGAGTATTTGGACCTTTCATAAGATCGGGGAGTAAAATCCTGAAATTCGAACTCGGACTGGAACAAGTGGTCGGGAAGCCAAGACTGTGCATCGCCTAAAACCCCTTGAATTGAAACCCCTTTCAATGCTGCCAGATTGAGGAGGGTAGATAGGGATGGGCGCTGACCCACTGAATGAAGCCTATGTCGCGATCTCCTGCAGTTTACGCCATCGACGACCTTGTCGATACCTCCTTTGCCGCTCCTGTCTAGCAGCACCTGGATAAAAGCATCTTTGGATACAGGTTCCTGTTGAATGTGAATCCACCTCGTAAAATCCAGAAGCATTCCGTCGATCCAGCGAGACTTCCGGTCGCGAGTTGTCATGTCACCTACCCAGCCGAGTGGCTGAGCGCAAGTGACACATTTTCGCCGACTCCGCCAAGCGGTCGTAAAGGGCTGAGGTGACTTACAGTTCCGGCAGCGCGATTCCATCACTACGTCATGTAGCGGACATGTAGACAGAAGCTGAAATTGCCATAGGAGCGGCTCGCAACTTTGGAGTGAATCCCACTCCTGCAAACAGCGCGGGCACCACACGCGCTCCCCGCCTCGTCGGCAATTCCGAATACCTCCATTTCCCATTACGTCTGCGACGACGTGGAATGTCCCAGATCGCAAGTCCTCTACGCCCGTGTCCCTCTCAAGCGATTTCAACAGTCGCCTGAAGTTCCCAATCGGGCCTATCCAGCTCCCTGGAGTAAACGAATTGACCGCCGCTGGGGGTGACTCAGAGTCTCTCAACAAAAAAGCGTGCAACGCGGTCAAGCCAAGCCCACAGGTATTGGCCATTCTCAAAGCGTAGGAGTGCAGCGACTCCTGCAGACCAGGTCCAAGCGCCCGCAACTTGCTGGGCGGCAATGGCGTAAACCCCACACGGGAAGGCTCCTCCACGCTAACCTCTAGTGCTGCAACTTGTTATTGAGATAGTTGGCATGCAATCTCCTCAGCTCATCGCTCGAGGCGCTGGCGCGGGCTTGATCCAATAGCTTCACGCTCGCCCAAATCTTTTCCACATGTGCTGCGGTTGGGATAGCCAGCGCAATGTCTTGCGTCGAAATCTTTTCCCGGCCTGCGTTGCGTGCGGAAGCTGCAGCAGATCGGAAGAGAGTTTTTATCGCTCGGATACTGGTGCCAGTTGCAAACCCGATGTCAAGGATCTTGTCCTGATACACCCAAGCGTCCTCGAACTCGAACTCGGCGGCCAGTTCCATTACGATCGCGGCAAATTCATTCAGATCCTCCCGAACTTCCAGGGCGTATGGCTCGATGAAGATGATGTCCATCCGGTCGCGAATCTCAGGGCGCCCCTCCCATAGACGGGCACCGGATGGAACGACCTTCAAAACGCCCATTGCCCCGACCGCCTCCAACACACTCATCAGGTTCTGAATGTGGTCGGATTCGCTTTCATCTTTTCGAACGACCGCGATCGACGCGGCATGCTCCACTACGAAGTAGCGGAGTTCCCGATCAATCGCACAGTCGACGAAGTTCTCCCAATGGTTGGTCTCTGTCAGCGACGTGCCATAGGAAGTGAGTGGCCACGCCTTCTTGGCCTTACGCAATGACTCCCTGTACTCAGGCAGGATTGCGTCCTCTGCGTCACGAAATAGCGGCCAGAGGTGGGGACGCAACAAGGATCGATGTGCTCGAGCCGCGAAACCTTTGGAGGAAAAGCGAGAATTCAAATCCTGGAGTGCCATCACTTGCGTAACTGCGAGCTTGCCTGTGCCCCAAAGGTGGGGCATACCCACCTCCGACCTTATCCCGGCATTCACGAGAGTGGTCTTCCCCGCCCCAGCAATGCCGCCCACAGCGATAAGCCGACCAGGCCTATGGTTCGCCAGCGCGTCCGAGAGCAAAGACTCAGCAGCTACGTAATTCCTGTGCCTAATAACTTTCATGGGGAGAGCCTCGCAGCCAATGCGCGTTCAATTAACTCGAGCACGGATTTGACTCCAATCCACGCGGTGGTACTCGACGTGTCGTTCTTGTTTGGCCTCGCCCGCTTGCGGGCGTGGTGGTGACATTAGGTGATCTTTACCCGGTAGCGACTCCTCCATTTCTTTCTGATTCTTTTCATCCTTCTTTCTGCGCTGATCTAGATTAGAGGCCGCGCTTGCAGAACGCCTTCTAGGCTCATTCAAGAGTTCGAAAAGCCGCTCTGCAGGCGACAGGCTCAGCATTGCCTGGAAGTCGCGTCTATGAGCCCGGAACCACTTATCGCCGGCCCTCGCGTAGATTGTGGTCGGGTCCACGCAGTCCTTTCGGACGGCCGTCACCCGGACATTGGTCTTCAGACATTCCGCCAGTGCAGTTCCGGCATAGGCCCCCTCAGTCAGGCGGACACCCTTATTGGCCAACAGAGTTCGGGGCACGTCAATTTCGACAGACGTCAAGACCAGGAAAGAATCATCGAAAGAGCAAGCAATTCCGTCGCAGGCTCCCTTGCCTTGCAAGTCCTCTACTACGTCAGCAGGCGATACGTCGGCTGAATTGCGCGTGTGTGGTATGAAACCGTAGACGTGCTCTTCGAATTTGTTCACGATCTGCGCGAAGCACTCTCGAGCGGTGCGTCGGCTCTTCAGCCGCCCGTCGTAAGCGCGTCCATACTGGTCGGGCAGCGTGCTCCCCGGACCCTTATGAGCAACAGCGGAATTGACCCTACCGATCGCGTTCTCAGCCGCACCGTTGTAGCGGCTGCCACCGGTCGGGGGCCAACGAAGTTCAATGCAATGGTGGGCGGCGAACTCCTTGATCCAGTTCGACGTGTTTTCTGGACCGCGATCCAGCTGAATGATCCGAGGCAAGAAGCCATGACGCCGGACATGTTCGCGGAGCAGCATCGCCAGCGCATCCGTCCGCGCCGACCCGAAGTAGATCGCGTGACACATGGGTTGACCCGTAGCATCGTCAATGCCGATATAGAATCTTGGGACTGCCGACGGAAAATTCGTCAAAAGGTTCTTCGCGATTCTCTGGTCAAAGTTTGATGAATCGATGATGAGGGTGTGTCCATAGGCGACTGCTCGCAGACTGATTTTGCTGCCGTCTGCCCTCGGTTTATTTTTTTGGAATTGCCTGACGCCTTGTCGTATGAGAGTTCGTCTCACTGAATTCATCTTGCGAATGGCGGCGTTCAGCGACGACAGGTGTGGCGCTTCACGCCCAGCCGCCTTGCAGAGCCGCTCCAGTTCGAAGAACGCTTGCTCTCGGTCGTTGAACTGTCCCTTCTCCCAGCGTGAGACAACGGTCTCTATGCCTTGTCGTTGGACCGGATCCAGGCGATGTGCTCGATTGCCGCACTTGTCGTAGTGGGGCAAGCATGCCTCGAATGGGTTCGTGCCGTCGGCAATCAGGGCATTGACCCGCTTCGCCAATGCTCGCATCTTGGCCGTGTTGACCCGTGTCCCCCGCTGGATTTCCTGGAGTGTTTGCCAACGACGCTTGGCGGTCACCAGTTGCGCTTCGCTGGCATGTAGCAGCGGACTCGTTACATCTAGTTCGCGACATTCACTCTTCTGTCCTGAATAAATTGCTTCCTCGACGACGTCGCGTTGAATCTCTGTTGGGAACATCAAGAAATGCTCAGTATCCGAGATGGATACCGTTCTTTCCAATGCAAAGGCCGTCCGATTTGCCAGCATTTGCGCAGCAGTGCTTACAGTGAAGCCAGGGACGAGGGATGCCAATTCGGCCAGCGAAATGCCGCCTATGTCGAGTTCGCGAAGTGCCGATTTTTCGATAGCCACATCCGAATAGGTCTGTTTCGAATCGATGCGGCTGTAGATGAACTCGGCGTTCCGTAGCTCGTTTCCGAACAACGGGGGTTGCTCGAATGCTAGGAACCGGATGCCGAGGGCCGCAGCGGCATTGTCGTAGTCCTGGTTTGACCACGTACCATCGTTGAACTCCCAACCTGATGACTTTTCTGCGGCCTTCCGAAAGCCGTCCGAGGCCTTGCATTCCACCAGATCAATTCGGTCATTACGAAACACGAGGAAGTCAAAAGTCTTGGGGCTTCTATGGCGACCTCTTGCGGTATTACGAACGACGCGAATGTTCGGTTGGGTGACGTACCCGAGTACGTCGGGGTCCCTCTCCAGGCGATATGCATACAGCCGCTCTACCGTATGGCTCTCTAGATAGACCTGGTTGCCATTCTTTTTCGAACAGAATAGTGTGACCAGGTTGTCGAGGGCCCCCTTTCCTGTCGGTCGGTGGGGTGCATTTGCGACGATGTATTCAATTGCGGAGACTTGGTTGTCCGAGAGTTGCAATGCGCGATAGATGCCTCGCCTGGCCTCCTCAGAGAGACCTCGCTTCCAGCTCAAAAGCATCGAAGGACCGATGCCGATCTCTGAGCCGGTTTGGTGTGATATTGCTTCGGCCAGCGGGGTAGGTGCAGGTTCGCAATCAGTCTGAACTGCATCAAACATGACGGCCCCCGATGTCCAAGGGTCGCGAGGGTCGCCCGATACGTTCAATTCGGCGGCGAGCACCTGTGTCGCCGGCTGGATGCGGCGGCCTAATACCAGTAGTTGCGTTCTTCATGACTTCTCCATTCGGTAGTACACGAATGGACGCCGACTTGTTCGCAGAAAGCCCGACCCGCCTCCGTTGACAACGCAACGTAGAATCATGCAAGATGCCAGCGTCGTAGCTAACGACCGCGGAACCTTAATCGGGTAACGCGACGCAAGGCGAAAGGGCTGACGGTGCGAACGTCGGCCCTTTTTGCGTCCGTAGGTGGGGATGTTGGCCTACGTCATCTCGCCTCCATCCTTAACTTTGTACGGGGAAACGTAGCGCTCAGGCCAGAGCTTGCTGGGCGTCGTCGCCAGAGTCCGCGCGATGTGCTCCTCAATCCGCCTTGAACGACTGGTGCCGAGGCACACCGAGGTCACGGTGGTCGGCTGCACGCCCAAGTCCCGGGCGATTTGCGCCAGCGAGCTTCCTGCCAAGCGCAGGCGAACCTTCAGTCGCTCGTGGCGCTTCCTTTGTGGCTGGAGGTGCAGTAGTGTGGGTCGCATGTGAGGTGCACGGTATGCCAAAGTGAGTAGATACGCAAGTCCGGATTATCGGCAGCAACTCGGTCGACGACTAGCCCTTGTGAGGAAGCAAGTCGGCCTCAGCCAAGCTGATTTCGCGTCGTCTATCGGCATGTCACCGCGCGCATACGCAAATTATGAAAGGGGAGATCGTGAGGCCTCGCCCGCCGTACTCCTTGCGATATGGGACACTTACCGGATCGACCCGATGTGGATCCTCACCTCGTCTGAGCAGCCCCTTCCTAGTCCGGACATCCGTTACGTCGATACGGTGGTTCTTCAAGAGGTGCATGAGCTCGTCGAGAAGTTCCTGCTGGAGCGACAGAGGCCGCTCGGACCAAGGCCTAAGGCGCAACTCATCACATTGTTGTATGCCAAGGCCATCCATGGAGCCGGGCTCAGTGCTCCCGACACGACGGAAGCGCTGGAGCAGGCGATGAAGCACCATGAAGCGGCCTGACACTGAAGGCAACGTCACCCAGTTCCCTAAAAGCCGCAGACTGGCTGACTCTCAGCGCGAGGTGCTGCGGGAGCAGCTGGCCATCCTCATGAGCGGCGAGGCGCCTGTGGACTGGGATGATCTCGACGACGATCCCGATAAGCGGGCGGAACTCGATGAGCATGAGTTCAAGCGTCGGTTTGGCTTTGATGCTTGCTTGGCCGACAGGCGTGCAGTGATCAGGATCAAACATGAGGGTGACCTGACCGATCTCGAAATTCGAAGGCTGAAGCAAACGGGCAACTTGCAAATTCGTGACGGTCAGGCTTTGTTGGCGTGTTCCCGCATTGAGCAGGTCTGGGGCGCTGTCTTGATCGGATGCGTCTGCGTGCTCATGTTGTTCGGCATCCTGGTGGCCTTGCGCGATGAGGCAACGTGGCAGGGATTGCTGGTGGTAGCCACCTATCAAGCAATCATGGTCAGCCTGTGGTGGTGGGCCTTGGAGGTCTATGTGCGACCGACACAGATCGCCTTGCGCGCGATGAAAGCCAGACAAGCGGCTGAGTAGCTCAACAAGCAACTCTCCTACGTCGCCTGCGCCCAGCAAGCGTCCAATCGCCACCCGACGCAGATGTTGTTGCCTGCTGCCACAATGGCCCCATGAGCCAACTCCAAGACATCGAAGCCATCGAAAAGCGCCTGTGGAGCGCCGCCGACCTGCTGCGCGCCAACTCCGGCCTGGCCAGCAACGAGTACTTCATGCCCGTGATGGGCCTGATCTTCCTGCGTCATGCCTACAGCCGCTACTTGGCGGTGAAGCCAGGCATCGAGGCCGGCTTGCCCAGCCGTGGTGGCAAGACCCGCGCACTCACCAAGGAAGACTTCGGGCAGCAAGGCGCGATCTTCCTGCAGCCCGAAGCCCAGTTCGATCACCTGGTCAGCCTGCCCGATTCGGCCGACCGCGCCGCCGCCATCATCAACGCGATGGAGAGCATCGAGGCCGATTACACCGCGCTGCGCGGCGTCCTGCCCAAGACCGAGTACCACAAGATCGGTAGCGACGACCTGGGCGAGTTGCTGCGCAGGCTCAACCCCGAGGAACTGAAGAGCGCCAACGGCGACATCTTCGGCCGCATCTACGAGTACTTCCTCACCCAGTTCGCCGACCAGGGCGCGCATGACGGCGGCGAGTTCTTCACCCCAATCTCCATCGTGCAGATGATCGCCAACATCATCGAGCCCGAGCGCGGCACCGTGCTGGACCCGGCCTGCGGCTCCGGTGGCATGTTCGTGCAAAGCGCCAACCTGGTGGAACGCAACCATGGCGACCCCACCAAGGCGCTCACCTTCTACGGCATGGAGAAGAACGCCAGCACCATCAAGCTGGCACAGATGAACCTGGCTGTACACGGCCTGCAGGGCAACATCGCCGAGGCCATCAGCTACTACGCCGACCCGCACACTCTGGTGGGCAAGGCCGACTACGTGATGGCCAACCCGCCGTTCAACGTGGATGAAGTGGATGCCGAAAAGGTGCGTCGCGACCCGCGCCTGAACTTCGGTATGCCTGGCGTGAACAACAGGGGCAAGATCAGCAACGGCAACTACCTGTGGATCAGCTACTTCCACAGCTACTTGTCCGAACGTGGCCGGGCCGGCTTCGTGATGTCCTCGCAGGCTTCCAGTGCCGGGCGCGATGAAGCCGCCGTGCGCCGTCGCCTGGTGGAAACCGGCGACGTGGATGTGATGGTGGCCATTCGCGGCAACTTCTTCTACACCCGCACCGTGCCCTGCGAACTGTGGTTT
>JAEWNY010000041.1 GCA_023461075.1 Pseudomonadota bacterium | reverse complement strand
ACGCGGCACAGCGCGGCATTGCTGCGGCCGGCGAAGTCGGCGGCGGCGCGGCGGATAGCCGCGGCATGGATGCCGCATTCGGCCACGGCGCCGACGATCACCACCGGGCGCGAGGCGCCCTGCAGCGCTTCCGCCAGCTCCGGCGCGGCCAAGGCATCGGCGATCTTCGACGGTGCGACGATCGCCTTGTGGCCGATGTCGAAGGTGAACTCGAAGTCCACCGGATTGACCACGTGCACCTTGGCACCGGCGCGCCAGGCCTTGCGCACGCGCTGGTGGACCAGCGGCAGCTCGGTCCGCAGGTTGCTGCCGACGATGACGATGGCGTCGGCCTTCTCGATGTCCTCCACCGGCATGCCGAAGGCTTCCGCCACGGCGCCGTCGGAAAGGTCGTGCTGCGCGATGCGGTGGTCGAGGTTGCCGGTGCCCAGGCCCTGCGCCAGGCGTGCGATCAGCGCGCCCTCCTCGTTCGAGGTCGCCGGGTGCACCAGGATGCCGAGGTCGTCGGCGGCGTTGTCGCGCAGGATCTGCGCGGCGCGCTCCAGCGCCTCGTCCCAGCTCGCCTCGCGCCAGTCGCCATCGTCGCCGTTGCTGGCCACGCGGACCATCGGGCGCACGGCGCGGTCGTCGGCGTACATGCCCTGGTGCGAATAGCGGTCTCGGTCGGACAGCCAGCACTCGTTGACCGCCTCGTTGTCGCGCGGCACCGTGCGCATCACCTCGCCGCGGCGGGCGTGCAGGAACAGGTTGCTGCCCAGCGCGTCGTGGTAGCCCAGGGATTCCTTCGCGATCAGCTCCCAGGGGCGTGCGCGGAAGCGGAACACCTTGTTGGTCAGCGCGCCCACCGGGCAGACGTCGATCACGTTGCCCGAAAGCTCGGTGGTCAGGGGCTTGCCGTCGTAGGTGCCGATCTCGAGGCGCTCGCCGCGCTTCATGCCGCCGAGCTCGTAGGTGCCGGCGATCTCGGCCGTGACCCGGACGCAGCGCGTGCAGTGGATGCAGCGCGTCATCTCGGTGGCGACCAGCGGACCCAGGTCCTCGTCGGCCACGGTACGCTTGCGCTCGGCGAAGCGGCTCACCGAGCGGCCGTAGCCCAGCGACAGGTCCTGCAGCTCGCACTCGCCGCCCTGGTCGCAGATCGGGCAATCCAGCGGGTGATTGATCAGCAGGAATTCCATCACGTTGCGCTGCGACTTGAGCGCCTTCTCGCTGCGCGTGAACACCTTCATGCCATCGGCGACCGGTGTGGCACAGGCCGGCAGCGGCTTCGGGCTCATGCGGCCGCCCATCTCCGCCTCGACCAGGCACATGCGGCAGTTGGCGGCGATCGGCAGCTTCTCGTGGTAGCTGAAACGCGGGATGGGGATGCCGGCCTTGTCGGCGGCATGGATGATCATTGCGCTCTTCGGCGTGGCCAGTTCGACACCATCGATGAAGACGGTGACATGATCGGGCGGAAGGTTCGGACTGACCGGCGACGGAGGCGTGCTCATGCGGCCTCCTTCGCGACGACGGTGCCGTTTTTCTGGTCATCGACCAGGAAGCGCTTGTTGACGATGGCGTATTCGAACTCGTCCCAGAAATGGTGCAGGAAGCCCTGTACCGGCCACGCCGCCGCCTCGCCGAACGCGCAGATGGTATGGCCCTCGATCTGCCCCGCCGCAGCACGCAGCATCTCTAGGTCATCCATCGTCGCTTCCATGTTGACGATGCGCGTCAGCAACCGGTACATCCAGCCGGTGCCTTCGCGGCAGGGCGTGCACTGGCCGCAGCTTTCCTTGAAATAGAAGCGCGCGATGCGCTGACAGGCGCGCACCATGCAGGTGGTCTCGTCCATCACGATCACCGCGCCGGAACCGAGGCCGGAGCCGGCCTTGCCGATCGCGTCGTAGTCCATCGTGCACGCCATCATGGTGTCCGCCGGCAGCACCTTCATCGAGGAGCCTCCGGGGATCACCGCCTTCAACTTGTGGCCGTTGCGGATGCCGCCCGCCATCTCCAGCAACGCGGCGAATGGCGTGCCGAGGCGGATCTCGTAGTTGCCGGGCTTGGCGACATGACCGGACACCGAGAAGATCTTCGGGCCGCCGTTGTTGGGGATGCCGAGGTCGGCGAACCATTGCGCGCCATTGCGGATGATCGCCGGCACCGAGGCATAGGTCTCGGTGTTGTTGATCGTGGTCGGCTTGCCGTACAGGCCGAAATTGGCGGGAAACGGCGGTTTGAAGCGCGGCTGGCCCTTCTTGCCTTCCAGCGATTCCATCAGCGCGGTTTCTTCGCCGCAGATGTAGGCGCCAGCGCCGAGCGCACCGTAGATGTCGATGTCGATGCCGCTACCGAACACGTTCTTGCCCAGCCAGCCGTGTTCGTAGGCTTCCTTCAACGCGGATTCGAAATGCTCGAACGGCTCGTGATGGAACTCGCCACGCAGGTAGTTGTAGGCCACGGTCGAGCCGGTCGCGTAGCAGGCGATCGCCATGCCTTCGATCACCGCGTGCGGGTTGTAGCGCAGGATATCGCGGTCCTTGGCGGTGCCCGGTTCGGACTCATCCGAATTGCAGAGGATGTATTTCTGCATGTCGCCCTTGGGCATGAAGGACCACTTGAGGCCGGTCGGGAAGCCCGCACCGCCACGGCCGCGCAGGCCGGACTGCTTGACCATCTCGATCACGTCGGCCGGCGCGACCTTCTCTTCCAGCACCTTGCGCAGCGCCGCGTAGCCGCCGGTCTTCAGGTAGTTCTCGTACGACCAAGGCTTGTCGAAGTGCAACGTCGTGTAGACCACGCTATGCGCCTGCGGTGCCGGTCCGACCGGGCCGTAGCCTTCCGAATAGTGCGAGTGATGCGCCATCGTTACTTCAGTCCATCCAGCAGCGCGTCCACCTTGGAGGCGTCGAGCTTCTCGTGGTAATGGCCGTTGATCACGACCACCGGCGCGCCGCAGCAGGCGGCGACGCACTCTTCTTCGCGCTTCAGGTAGACGCGGCCATCGGCGGTGGATTCACCGAGCTTGCATCCGAGTTTCCTCTCCGCATGCGCGACCAGGTCCTCGGCGCCGTTCAACCAGCAGCTGATGTTGGTGCAGAAGGCCACGTTGTTGCGGCCGACCGGCTCGGTCTCGAACATCGAATAGAACGTTGCGACCTCATACGCCCATACCGGCGGAAGGCCCAGGTATTTGGCGACGCCGGCGATGATCTCGTCCGAGAGCCAGCCGCCGTTCTGCTCCTGCGCGGCATGCAGGCCCTGCAGCACCGCCGAACGCTTCTTGTCCGGCGGGAACTTGGTCAGCCAGTGGTCGATGTGGGCGCGTGTTTCCGCCGACAGCACGACCAGCGGGTCGACGTTGCGCGCGTTCTCGAAATTGCCGGTTGCCTTCATCGGTCTACTTCACCAAACACCAGGTCATACGTCCCCACCATCGCAACCACGTCGGCCAGCATGTGCCCGCGCACGATCTCGTCCATCGAGGAAAGATGGGCGAAGCCCGGCGCGCGCAGCTTGACTCGGAACGGCTTGTTGGCGCCATCACTGACCAGCCAGCAGCCGAACTCGCCCTTCGGCGCTTCGACGGCGGCATACGTCTCGCCGGCCGGCACCGAATAGCCTTCCGAGAACAGCTTGAAGTGGTGGATGAGAGCTTCCATGTCGTCCTTCATCGCCTCGCGCGAGGGCGGCGACACCTTCTGGTTGTCCAGCATCACCGGGCCGGGGTTGGCGCGCAGCCAGGCGATGCATTGCCGGATGATCCGGTTGGACTGGCGCATCTCGGCCACGCGCACCAGATAACGGTCGTAGCAATCGCCGTTGACGCCGACCGGGATGTCGAAATCGACGTCCGCGTACTTCGCGTACGGCTGCTTCTTGCGCAGGTCCCAGGCGATGCCCGAACCGCGCAGCATCGCACCGGTCATGCCCCAGGCGTAGGCCTGCTCCGGGCTGACCACGCCGATGCCGACGGTGCGCTGCTTCCAGATGCGGTTGTTGGTCAGCAGTGTCTCGTACTCGTCGACGCGTGTCGGGAAATCATTCGTGAACGCCTCGAGGTAGTCGAGCATCGAGCCTTCGCGCCATTCGTTGAAGCGCTTGAGTTTTTCGCCCTTGCGCCACTTCGATTCGCGGTACTGCGGCATGTGGTCCGGCAGGTCGCGGTAGACGCCACCCGGGCGGTAGTAGGTCGCGTGCATGCGCGCGCCGGACACCGCCTCGTACACGTCCATCAGTTCCTCGCGCTCGCGGAAGGCGTACAGGAACACCGCCATCGCACCGAGATCGAGCGCGTTCGAGCCGATCCACATCAGGTGGTTGAGGATGCGGGTGACTTCGTCGAACATCGTGCGGATCCACTGCGCGCGCTCCGGTGCCTCGACGCCGAGCAGGGTCTCGATCGCACGCACATAGGCGTGCTCGTTGCACATCATCGACACGTAGTCGAGCCGGTCCATGTAACCGATCGACTGGTTGAATGGCTTGGATTCGGCCAGCTTCTCGGTACCACGATGCAACAGGCCGACGTGCGGATCGGCACGCATCACGGTCTCGCCATCCATTTCCAGGATCAGGCGCAGCACGCCGTGCGCGGCCGGATGCTGCGGGCCGAAATTCATCGTGTAGTTGCGGATTTCCTGGCGCGCCTCGGCCGCATTGCTTGCGAGGCCGATCGATGCGGGCGGTGCCTGCAGGCTGGGGGCGGTCATCGTGCACCTCCTTGGATCTTGAGGTCCTTCGATTCGCCCTGCGCGGTCTCCAGACGCGCATCGTCGCGGACCACGCGCGGCACACCGACGCGCGGTTCGACCGAAGTCACCGGCTCGTAGCCCACACGCTTGCGTTCGGCGTCGTAGCGGACTTCGACGTTGCCGATCAGCGGGAAATCCTTGCGGAACGGATGGCCGACGAAGCCGTAATCGGTGAGGATGCGGCGCAGGTCCGGATGGCCACGGAACACGATGCCGAACAGGTCGAAGGCCTCGCGCTCGAACCAGTCGGTGCCGGCCCAGACGCTGCTCAGCGAATCCACTTCCGGCAGCGAATCATCGGCGCAGAATTCGCGCAGGCGCAGGCGGCGGTTGTTCGATACCGACAACAGGTGCGCGACCGCGGCGTAGCGACGGCCAACGACCGCCTGCACCGGCTCGACGCCCCTCGGCTGCGGCGCCTGCTCGGTCATCGCCTCGCCCCACTTGAAGCGACCCGGGCCACGACCTTCGACGCCGCGGCTGAAACCCTGCGAGGAGACATCGGTATCCCACTCGTCGCTGCCGTAGCCAAGGTAATCGATGCCGCTGACATCGACGCATTGTTCGAAACCAAGCTCGTCGCGCAGCGTGCGGGCGATCTCGAGCCAGCCGCCGGCAGGCGCGTCGAGCGTCACTTCCCCGCGCGGCTCGGCGACATGCACCGTGTTGCCCGGGAAGCGGGCGCGCAGTTCATCGGCGAATTTCGATGCGTTCTGGCTCATGTCCATCCGCTCAGGAATTGACGGCGATGGCCTGGCGGCCCTCGTCCTTGTTGCCGAACACCGTGGTGCGGCGGATCTTCTTCTGCAGCTGCAGGATGCCGTAGGCCAGCGCCTCGGCGGTCGGCGGGCAGCCCGGCACGTAGACATCGACCGGCACCACGCGGTCGCAACCACGCACGACCGAATACGAGTAGTGATAGTAGCCGCCGCCATTGGCGCAGCTGCCCATCGAGATCACCCACTTCGGGTCGGGCATCTGGTCGTAGACCTTGCGCAACGCCGGAGCCATCTTGTTGACCAGGGTGCCGGCCACGATCATCACGTCGGATTGGCGCGGGCTGGGCCGGAACACCACGCCGAAGCGGTCCATGTCCAGGCGCGCGGCGCCGGCATGCATCATCTCCACAGCGCAGCAAGCCAGGCCGAAGGTCATCGGCCACATCGAGCCGGTCCGCGCCCAGTTCCAGAGCGCGTCCATGCTGGTGGTGACGTATCCCTGCTGCATCACCGGGTTGTCGCCTTCCGGCCGCAGCAGGTCGTCCAGCCGCCCTTCCGGCAGCGGGTTGAAGAACGGCGTGTGGCTCACTCCCATTCGAGTGCCCCCCTCTTCCAGACGTAGACGAAACCGAGGAACAGCATCCCCACGAACAGGCCCATGGTGACCAGGCTGCGCGCGCCGATCTCCATGAACACCTGGGTCCACGGCACGATGAAGATGATTTCCAGGTCGAAGATGATGAACTGGATGGCGATGAGGTAGTAGCGCACGTCGAACTGCATGCGCGCGTCCTCGAACGGAGCGAAGCCGCATTCGTAGGGCGAGAGTTTCTCGGCGGTGGGCCGCTTAGGGCCCACCAGGTTGCCGATGACGATCAGCGCAATGCCGATCCCGGTGGCAACGATCAGGAACAGCAGGGTCGGCAGGTATTCGGCCAGCACGCTCACTCTCGTCGGCTATGCCGCGCAAGCGCGGCGTGGCTTGTTTGTGCAAGCGGGCCCCGAAAGGCCCGCCCGCGCGATAGTGGTGCCCAAGGGGGGACTCGAACCCCCACGACCTAAGCCGCTACCACCTCAAGGTAGTGCGTCTACCAATTCCGCCACCTGGGCATGGTTTCCCTCCGCATGCGGTGCGCAAGGAAGCCGATATTGTAATGCGTTGTCAGCCGCCTTGTGCGGGTTTGGGCTCCTGCGTGGCGGCAGGTTGCGATTGCGGCGAGGTCGCCGGCGGCTGTTGCGGCGTGGCTGCGGGCGTAGCCGGAGCGCTGCTGTCAGGTGCCGCGGCGGGAATCGTCGTCGGCGCCGCCTGCGGGATCGCCGGCGCGGTCGGCACAGGCTGTGCATTCGCCGGCACCTGCGGCTGGCCTGCCATCACGCCAAGATCGGTCGCCTGCTGGTTGGCCGAGCGCACGCCTTGCAGGTGCAGCCAAGCCATCGCCAGGGTAATGCCGAAGAACGCCACCGCCAGCCACTTGGTGGTCTTGGAGAGGAAGTTGGCCGCGCCGCGCGCGCCGAACACGGTGCCCGAGGCACCGCCGCCGAAGCTGGCGCCGGCCGCCGCACCCGCGCCGCGTTGCATGAGGATGAGCGCGATCATCGCGATCGCGATCAGCACGTAGAAGATGTTGAGTACCCAGAGCAGCATGTTTCAGTCCAGTGTGGCCACCGCCGCGGCGATGATGCCGTTGAATTCGGCCGCCACCAGCGAGGCGCCGCCGACCAGTCCGCCATCGACATCGGGCTGCGCGAACAGCTCGGCGGCGTTGTCGGCCTTGACGCTGCCGCCGTAGAGGATCGGCAGCGAGCCGGCGATATTAGCATCCCGGGCGGCTGCAAGGCCACGGATGAAGGCGTGGACGGCCTGCGCCTGGTCCGGCGTCGCGGTCTTGCCGGTGCCGATTGCCCAGACCGGTTCGTAGGCGACGATGGCGCCCTCCAGCGCGCGATCGCCCGCCGCAGCAAAGACCGCGTCGAGCTGCTCGGCGATGCGTGCCTCGGTCTGGCCGGCCTCGCGCTCTGCCAGCGTCTCGCCGACGCACAGCACCGGCACGATGCCGGCGGCCCTTGCGGCGATGAACTTGTCCGCCACGACTTCACTGGTTTCGCCGTGGTACTGGCGGCGCTCGGAATGACCGACCAGCGCATGACTGGCGCCGATGTCCTTCAGCATCCCGGCAGAGACTTCGCCGGTGTAGGCGCCCTTCTCGTGCGCACTGACATCCTGCGCACCGAAGGCGATCCCTCTGTCGGTGAATGTCGCCGCCAGTTCGGCCAGGTAGACCATCGGCGGGCAGACCAGCACTTCAACATCCTCGTTGGCGGGAATCTGCAGCGCGGCAAGCAATTCGCTCGCGCTGGCGCGATTGCCATTCAATTTCCAGTTGCCCGCGGCGATCTTGCGACGCATCGACATCCCCTTGTGTTTGGTTGATGAGGCGGCCGCTCAGGCCAGCTTGATTTCGCGCAGGCGCTCGAGCAGGTAGTCGTGCGCGGTAATCGGATCGGGATAGCGGTTCGGATTGTCGGCGGTCACCGTCTGCGGCAGCACGTCGATCAGGAAATCCGGATTCGGATGCAGGAAGAACGGCGTCGAGTAGCGCGGCTTGCGCGCCTCATCACCCGGCGGATTGGTGACCCGGTGGGTGGTCGAGGGATACACGTGGTTGGTCAGGCGTTGCAGCATGTCGCCGATGTTGAGCACGATCGTGCCGGGCTCGGCGGTGTACGGCACCCATTCGCCCTTGCGCGAGAGGACTTCCAGACCCGCCGCGCTGGCGCCGACCAGCAGGGTGATGAGGTTGATGTCCTCGTGCGCGCCGGCACGCACGTTCGGCACATCCGGCGCGGTGATCGGCGGGTAGTGGATCGGACGCAGGATCGAGTTGCCGAAGTTGGTCTTGTCGGCGAACCAGTGTTCCGGCAGGTCGAGCGAGAGCGCCAGTGCCGAGAGCACCTGCGAGCCCAGGTCATCGAGCGCCTGGTACAGCGCGTAGCCGTGCTCGCGGAAACCGGGCACTTCCGCCGGCCAGACATTCGCCGGCATGACATCGGCATGCGCGCTCTCACGCGGGATCTCACGACCGATGTGCCAGAACTCCTTGAGATCGTGATGCTGCGCGCCCTTCGCGGTCTCGATGCCGAACGGCGTGTAGCCGCGCGCACCGCCGCCACCAGCGATGTGGTACTGCTTCTTGGTGTTTTCCGGCAGGTCGAAGAAAGCCTTGAAATCGTCGTAGGCCGCGTCGACCAGCGCATCGTCGATGCCATGGCCGCGGATGCCGGCGAAGCCCCACTCGCGATAGGTCTCGGCCAACTCGCGGACAAAGGCGTCGCGATCCTCTGGGCTTTCGGGATGGGTGAAGCGACGGATGTCGAGCGTGGGGATGCGGCTCATTGCAGTGGGTCCTTCGCGATCAACAGGCGGCCTTGACCGCCGATTCAAGGGTACCGATGGTCGCATCGACCAGCGCCGGGTCGTCGGCTTCCACGGTCACGCGCACCACCGGCTCGGTGCCGGACGGCCGCAGGAAGGCGCGCCCCCTGCCCTCGACCGCCGCCTGCGCCTGGCGCAATACGGCCTGCACGCTCTCGGCCTCGGCCGGCTTGCTGCCCGGCGCCACTTTCACGTTGACCGTCTTCTGCGGGACCTTGTCCATGCCTTCGAGCGCCTGTGCCAGCGAGCGCCCACTACGGCCAAGCACTTCCAGTACCTGCAACGCGGCCATGATGCCGTCGCCGGTACTGGTGCGGTCCAGGCACAGCAGATGGCCGGAAGCCTCGCCACCAAGCGTGGCATCGTTCTCCAGCAACATCTGGTGGACGTATCGATCACCGACCTTGGCGCGGAGGAAGCCGATGCCGGCTTCGCCCAAGGCCTTCTCAAGGCCGTAGTTGGTCATCAGCGTGCCGACCACCGGTCCCTGCAGGCGCCCGCTGGCCTGCCAGTCCTTCGCCAGCACGTAGATCAGGTCGTCGCCATCGCAGATGCGACCGTTCTCGTCGACGAACAACACGCGATCGCCATCGCCATCGAAGGCGATGCCGAGCGCGGCGCCGCGCCTGACCACCTCCGCGGCCAGCGTCTGCGGATGGGTCGAACCGACGCCATCGTTGATGTTGAGGCCATTGGGCTCGACGCCGATCGCATCGACCCGTGCGCCCAGCTCGCGCAGCACCAGCGGGCCGAGCTGGTAGTTGGCGCCGTTCGCGCAATCGACCACCACGTGCATGCCATCGAGGTCGAAGCCCTTCGGCACCGAGTTCTTGCAGGCCTCGACATAGCGGGCGACCGCATCGCGCGTACGCAACGCCTTGCCCAGTTGCTCGGACGGCACGGTGGAGAACGGCTGGTCCAGCGCCGCTTCGATCGCCAGTTCCGCTTCGTCATCCAGCTTCTCGCCATCGGCCGAGAAGAACTTGATGCCGTTGTCGTGGTGCGGGTTGTGCGAGGCCGAGATGACGATGCCGCCATCGGCGCGCATCGAACGCGTCAGGTGCGCGACGGCCGGCGTCGGCATCGGTCCCATCAATTGCACGTCGACGCCTGCGGCGACCAGGCCGGCCTCCAGCGCCGCTTCGAACATGTAATTGGAGATGCGGGTGTCCTTGCCGATCACCACCATGGGCTTGCGCCAGCCATCGCCGCGACGTTCGCGCAGCGCGTAACCATAGGCATTGCCGAGACGCAGCACGAAGTCCGCGGAAATCGGTGCTGTACCGACGCGGCCGCGGATGCCGTCGGTGCCGAAATACTTGCGGCTCACGCGACCAGTTCCGAGTCTTCGGGTGGATGCGGCTGCTTCATCATCAGCGCGACCAGATCGGCGATGCGGTCGCGCAGTTCGCGGCGGTCGCAGATCTGATCGACGGCGCCGTGCTCGAGCAGGAATTCGCTGCGCTGGAACCCTTCCGGCAACTTTTCGCGCACGGTCTGCTCGATGACGCGCGGGCCTGCGAAGCCGATCAGCGCCTCGGGCTCGGCGATGTTGATGTCGCCGAGCATCGCGAAACTGGCCGACACGCCACCAGTGGTCGGGTGGGTCAGCACCGAGATGTACGGCAGCCCTTTCGCGCGCAGCCGCCCCAGCGCAGCCGAAGTCTTGGCCATCTGCATCAGCGAAAACAGGCTCTCCTGCATGCGCGCCCCGCCGCTGGCGGAAAAACACACGAACGGAGCGCCGATCTCCGCTGCGCGTTCGGCACCCAGCGCAAAACGCTCGCCGACCACCGAACCCATCGAACCGCCCATGAAGGCGAAGTCGAAAGCGCTGGCGACGATCGGCCGCTTCTTGAGCAGGCCTTCCATCGTTACCAGGGCATCGCGCTCGCCGGTGGATTTCTGCGCGACCTTGATGCGCTCGGCGTATTTCTTCTGATCCTTGAACTTGAGCACGTCAGTCGGGCCGAGCGCGGCACCGATCTCCTTGCCGCTGCCGAGATCAAGGAAAGCCGAAAGGCGCGCGCGGGCACGGATCGGCATGTGGAAGGCGCATTTCGGGCAGACCTCGAGGTTTTCCTCCAGCTCCGGCCGGTACAGCACCGCGCCGCAGCGGTCGCATTTTTCCCACAGGCCTTCCGGGACATTGCGCTTGCGCGGGCCGGCCTCGGTGCGGATGCGGCCCGGGGTGAGCTTCTTGAGCCAGGACATGTCGTGCGTATCCAGCCTATCCAGTGGATTCCAGCAGGGCAGTTTAGCCGACTGCTCGCGAATCGCCGTCGAGCGCAGCACGCAGGGGCGCCAGGAATCCGGCTGCTCGGCCGGCGGCGTCAGCGGCATCCGTCGAACCGTTCATCGCCGCCACCAGAGCACTGCCGACGACTACGCCATCGGCTTCGCGGGCCATCGCCACCGCGCTGGCTGCATCCTTGATTCCGAACCCGGCCAAGACCGGCACCGCGCAGGCCGAACGGATCGCGGCCAGGCGAGCGCCGGCATCGAAGGTATCGAGCCGATCGGCGCCGGTCACGCCGGCATAGCTGACGTAGTAGAGATAGCCCTCTGCGATCGCGGCAAGCCGGGCCAGTCGCGCTTCGTCGGTGGTCGGCGCGGCCAGCCAGATCAGCGCGATGCCGTGCCGTGTGAAGGCCTCACGAAACGGTGCGGCCTCTTCCGGCGGCAAATCCACCAGCAGGACGCCATCGACGCCACAGCTCGCGGCTTCCACCGCGAAACCCTCGGCGCCACGGATCTCGATCGGGTTGAGATAGCCCATCAACACCACTGGCGTGACATCGTCGCGCTCGCGGAAGCGCCGCACGCAATCCAACACGTGCGACAACCCGCCACCGCGCGCGATCGCACGCTCGGACGCCTGCTGGATCACCGGACCATCGGCCATCGGGTCCGAGAATGGCACGCCGAGCTCGATCACATCGGCACCGGCTTCCACCAGCGCATGCATCACCGGCACGGTCGCATCGAGCGACGGGTCGCCTGCGGTGATGAACGGAACCAGCGCCTTTCTGCGCGATGTCGCGAGTTCGGCGAAACGGGCATCGATGCGGCCGCTCACAGTTCGATGCCTTCACGCGCAGCGATCGTGTGCACATCCTTGTCGCCGCGACCGGACAGGTTGCACAGGACGATGGCGTCCTTCGGCATGTCGCGCGCCATCTTGATCGCCTGAGCGATGGCGTGACTGGATTCGAGCGCGGCCAGGATGCCTTCGGCGCGAGCCAGTTGATGGAAGGCGGCCAATGCCTCTTCGTCGGTGACGCCGACGTATTCGGCGCGACCGGTCTCTTTCAGGAAAGCGTGCTCCGGCCCTACACCCGGGTAATCAAGCCCCGCGCTGACCGAATGGGTCTCGGTGATCTGGCCTTCGTCATCGCACAGCACGTAAGTCCGATTGCCGTGCAGCACGCCGGGCCGCCCCGCCGCCAGCGACGCCGCATGCTGGCCGGTCTGGATGCCCTCGCCCGCCGCCTCCGCGCCGACGATGCGCACCTCACGATCGTTGAGGAAGGCATGGAACAGGCCGATGGCATTGCTGCCACCACCGACGCAGGCGGAGATCGCGTCCGGCAAGCGGCCATGTTCGGCCAGCATCTGCGCGCGCGCCTCGCGGCCGACCACGGCGTTGAAATCGCGCACCATCCGCGGATACGGATCCGGCCCGGCAACCGTGCCGATGATGTAGAAGGTGTCGGCGACGTTGGTGACCCAGTCACGCATCGCTTCATTCAACGCGTCCTTCAAAGTCGCGGAACCGGAGGTCACCGGCACTACGGTCGCGCCGAGCAGCTTCATCCGCCAGACATTGGCCTTCTGCCGCTCGATGTCGGTCGCGCCCATGTAGACCACGCATTCGATGCCAAGCCGTGCGGCGACGGTCGCGCTGGCGACGCCATGCTGGCCGGCGCCGGTCTCGGCGATGATCCGCGTCTTGCCCATGCGGCTGGCCAGCAGCGCCTGGCCGATGGTGTTGTTGATCTTGTGCGCGCCGGTATGGTTGAGGTCCTCGCGCTTGAGCAGGATGCGCGCGCCGCCGACCTCTCGCGAGAGACGCTCGGCGAAGTAGATCGGGCTGGGCCGGCCGACGTAATGCGCCAGGTCTTGATCGAATGCGCGCTGGAAGGCCGGATCGACCCGCGCTTCGTCGTACGCCTGCGCGAGCTGCTGCAGCGGACCGATCAGGGTCTCGGCGACGAAGCGGCCGCCGAAGCGACCGAAGTGACCCTCGGCATCGGGAAATGCGTGGTAGTCGCTGATCGGATCAGCCGCAGTGGTCGCCGCTGGGGAGTCGATATCCGGACTCGTGTTCGTTCTGGCAATCGGCACGGTGCACCTCGGCGACGAAGGCCCGCATCTTATCGCCATCCTTGACGCCCGGCTCCGACTCGATGCCTGAAGCGACATCCACGGCCCACGGTGCGCGGGTGGTGATCAGCCCGGCCACGTTGTCAGACGTCAGGCCACCCGCCACCATGAGCGGCTTGGTGTTGTCGACCGGCAGGCGCTGCCAGTCGAAGGGTTTGCCGCTGCCACCCTCGCCGCCGGTGACATGACTGTCGAACATCAAGGCCGCCGCATGCGGGTAGCGTCCGTGAAGCGTGCGCACGTCCAGGGCGGCGGGATCCCCCATCGCGATCGCCTTGATGTAGGGGATGCCGAAGCTGCGGCAGAACGCGTCTTCCTCGTTGCCATGGAATTGCAGCGCATTGGGTCGCAGCAGGCGCACGATCTCGCGCACCTGCTCGGGCGGGTTGTCCTTGAACAGGGCGACGCTGCTGACCAGCGGCGCGATGGCGTGGCGCAACGCACGCGCCTCTTCCACCTGCAGTCGTCGCGGGCTGGATTCGGCAAAGACCAGGCCGATGGCATCGACGCCCAACTCGCAAGCCAGGCGTACGTCGCCGGCGCGGGTGAAGCCGCAGAACTTGATGCGCGTACGAACCGATGCGCTCTTCATGCGCCTGCGCCCGCGGAGACGGCGGCGGGCAGGCCCCAGCGCGCGTCATAGAGCGGGTGCAGGAAGGTCAGTCCGCTGGCGGGCGCGGTCGGTCCGGCCAGCGTGCGATCACGACCGGCGAGCAGTTCACCGATCCATGCGGGTGCACGTTCGCCAGCGCCGACCGGGATCAGCGAGCCAACGATGTTGCGCACCATGTGATGAAGGAAGGCATTGGCCTGGATCTCCACCGCGACGACATACCCTGTGCGTACCACTGCGATCTCCTGGATTTCGCGTCTTGCATGCGCCGCTTGGCAGTGCACGGTGCGGAACGCCGAGAAGTCGTGTTCCCCCACCAGTGACTGAGCAGCTGAATGCATCAACGCAACATCCAATCTTCGCCTTTCCCACGCCAAATAGTCACGCCGGTACGCAGGACGCACTGAACGATTCAGTATCTCGTAGCGATAACGGCGCGCGCGGGCCGAGAACCGTGCACTGAATCCCGAATCCACCGGCACGCACCAGTGCACCGCCATGTCCGGCGGCAAGTTGGAGGTGATGCCGAGCATCCATGCGCGCGGATTCCGCACCGCGTCTGCATCGAAATGGACGACCTGGCAGCGGGCGTGCACGCCGGCATCGGTGCGACCGGCGCAGACGGTTTCAACCCGCGCATCGGCGACGCTGGAAATCGCGTCCTCGAGCGTCTGTTGCAGGGTGGGTCCGGCCTCGCCCAATCGTTGCCAGCCGAGATAGCGGCTGCCGTCGTATTCGATGCCGAGCGCATGCCGCCTCATCGGCGCGTGCGCGTCACGAGGGATCGAAGCGATCCAGCATCCGCCGCGCTTCCTCGGCATGCACGCCGCCGCGATCGATCACCTGCTCGAGCAGCAGGCGCGCGGTGACATCGTCCTCGAGTTCGAGGTACGTGCGGGCCAGTGCGATGCGCTCGGCTGATTCGGCATCCGCGGGGTCGAGCGACTGCATGGATGCGGCGGCCGCATCCAGTCCACGGAGTTCGCCGTGTTCTTCCTCGGGCGCATCGAACACACCCTTGCCTTCGGGCAGCGTGTCCGGCAACGGATCGTGCAACGCCTGCACTGGCGCTGGCGGCGTGTCATCGATGCCGGCGACATCCACATCCACGGGATCGGCATCTGCCGGGTCGTATGCGGTGGCGCCGGCCACGGCCGCCGGCACGGACCAGTCGGTCGCATCGGCATTGCGTGCGATACCGGTCTGCGGCGCACTGCCGATCCACGAGGGCTTGCGCAGGCCGACACTGGCTGCGGGCGTTTCACCCACCTGCGAATCACTCACGACGACATCCGCCGGGAACAGACTGTCGATGTCGTCGCTCAGGCGCGATGGCGTCGCCGGCTCTGCCACCGGTACCTGCGCGAAGCTCGGCCGCTCCTCATCGACGACCACCGGACGACGGCGACGCAGCAACCATGCGAGGGCGAGCGCCGCCAGAAGACCGAGGCCGATCACGCCGACCCAGAGCATCGGGTTGGAGTTGGCGGATGCGGGTTCGTTGGCGATCGCAGTTGCCTGCTGGCGCTGGTTCAACTGCTGCTGCGCGGTGGCGAGCTGGCCATCCTTCATCTGGATCAGCTGGGCCTGCTGCTTCTGCAGGGCTTCCAGTTCGGTAACGCGCGATTGCAGCTCTGCGACCTCGGCGTCACGGCTGGCGATGGTCTCGCGGGCTTCCTGCAATTGCTGGGTCATTTCGGCATCTCCCTGGCCACCGCCACCGGAACGGGTAGCGCTTGCGGCGGTGGCACCGGCCGCTGCCGGCATGATTTCGAGTCGTGCGTCACGCGCGCGGCGCGCGTTCCGGCGCGGCGGTGCGGATGTGGCCGGCGTGGCCTCCACTGCACTGGCGACATCCACTGCACTGGTCGGACGTGAACGCGAACCACGCCAACCGGCGACCTGGGCCTGCATCGCCTCGGCGCTGCCGTCGGAGACCGCTTGGCTGACCGCGGCATCATCGGGTAGTTGCAGCACTGCGCCGCTGCGCAACAGGTTGGGATCGCCATTGATGAAGGCATCGGGATTGGCGCGAAACAGGGCGGCCATGACCGCGCCAACGGATTGTGCGGGCGTGCGAAGGCTGGCGGCGATGCCGGACAAGGTGTCGCCGCTCACGACCGAACGCTGGCCGACGCTGCCGGTAACTGCAGTCGGCATCGCTGCAGCCGCCACCGGCGATCCACCCGGTGCAACGGGTGCGGCGGCCGGTGCAGGGGCCGTCGGGACCGGCTGCGGCATCGGAGCCGCGGCGACCGCATCGGGCTCGCGGACGATGGTGTTGGAAGGCGCGGTGACCGGTGCTTCGACCACCGGCGCGTTGGCAGCGGCAACCGCATCGGGCTCGGTGAGCAGCACCGAGTATTCGCGCACCAGCCGGCCCTCGCCCCAATCGACCTCGAGCAGGAAGGTCATCATCGGCATCGCCACCGGTCCGGGGCTGGTGACGCGGATGACCGGCTGGCCGAGGGTGTCGTAGACCAGCTTGAATTGCAGATCGGAGACCATCCTGTCGGGCAACGGCAGACCGACACGCAGGAAGGTGTCGGGTGCAGCCAGCCGCACCTGCAGGTCCTGCAGCTCCATCGGGTCGGCTGAAATCACCGGGATCTCCGCCAGGAGCGGCTCGTTGAGCTTCGACTTGACCTGCAGCTGGCCGAGGCCCAAGGCCCAGGCCGGTGCCGAAATCAGCACCAGAAGCATCGTCAGGACAGTGGTTTGCAGGAATTTCCTCATGATCGGTCGCAACTCTAGCCGGGCTTACCGCCCAGTGGCAACGAGTTCGGCGATCTGCACCGCATTCAGGGCCGCGCCCTTGCGGATGTTGTCGGCCACGATCCACAGGTTGATCGCGCTCGGATGGCTCTCGTCCTCGCGGATGCGGCCCACGTACACCGGGTCGGTGCCGGAGGCATGGGTCACCGGCGTCGGGTAGCCGCCGGGCACGCGCTCATCGACCACCTCGATCCCCGGCGCCTGCGCCAGCAACCCGCGCACTTCATCGGCCGTGAGTTTCTTTGTCGTCTCGACATTGACCGCCTCGGCGTGTCCATAGAACACCGGCACGCGTACCGCGGTGGGGTTCACCTGGATGCTGTCGTCGCCGAGGATCTTGCGCGTCTCCCACACCAGCTTCATCTCCTCCCTGGTGTAGCCGTTGTCGAGGAAGGCATCGATCTGCGGGATCAGGTTGAAAGCGATCTGCACCGGGAAACGCTCCGGCTCGGTGCTGTGGAAATTGAGCAGGCCCGCTGTCTGCCGGCCGAGTTCCTCCAGCGCGCTGCGCCCTGCCCCGGACACCGACTGGTAGGTGGCGACGTTGATGCGGGTGATGCCGGCGGCATCGTGCAGCGGTTTGAGTGCGACCACCATCTGCATGGTCGAGCAGTTCGGATTGGAAATAATGCCGCGGGGCCGGCGCGTGATGGCTTCCGGATTCACTTCGGCCACCACCAGCGGCACGTCCTCGTCCTGGCGGAAGGCCGAGGAGTTGTCGATGACCACTGCACCCGCGGCCGCGAACTTCGGCGCGTACTGCTTGCTGATGTCGCCGCCGGCCGAGAACAGCGCGATGTCGATGCCGGCCGGATCGAAGGTCGCGAGATCCTGCACCTCGATGTCGTCGTCGCCGTACTTCACATCACTACCGGCGGAGCGTTCGCTGGCCAGCGCGATGACTTCGGCTGCCGGGAACTTGCGTTCGGCGAGGATCGACAACATGGTCTCACCGACCGCGCCGGTGGCACCGACGACCGCGACCTTCAACTTCTTCTGGCTCATGGATGTTCCTTCGCTATGCATGGATGTGTGTGCGGATGGCGGATCGTGCCGCGCGATCTGCGCTGCGGATCAGCGGCGCCGCATCTGTTTTCGCGCACAACCGAGATGCATGAAGCAATGCCGCATCAGGCGATCCTGGGCGCGACATCACCCACATCGCCGCACTGCGCGCGATGGCGCAGCGCCTGGTCCATCAGCACCAAGGCCAGCATCGCCTCGCAGATGGGCGTGGCGCGGATGCCGACACAGGGATCGTGACGGCCGGTGGTGACGACTTCGACCTCGTTGCCGTCGACATCCAGTGTCGTTGCCGGCAGGCGCAGGCTGGAGGTCGGCTTGAAGGCGGTGGCGACGCGGATCGCCTGGCCGCTGGAGATGCCGCCGAGGATGCCGCCGGCATGGTTGCTGGCGAAGCCGTCCTCGTGCATCAGGTCGCGATGTCGGCTTCCGTGTTGCGCGACCGCATCGAAGCCGTCGCCGATCTCCACACCCTTGACCGCGTTGATCGAGAGCATCGCCGCGCCGATCTCGGCCGAGAGCTTGCCGTAGACCGGCTCACCCCAGCCCGGCGGGACGCCGGTGGCCTCGACGATGACCTTCGCACCGACCGAATCACCGGACTTGCGCAATGCGTCCATGAAAGCTTCCAGTTCAGTGACCTGGGCCGCGTCCGGCCAGAAGAACGGGTTGTCTTCCACCACATTCCAATCATGCGAACGCGGGACGATGCCGCCGATCTGCGCAAGATGTCCGCGGACGGTTACGCCATGACGATCCTTCAGCCACTTTTTCGCGATGACGCCAGCGGCGACGCGCATCGTGGTTTCGCGCGCGCTGGAGCGCCCGCCGCCACGCGGATCGCGCCGGCCGTACTTCTGCCAATAGCTGTAATCCGCATGACCGGGCCGGAATTGCGCGGCGATCGCACTGTAGTCCTTGCTGCGGGCATCGACATTGCGAATCAAAAGGGCGATCGGCGTACCGGTCGTAAAGCCTTCGTAAACCCCGCTGAGTATCTCGACCTCGTCGGCCTCGCGGCGCTGCGAGGTGTGGCGGCTGCGGCCGGTCGCGCGGCGCTCGAGGTCATGCGCGAAGTCTTCCGGCGCGATGGCGGTGCCCGGCGGGCAGCCATCGACCACGCAGCCGATCGCCGGCCCGTGCGATTCGCCGAAGGTGGTGACGCGCAGCAGGTGGCCAAAGGTGTTCATTCGCGCGCGGTGGCGAGTTCGGCGATGCGCGCGTGGTGGGCGACGAGATCCGCACGCTCGGCGACGAAGATCCCCATCTGCCCGACCTTGAACTCGATCCAGGCCAGCGAAAGCTCCGGCAGCAATGCGGTCAATGCGTGTTCGGCCTCGCCGACTTCGCAGATCAACAGGCCATCATCGGTGAGGTGTTCCGGCGCATCACGAAGGATGCGCAGCGCAAGGTCGAGGCCGTCATCGCCCGCCCGCAAGCCCAGTTCCGGTTCGTGGGCGTACTCGGCCGGCAGTGCATCGGTCTCGGCATGGGTCACGTAGGGCGGATTGGTGACAATGAGTTCGTACTGCTCGCCCTTCAACGCATCCATCAGGTCGGATTTGAGGAAACGCACGTTGCCCGCCATCAGCCGCGACTTGTTTTCCTCGGCCAGCGAAAGCGCTTCATCGCTGATGTCGATGCCATCGACCTGCCAATCCGGGTTGTAATGCGCCATCGCAATGGCAATGCAACCCGAGCCGGTGCAGATGTCGAGCGCGCGATTCACCTCCCGCCCACCCAGCCAGGGTTCGAAGCCGGATTCGATCAACTCGGCGATCGGCGAGCGTGGCACCAGCGCGCGCGGATCGGATTTGAACGACAGGCCGGCGAACCAGGCCTCGCCAGTCAAATAAGCAGCCGGGATACGCTCGTCGATCCGGCGCGCGAACAACGCGAGGACTTCGCCCTTCTCGCTTCCGGTCAACCGCGAGGCGCCGTAGACCGGCGAGAGGTCGTGCGGCAGGTGCAGCGCATGCAGCACCAGCTGCGTCGCCTCGTCCAGTGCGTTGTCGTAGCTGTGGCCGAAGGTCAGCCCCGCGGCGCCGAAGCGGCTGGCGCCGAAGCGGATGAAATCGATGATCGTGCGCAGGTCGCGCGTGGCTTCGTCGTTCACGGCGGAAGTTCGGGCTGAATACGAACGGAAGTATAGCGGTGGGCCGCTATCATGGCCGGGTTTCCCAGCTGGACGCCTCATGTTCAACCGCAATACGTGGATCATCCTCGCGGTCGCCGCCGCGTTCGCCGGCCTGCTGGCGGGTTGGCACTTCACCCAACGCAATGCTGCCCCGCCGGGACCTGCGCTGCAGGCATTCAAGCGCTTCGAGAGCACGCGGCAGATCCCGCCGTTCGAGCTGGTGCGCGCTGACGGCAGCGCGCTGACCAACGCATCGTTGCAAGGCCACTGGACGCTGGTGTTCCTCGGCTTCACCCATTGCCCGGATGTCTGCCCGACCACGCTGGCGCAGCTGAAGACCGCGCAAAAGGCCTGGGAGTCGATTCCCGCCGACAAGCGCCCGCGCGTGCTGTTCGTCTCGGTCGACCCGGAACGCGACACCCCGGAGATCGTCGGCAAGTACGCACAGGCCTTTCATTCCGACACGATTGCGGCAACCGGCACGCAAGCTGCGCTTGAACAGTTCGCGCGCGGCCTGTCGCTGGTGTTCATGAAGCAGCCGCCGGATGACCTCTCGCAGCCCAACCGCTACGCCGTCGATCATTCCGCGGCGCTCGCGGTGCTGGACCCGCAAGGACGCATGGCCGGCGTCATCCAGCCGCCGCTGGAACCCGCGAAGATCGCCGCCGACTTCATCGCGCTGACGGAAGCCGCCAAGTGAATCCGCTCACCGCGCTGACCTATGTGCTGCCGCATCGGCTGCTGTCGTCCTTGGCCCGTCGGCTCGCGTATTCGACGAACCCGGCGATCAGCCAGCGCCTCATCGACACCGTCATCGCCAAATTCGGCGTGGACATGAGCGAGGCTGCGAACACCGATCCGCACGCCTATCCCAGCTTCAATGCGTTCTTTACCCGCGAATTGCGCGCCGATGCACGCATGCCCGACCCCGATCCGCGCGCCCTGCTGATGCCCGCGGATGGCCGCATCAGCCAGTGCGGGAAGATCGAGGCCGGTCGCATCTTCCAGGCCAAGGGCCAGTCGTTCACGGTGGAGGAATTGCTGGGCGATGCGGCCTCCGCCCAGCCCTATGCCGATGGCCTGTTCGCCACCGTCTATCTCTCGCCGCGCGACTACCACCGCGTGCACATGTCCTTCGGCGGGCGCCTGGTCGAAACCGTCCACGTGCCGGGCCGGTTGTTTTCCGTCGGCACCGACGCGGTCGCCTCGGTGCCACGGCTGTTCGCCCGCAACGAGCGCCTGGTCTGCCACTTCGAGACAGAATTCGGCCCGATGGTGCAGGTGATGATCGGCGCGCTATTGGTATCGGGCGTCGAGACGGTGTGGAGCGGCGTCGAAATCCCGCCCTATGGCGATCGCATCACCCGCAAGGATTGGCGAGGCCGCGACATCACGCTCGACAAATTCGCCGAGATGGCGCGCTTCAACTACGGCTCGACGGTGATCGTGCTGCTGCCGCCGGGCGTGGCCGAACTGGCGCCTGGCCTGGCCGCCGAAAGTCCGGTGCGCCTGGGACAGCGGCTGGCTACCCGCGTGGGTTGAGCGCGCTCAGCGGCGGGTCGCGCTCCATGGCTTGCCGTTGACCGTACCCTGGATGCGGTTGCCGTCGATCTGGCCCACGTAGCGGTCGTTGCCAAGATTGAAGCCGATCTCGCTGCCGTTCATCCTGCCTTCGCTGATCGCCGTGTTGCCCAACGCGCCGGACAGCATCTGGAAAGTCTGGTCCAGTTTCAGCGTGCGGCCATCAGCCAGGCTCCAGCTGCCCTCGACCTGGGCCGGCACGATCCACAGCAGTGCCGTGCAGTAGCTGGTGCAACCCTCCTTGACCTCATCGATCTGGTCCGCCTGCCATTCGCCCATGTCGAAGGTGTTGGAGACCACGCGGGTGCCCGGCTTCATTTCGAGGATGGTCGGGCGCAGGCGCTGGTTGAGCGCGGGCAGCAGGAACAGGGTGACCACGGTGGCATCGGAGAAATCGGTCTTGAAGATGTCGGCCTGCTGGAAGCTCGCGCGATCGGTCACGCCGGCCTCGCGTGCCCGCTGCATGGCGAGCGCCACCATGTCCTGGTTGTATTCGATGCCGCGCGCATTGGCACCGCGCTTGGCGGCGGTGATCACGGTGACGCCATCGCCCGAACCCAGGTCGACCAACCGGTCCGCCGGGGTCAGCTTCGCCATGTCCAGCATGCGGTCGACCAAGGCTTGCGGCGTCGGCACCCAGACCACGTCCTTGCCGGCTTGCCCGACTTCCGGCTTGTAGGTGGATTGGCTTTCAGCCGGTGTCGATGTCGCAGCCTGCGGCGCGGCACCGGCAGGCAGCGGCTGCGCGTTGGCGGGTGCATTGGCCTGCCTGCAACCGAGCAGGCACAGCATCAGCGCCACGCTGAGATAACGCATGGAAGGTGTGGCCAGGTTCATGGAACGTCTCCTTTCACGGGGGAAGAGGCCGCAGGGCCAGCCTGCGAGTCGGGCGCCGGCAAGTCGTCCTTGCGGCGGAACAGCAATAGCGGCGTACCCGCCAACAGCACCGCCAAACCGATGAGCCCGGCCCAACCGGTATAGGCGATGCTCGAATACAGCATGCCCACACAGGTCAGGCAGAACAGCAGCGGCGTAAGTGGATACAGCGGCACGCGGAAAGGCCTATCGATGGCCGGTTCGCGCCGCCTGAGGATGAACAGTGAGATCGCCACCAGCAGCATGAAGCTCCAGAACACCGGCGCGGTGTAATCAACCATCGACTGGAACCCATCGCGGGTCACTGCGCCCAGTCCGATCAACACCAATGCCACCGCGCCCTGCAGCAGATAGCCATTGACCGGCGTCGTGCCGCGTTCGTCCCAGATGCCGACCCAGCGCATCACCGTCATGTCGCGCGCCATCACGTAGAACACGCGGGCGCCAGTGAAAATGGTCGCGTTCAAGGTCGACAGCGCGGCCAGCAGGATGGCGATGCTGACCATCCGCTCGCCGGCCGGGCCGCTCACCACCCGCATCATGTCGGCGGCGACCGTCTGCGAATCGCGGATGCCCTCCAAGCCAAGCACGCGCAGGAAGGCAAAGTTCACTGCCAGGTAAAGCACCACCAGAACCACCGTGCCGAGCGCCAACACCTTGGGGATGTTGCGGCGTGGGTTCTCGAGTTCCCCGGTGAGATAGGCGGCCTCGTTCCACCCGCCGTAAGTGAGCAGGACAAAGATCATCGCCATGCCGAACGCGCCACGGCCATCGGGCGCTGAAGCCGGTGCCGGCGCCACGCTGGCGTCAGACGGCTGCGTGGTGAGGCCCAAGACGATCAAGGTGATGATCGCCGCGACCACCAGCAGGGTCGCGACCACCTGCACGTTCTTGCCGGGGCGAGTGCCCAGGATGTTGATGCCGGTGAACACCGAGACCCCGATCGCGGCATAGATCGCGCTGGCATGTTCGCCCAGCGGCCACAGCCGCGCCATGTAGTCGCCAAGCACGAAGGCGACGGCGGCGATCGATCCGGTCTGGATCACGCTGCAGCGCGCCCAGCCGAACATCATCGCCACCGGCTTGCCGTAGGCCCGGGACAGGAAGTGGTATTCGCCGCCGGCATGCGGATGCGCCGATGCCAATTCCGAATAACAGAGTGCTCCGATCAGGGTGACCGCCCCGCCTGCCACCCACGCCAGCAGGAACATGGTCTCGCCTGACACATTGCCTGCGACGATCGCCGGGGTCCGGAAGATGCCGATGCCGACCACCATCCCCACCATCATGCAGATAGCGGAGAAGGCCGAAAGCACCTGCCGGGGTTCCTCCTGGTATCGATCTTTCGCCATGGGCTCCGTTCGCGCGCCGCGTCATGCACATGCCGCGACGACCGTGCGAAAACGGATGACCCAGGCGCTGCTGGCGCCTGCCTGAATCCGCTGGCTGTCACGAATCTGGACGGCCAACCTAGCGGACGGGCCGAAACGACCCCGTGAACACGCCTGTTCAGTCGATGGCGATGCCGCCTTGCCGCGTCATGGACGGCATCCCCTCAGGTTCAAGACCTGACCGGGACGGATCGCATAGTTCGGCGACTTCAGTCCATTCGCATCGATCAGCGCCTGCACGCTGCACTGGTAACGACGGGCGATCGCGGTGAGGTTTTCACCGGCGCCGACACGATGGGTGGCCGGGGCATGATTGGGGCTGGACGCCGGGGGCGCCGCCGTCTGTGCACGGGTCGCGGGATTGGCCGGCACCACCGTGGCGGGGGCATCGGGCCCGCTGGCAGCGGCCGGTGCCTCGTTGGCCTGGGTCGCCTGCTGTGGTGTCACCAGAGGGCCCACCCGCACCAATGCCTGGCTGACATCGCTGTTGATCAACTGGCGCGCGATCTCGGCACGCTTGCCACTCACGCAGTGGCGGTTGTACAGCGTGGCAATGGTGGTGCTGACGTTGAGCGTGGTGCCCTGCGCCAGCCAAGTGCTGGGCGTATAGCGCGGGTTGAGGTTGCGAAGATGGCGCAGGTAGCCATTCGTCCCGCGGGCGTTGCCCAGGCAGATACCGAGTTCGTTGATCGAGGTCGCGCGCTTGAGCTGGATCTGCGCCGGGCGCCCCGCGCCCCAGGCGCGCGGAAAACGCAGGCCGTACTCGGCGGGATGCAGGTACAGCCAGGCCGCCGCGATCACCATCGGCACGTAGTCCTTGGTCTCGGCCGGGAACTGGTCGTACACGCTGGCATCCCAGAAGTTGCGGCCGCCGCTGGCGCGATACACCCGCAGCGCGCGCCCCTCGCCGCCGTTGTAGGCAGCCAGCGACATCTCGATGCTGCTGTCGAGCTGCGCGTAGCGTTCCATCAGGTAGGCGGCCGCTGCCTCTGCCGACATGCGCGGGTCATAGCGGGTGTCGAAGCCGCTGCCATCGTTGCCCAGACCGAAGCGGCGGCCGGTGGCCGGCATGAACTGCAACGGGCCGATCGCCCCCGCGCGCGATCCCACGTGGACCTTGCCGTTGGACTCCTTCGCCATGATGCCGAACAGCAGCGCTTCCGGCAGGCCCGCGCGCTGGAAAGCCGGAGCCATCTGCGGGCGCAGGTACTGGAAGTTGGTATAGCTCTCCATCAACGCCGGGCGCATGTCGGTGAGCCAGCGGCGAATGCCGGCCTGCACCGCCGGGTTGAACTGCACCGCTTGCACGAAACGCTTGTTGCGCTCGTCCAAAAGGGCATCAGCGGTAGCGCCGGCGGGCACGCCATCGCCGGCGATGTTGATCGGGTTCTCGTCCTCGTCGCCCTCGTCATCGATGTCGGTCGGACCGGGCGAGGGCTGCAGCATCCGCCGATACACCGGCATCAGTTGCTCCATCGGACAGCCGCGGGTCTTGCCGCAGCTCGCCATCACCCGCTCCATCTCCACGATCGACGCATCCTGCTGGTCGGCATCCTGCGCGGTCTTGTAACGGGCCTCGGCGGCATTCGCTTGCTCGACCAGTGCAGCCGCAGCGCGCGAAAGCCGCTGGGCGGCCGCATCGGGCGAGAAGGACGCCGCGCCAACCGCCACGACAACCGGGAACAACTTCAGCGAAACGCGCCAATCAGCGGACATCCACGACCATCCTGAAAAACGGGAACGTGGCAGGGTACCCGCCGCTCACTGCCCCCACAAGACGCGCAGCGCTCGATCGAGCGAATAGAATTGCGATGTTCATCGCACGGAAAACTTCATGAATCCGATCCTCGTCGGCAAGGCCGTCACCACCCCGCAAGGCGGCAACGTCTACCTGCTGCCGAAGTACGGCAATCGCCACGGCCTGGTCGCGGGTGCCACTGGCACCGGCAAGACGGTGACCTTGATGACGCTGGCCGAAGGCTTCAGCAAGCGTGGCGTGCCGGTGTTCCTGGCCGATGTCAAAGGCGACGTCGCGGGTCTGGCCGTTGCCGGGACGACGAACGAGAAGATCCAGCAGCGCGTGGCCGAGATCGGCATTGGCGACTACCTGCAGCAACCCAATCCGGTGGTGTTCTGGGACCTGTGGGGACAAAAGGGCCACCCGATCCGCACCACGGTCAGCGAGATGGGCCCCCTGCTGCTCTCGCGCATCCTGGAGTTGAACGACACCCAGTCGGGCGTGCTCGACATCGTGTTCAAGCTGGCGGACGACCGCGGCCTGCTGCTGCTGGACTTGAAGGACCTGCGCGCCCTACTCGCCCTGGTCGCCGAAGAACGCAAGGACATTTCCACCAGCTACGGGCTGGTCAGCACGCAATCGGTCGGCGCGATCCAGCGCGCGCTGCTGCGCATCGAGCAGGAAGGCGGCGATGAGTTCTTCGGCGAGCCGGCGCTGGAACTGGCTGACCTCATGCGCACGAATGTCGATGGCCGCGGCATCATCAACGTTCTCGCTGCCGATCAGTTGATCCTGAAGCCACGCCTGTATTCCAGCTTCCTGCTCTGGTTGCTGTCTGAATTGTTCGAGCAACTGCCCGAAGTCGGGGATCTCGACAAGCCCAAGCTGGTGTTCGTGTTCGACGAGGCGCACCTGCTGTTCGACGACGCCCCGCCCGCGCTCAAGCAGCGCGTCGAACAGGTGGTCCGCATCATCCGCTCCAAGGGCGTGGGCGTGTACTTCTGCTCGCAG
>JAEWNY010000040.1 GCA_023461075.1 Pseudomonadota bacterium | reverse complement strand
GATGGCCGGGATTGAGGACTGGCGCTCCGGCGATGTATTCGCGGCCGCTACCGATGCGCACGCTACCGTGGCGATCGCGGTAGCGCAGCTCGCCGGTGTAGCCGCCGCGGTAGCCGGGATGCGGATAGGGTCCGGGATACATATAGCCCGGCGCGACGCCGATCCAGGCCGGTTGCCAGCGTGCCTGTCCCTGCGGTGATTCGCTCGTGTAGGCAGTGCCGTCCGGAGTCACGCACTGATAGAGCATGCGCGCGGCGGGCTGCACCACGTAGCGAGCCGTTTCGCGCGTCGCTGCGGTGCGTGTCGGTGCGCGCGTGATGGCCGCAGTCTTGGCATCGCGCGGGCGCAACATGCTCTGCGTTTGCTGCTTTTCGCCGCGCTTGCAAGGCGAATCGCGCAAGGTCTGCTTGCCCTTGGCATCGGTGCAGCGATAGATGGTGACCTCGTCCGCGAGCGCGCTTCGTGCTGGTGGCAGCGTGGTCGCGAGCAGCACGACGGCCAGGGGCAGTGGCTTCCACATGAGGCGATGATGCGACCTCGGCGCCCGACATGCGTGAACCATCGGCCTTGGGTTGCCGGCGATTCATGGGGAGGATGCATCGCGACAGCGCGCCGGTACGGCCAACGGCCGGTTCCGCATCGCGCCTCAGCCGCGCAGCACCGCGCCGCTGCGGGCATCGCGGATCAGGCTCGGCGCCTCGCGGCCGCCGGTTTCGCCATCGAGCACGCCATCGACGCGGGCCACCAGCGGCGGGTCCAGCGCATCGCGGGCGTGGACGGCCGGCATTCCGGCCAGGTTGGCACTGGTCGAGACGATGGCGCCCCCGAACGCCTTGCACAGCGCGACGACATCAGGATGCGCGCTCACCCGCACTGCGATGCCCTCATGGGCGCCGGTGATCCAACACGGCGCATCGGTTGATGCCGGCACCACCCAGGTATTCGGCCCCGGCCAGCTTTCACGCACGCTGGCTTGCTGCGTATGCGTGAGTGCCGCGATGTCGATGAAGGGCGCGAGTTGGGATTCATCGCCGGCGATCAGGATCAGGCCCTTGGCCATGTCGCGCTGCTTGATGTCGAGCAATCGCAGCACGGCGGCTTCGTTGCGTGGATCGCAGCCCAGTCCCCAGACTGCTTCGGTCGGGTAGGCGATGATGCCGCCGCGCCGCAGTATTCGAGCCGCGGCATCGACCTGCATCGGTACCAGTGTTGCGCCCTGCATCATCGCCATAAGCAGCGTCCCCGATCAGCCGAGCGTGATCTCCACCGGGATGTTGCCACGGGTGGCATTGGAGTACGGACAGACCTGGTGCGCGGCATCGATCAGTTGCCGGGCCGCATCTTCATCCATGCCCGGCAGATGCACGGTGAGCCGCACGGCGACGCCGAACGCCTGTCCGACCGGGCCCAGATCCACTTCCGCATCGACCGACAGCTCCTGCGGCAAGTCGAGTTTCTGCCTGGCAGCCACCGCACGCATCGCACCGATGAAGCAGGCCGAATAGCCTGCAGCGAACAATTGCTCGGGATTGGTGCCATCGCCCTTGCCCGGCGGGGTGTGAGTGACGTCGAGGTGGCCATCGTCGCTTTTCGAGACGCCGCCGTCGCGGCCACCGCCAGTGGTATGGACCTTGGCGGTGTAGAGGACCTTGTCGAGGGTATTCATTGCGCATCTCCTGCCGGGGCGGGTCGCGCATTTCGCGACCACGGAGGCAGGAGTGTGAATGCTGCCGCGTTAACCCCGCATCAGAACGGTGGTGCGTCGTCCGTCGCGGGTGTTGTTGCTTTCTTCGCCACCTTCCTTGTCGCGGCCTTCTTGGTCGATGCTTTCTTCGCAGCCGCCTTCTTCGTTGCCTTCTTGGCGGCCGCCTTCTTGGCCGGGGCTTTCTTCGCAGCCGCCTTCCTGGCTGGCGCTTTTTTCGCCACCGTCTTGCTCGCGGCCTTCTTGCCCCAGCCCTTGCGCGCCGGCTTGCCGGTCTCGGCCAGCAACTGCGTGGCTTCTTTCAGACTCAGAGATTTCGGGTCGCGGTCCTTGGGAATCTTGCCGTTCATCGTGCCATCGGAAATGTACGGCCCGAAACGGCCGTTCAACACCTGCACGTCGCTGCCCTCCCACTGACGAATGATGCGGTTGCGGGCGATTTCTTCCTTTTCCTCGATCAGGAAGACCGCGCGTGCCAGGTCGATGGCATACGGATCATCTTCCTTCTTCAGCGAGGCATAGGTGCTGCCGCGCTTGGCGAACGGCCCGAAGCGGCCGATGCCCACGCTCACCGCCTCGCCGTTGGATTCACCCAAGGCGCGTGGCATGTCGAACAACTTCATCGCTTCGTCGAAAGTGATCGAATAGATGCTCTGGCCCGGCTGCAGCGAGGCGAAGCGCGGCTTCTCCTCGTCCTCCACCGTGCCGATCTGCACCAGCGGGCCGAACTTGCCGATCCGTGCGCTGACCGGGCGGCCGGACGCGGGATCATCGCCCAGCACGCGCACGCTGCCGGCATCGGTCTTGTCCAGGTTTTCCTTCTTGTCCTCGACCAGTTCCTTGAACGGGCCCCAGAACTTTTCCATCAGCGGCACCCACTCCTCTTCGCCGCGGGAGACGGCGTCGAGTTCGTCCTCCATCTTTGCGGTGAAGTCGTAATCGACGTACCGGGTGAAATGCGAGGACAGGAACCTGGACACCGCGCGGCCGACATCGGTCGGGCGGAAGGCGCGACCTTCGAGTTCCGCGTATTTGCGGAACAGCAGCGTCGCGATGATCGATGCGTAGGTGGAAGGCCGGCCGATGCCGTATTCCTCCAATGCCTTCACCAGCGAGGCCTCGGTATAGCGCGGCGGCGGCTGGGTGAAATGCTGGTCGGCGTGGATGCGATCGAGCGGCACGCTGTCTCCGGGTTTCATCGCCGGCAGCTTGCGGCCCTCGTCATCGTCATCGGCGGACTTGCTGTCCTTGCCTTCCTCGTAGACCGCGAGGAAGCCGGGCACCACCACCGTGGTGCCGCTGGCGCGGAAGACGTGCTCGGCGCCGGCGGCGAGTTCCACCGTCACCGTATTGAGCGTCGCCGGAATCATCTGCGAAGCGACCGCGCGTTTCCAGACCAGGTCGTAGAGGCGGCGTTCGTCATCGGAGAGGTATTTCGCCACCTGCGCCGGCGTGCGCAGCGCGGAGGTGGGGCGGATCGCCTCGTGCGCTTCCTGCGCGTTCTTGGCCTTGGTTTGGTAGAAGTTGGGCTTGTCCGGCAAGGAATTGGTGCCGAAGTCGCGGGCGATGACGTCGCGGATTTCCGACAGCGCATCCTGCGACAAACTCACCGAGTCGGTACGCATGTAGCTGATCAGGCCGACGGTGCCTTCCTCGCCGATCGCCACGCCCTCGTACAGTTTCTGCGCGACCTGCATGGTGCGGCGGGTGGTGAAGCCGAGCTTGCGCGCGGCTTCCTGCTGCAGGGTGGAGGTGGTGAAGGGCGGCGAGGGCCGGCGCTTGCGTTCCTTCGATGCAACGTCGGTGACGTGCAGCCTGCCGCCCGCGGCCTGGGCGATGCGCGAGCGCGCGTCCTCTGCGGTCGTGCCATCGGTGATGGTGAACTGTTCGAACTTCTTGCCATCGAACTTGACCAGCTTCGCGCTGAACGCCTGCGAGGGATGCGCGCATTCGGCTTCGATCGTCCAGTATTCGCGCGCCTTGAACGCTTCGATCTCCTCCTCGCGCTCGACGATCATCCGCAGCGCCGGCGACTGCACGCGGCCCGCGCTCAATCCACGCTGCACCTTGCGCCACAACACTGGCGAGAGGTTGAAGCCGACCAGGTAGTCCAGCGCACGACGCGCCTGCTGGGCATCGACCAGGTCGCTGGAGATCGAACGCGGCTGCGCGATCGCTTCCTTGATCGCGCGCGGGGTGATCTCGGTGAACACCACCCGGTGCAGCGGCTTGTCCTCGAGCAGCTTCTTCTCTTTCAGGATCTCGGCGATGTGCCAACTGATCGCCTCGCCCTCGCGGTCCGGGTCGGTGGCGAGGAAGATGTCCTCGGCCACCTTCGCCGCCTTGGCGATCGCCGCCACGTGTTTTTCGTTCTTCTCGATCAAGTCGTAGCGCATCGCGAAGCCGGCGTCGGGATCGACCGCGCCTTCCTTCGGCACCAGGTCGCGGACGTGGCCGTAGCTGGCCAGGACGTGGTAGTCCTTGCCGAGATATTTGTTGATCGTCTTGGCCTTGGCGGGCGATTCGACGATGAGCAGGTGCTTGGACATGGGGCGGGTTCCATGCGGCGCGGCCGCATCGGCAAGTGGGTGCAGACACCGACGCCCGGGCAGGCCGGGCGTCGTGCTTCTTTTTATAGTGGTGTCACGGACGTGGCCGGCCTGTCAAGCCGGGCCACCTCCTGCAGTTCGGTCAGTTCATTCCGCCGCCGGCCAGCGCGGCGATCATCAGCACCCAGATGCCGACCATGAACAGCAGCATCAGGCCCATGATGATCAGCACCGCGATGGTGACTCCATCCAGTCCGCGCTGCTGCAGCCGCGGCTGGTCGGTGAAGGCCCAGCGGTCCACCACCACCGTGTCCGAGACCATGTCGTGCAGGGCGCGCTTGCGGTCGGTGAAGGCGGCCATCAGGTAGCCGATGCCGAGCGGGATCGCCGACAGGAACAGGCCGGCCCAACGCCCGATCCCGCGGCCGAAGCTGATCCGGTTCCCGTTCGGGCGCGTCGCCTTGATGCCGACCGCCATCTTGCCGAGGGTGGCCTGCGCCGGCCGCGAATGCATCCAGGCGAAGTACACCGCCTGCATCGCGAACATGAGCAGATAGGTGACCAGCAGCATCGGCCACATCGCCGCGAACATCGCGGCAGGGTCGGTGCTGGCTTGCGCCTGCATCGAACCCAGCCCCATCACCATCGCCACCGGGATGAGGATGATGTAGGAAGCCACGCCGAGGATCAGCGAATCCAGCTGATAGGCGGCGACCCGGCGCCAGAAGCCGGCGTAGTGGATGTCGCTGCGGTCGATCTCGGCGCCCGCTGCCATGATCGACGCCTGGGAGGGCAGTGGATCGACGACCGGTGGCGCCGACCCGGCGAGGGGTGCGGCGGCCGGAATGGCCAGCTGCAGCGCCTGCCAATCGGCCATGCCGGATGTCCAGACCAGGGTGTCGGGCCTGATCTCGCCGCGCGCCAGTTTCTCGCGCAGCTCGGCGATGCTGAAAGGACCGTGCTGCTGGCGGGCGGCATCGGCATGGAACCATTCCTCGCGGGGTGTCTGCTCGTTCATCGCGCATCATCCATGGGCTGCGGTCAGTTTACGGCAGAGGACTCAACGGCATTCGCCGGGCAGGTATTTCGCCGGGAGCGAACTGGCGCAATTCCATTCGGGGATGTCGCCGGTATCCATGTATTCCCAGACGATGTGCTGGCCGTCGAGTGCCTGCTGGCCGGTGCCTTCGATGGTGAGCTTCATGCCGCAATAGCCGGAAGGATGCTGGCCGGCCTCGATCCGGCCGATGCCCATGCCGCTGTCGCTGGCATGCGCGCCGAGGTCGGCATCGCTCGGGCAGGCGGCATCGGGATCGGACAACCGACGTGTTTCGATTTCGGTGCGCAGCCATCGGGTACCGGCGACCATCTCCGCGACCTTGGCGCGCTGCACGTATTGCTGGTAGGCGGGGAGGGCAATTGCGGCCAGGATGCCGATGACCGGCACCGCCAATACCAGTGCGATCAGCAGCACGATCATGCAGCCGCTCATGCCCTTGCGTTTCTGCGTGGACACGCCCGAAGGTACGCCGCTGTGCAATTGCAACGGATCCGGCGGCGGCAGGGCGATCACGCTTTGCAGCGACCGCCAGCCTTCCATGCCCTGGCGCCAGACCAGCGATTCGCCGCGCAGCGCACCATGCCGGTAGAGCTCGAGCAGGCTCGCCTGGTCGACCGGCCCCACCTGCTGGTGGTTGCCGTCGGCGTAGTACCAGGCGTCGGCGGGAAGCGGTGGTGGGGCAGCGGTTTCAGTCATGGCGTTTCGCCGTCAGCAAGGTTGTCATGAGCAGGATTGCGGTTTTCTTGGCGGCGGGCAGGTTGATGCGGCGGGATCCGCGAATTCGGCGACCTGGCGCAGTGGCTTTCATTCGGCCATGCCGTCGCGCAATACCAAGACATCGACACCGAGCTCGCCGTTGTGCGAGGCGCCGCGGCCCTGCTGTGCATCGATCGGGCCCTGGCGGTGGCGTGCGCCATCCGGGAAATACCGGAAACCCGATCCACGTCGCCCCTGCTGGCCTGCGCGTCCCCACGCGCATACCGAGTTTAACGTCTCAGCGACACAGGCAAGACGAAAAACGTGACGGCAGAGCGGCTTTGCGACCGCTCTCGGCGGTCAATGCAGCGGCTCGGGGTCGTCGCCGAAGATCTGGGTTTCCATCCAGGCGTAGGCGGCCTCGGCGCCGGGCTGGCCAAAAAGCACCATCAACACCACCCATTTCA
>JAEWNY010000039.1 GCA_023461075.1 Pseudomonadota bacterium | reverse complement strand
CGGCGGGCCGGGGGCGCCGATCGACGGGGCGGCGATGACGCCGACCGCTTCGCCGACGTTCACCAGGCCGCCGCGGCCGAGGTCGCGGCCGTAGCAGCGGGCGCACAGGCCGAAGCGCGTGGCGCAGGTCAGCGCCGTGCGCACCTTCACTTCGTCGACGCCGGCGGCCTCGAGCTCCTCGATCGCGTCCTCGTCCAGCATGTTGCCGGCCGGGACGACGACCGCGCGCGATTCGGGATGCAGCACGTCCTCGGCGGCGGTGCGGCCCAGGATCCGGTCGCGCAGCGATTCGATGACTTCACCACCCTCGACGATGGCGCGCATCAGCGAGCCGTCGGCGGTGCCGCAGTCGTCCTCGGTGACGACCAGGTCCTGCGTGACGTCGACCAGGCGGCGCGTCAGGTAGCCGGAGTTCGCGGTCTTCAGCGCGGTGTCCGCGAGGCCCTTCCGGGCGCCGTGGGTCGAGATGAAGTACTGCAGAACGTTTAGGCCTTCGCGGAAGTTGGCCGTGATCGGCGTCTCGATGATCGAGCCGTCCGGCTTGGCCATCAGGCCGCGCATGCCCGCCAGCTGGCGGATCTGGGCGGCGGAGCCGCGGGCACCGGAGTCGGCCATCATGTAGATGGAGTTGAACGACTCCTGGTCCACTTCCTTGCCGTTGCGGTCCTGGGTCTTCTGCTTGGCCAGCTGGGCCATCATCACCTTCGACACTTCGTCGCCGGCCTTGCCCCAGATGTCCACCACCTTGTTGTAGCGCTCGCCGGCCGTGACCAGGCCCGAGACGTACTGCTGCTCGATCTCCTTCACCTCGCGCTCGGCGCGGCCGATGATCTCCGCCTTCTGGGGCGGCACCAGCATGTCGTCGATGGCGATGGAGATGCCGGCCTTGGTGGCCAGGCGGAAGCCGTTCTGCAGCAGCTTGTCGGCGAAGACCACGGTCTCCTTCAGGCCGCACTTGCGGAAGGAGGCGTTGATCAGCTTGCTGATCTCCTTCTTCTTGAGCGCCTTGTTGATGTTGGAGAAGGCCAGGCCCTTGGGCAGGATCTCCGACAGCAGCGCACGGCCGACCGTGGTGTCCACGAGGCTCGTGGACGGCACGAATTCGCCGGAGTTGCGGTCCTTGTTCCACTCGGTCAGGCGCACCGCCACCTTGGTGGTGAGCTCGACCATGCCGGCGTCCAGCGCGCGCTGCACTTCGCCGACGTCGGCGAAGACCATGCCTTCACCCTTGCCGTTGATGCGCTCGCGCGTCGTGTAGTACAGGCCCAGCACCACGTCCTGCGACGGCACGATGGACGGCTCGCCGTTGGCGGGGAACAGCACGTTGTTGGACGCCAGCATCAGGGTGCGGGCTTCCATCTGCGCTTCCACCGACAGCGGCACGTGGACGGCCATCTGGTCGCCGTCGAAGTCGGCGTTGAACGCCGCGCAAACCAGCGGGTGCAGCTGGATCGCCTTGCCTTCGATCAGGATCGGCTCGAACGCCTGGATGCCCAGGCGGTGCAGCGTCGGGGCCCGGTTCAGCATGACCGGGTGCTCCTTGATCACCTCTTCCAGGATGTCCCACACCACCGGCGTGCCGCTCTCGACTTCCTTCTTCGCGGCCTTGATGGTGGTGGCGATGCCCATCGCCTCCAGGCGCGAGAAGATGAAGGGCTTGAACAGCTCGAGCGCCATCAGCTTGGGCAGGCCGCACTGGTGCAGCTTGAGGGTCGGGCCCACGGTGATGACCGAACGGCCCGAGTAGTCGACGCGCTTGCCCAGCAGGTTCTGGCGGAAGCGGCCGCTCTTGCCCTTGATCATGTCGGCCAGCGACTTGAGGGCGCGCTTGTTGGCGCCGGTCATCGCCTTGCCGCGACGGCCGTTGTCCAGCAGGGAGTCCACGGCTTCCTGCAGCATGCGCTTCTCGTTGCGCGCGATGATCTCGGGCGCCTTCAGCTCCAGCAGGCGCTTCAGGCGCGAGTTGCGGTTGATGACCCGGCGGTACAGGTCGTTCAGGTCGGAGGTCGCGAAGCGGCCGCCGTCCAGCGGCACCAGCGGACGCAGGTCCGGCGGCAGCACGGGCAGCACGTCCAGCACCATCCAGTTGGGCTTCATGCCGGACTTCTTGAACGCTTCCAGCACCTTCAGGCGCTTGGCGTTCTTCTTGACCTTCACTTCCGAGCCGGTCAGGTCGCCGCGCAGCTTCTCGATCTCGATGTCGAGGTCGATGCCTTCCAGCAGGTCCTTGATGCCCTCGGCGCCCATCTTGGCGACGAACTCGTCACCGTACTCCTTGCGCTTCGCGTCGTAGTCGTCCTCGGACATGATGCCGAACTTCTTCAGCGGGGTCATGCCGGGATCGGTGATCACGTAGGCTTCGAAGTACAGCACGCGCTCGATGTCGCGCAGCGTCATGTCGAGCACGAGGCCCAGGCGCGACGGCAGCGACTTCAGGAACCAGATGTGCGCGCAGGGCGCGGCCAGGTCGATGTGGCCCATGCGCTCGCGGCGCACCTTGGTCTGGGTCACTTCGACGCCGCACTTCTCGCAGATCACGCCGCGGTGCTTCAGGCGCTTGTACTTGCCGCACAGGCACTCGTAGTCCTTGATCGGGCCGAAGATCTTGGCGCAGAACAGGCCGTCCCGCTCCGGCTTGAAGGTGCGGTAGTTGATCGTTTCGGGCTTCTTGACTTCACCGAAGGACCAGGACCGGATCTTCTCGGGCGAGGCGATGCCGATGCGGATGGCATCGAAATGCTCATCCGGCGTGAATTGCTTGAACAGGTCGAGTAGCGATTTCAT
>JAEWNY010000038.1 GCA_023461075.1 Pseudomonadota bacterium | reverse complement strand
GTGCCCATCGGGATCATCATCGGCAGCCAGAACATCGCGGTGCCGACCGAGACCGCGGCGAGCGTCGCGGTGCCATGTCGACCGGCCAGCAGCGCATCGACCAGACCGATCATCCCGGTCGCCAGATGCCCGCCCGCCAATGGCGCGGCCAATCGCGCGGTGCGCGACAACTCATGCCGGAAGGACGGCGTCGGGGATGACTCGGCGGACATGACCTGTGGGCGATGGCGCACGCGGCGAACGGGCGGCTATCTTACGTGGCAAGCCCGGAGCGCCCGATGACCCAGCCGCGAGACCCGATCGAGCCGATCACCGCCAGCATGCCGCCGGTCGCGCATGCGCACGGGCGCAGCTGCGAGAATTGCCGCAGCACGCTGCAGGGCAGCTACTGCCATGTCTGCGGCCAACACGCGCACAACCCTTTGCGCAGCTTCAAGCATGCGGTCGAGGATGTGTTCGAATCGTTCTGGCACCTGGATGGCCGCATCTTCCGCAGCCTGCGCGACCTGCTCGTTCCCGGCCGCGTCACCCGCAATTACCTGGCCGGCCAGCGCGTGCGCTACCTTCCGCCGCTGCGACTGTACGTGATCCTGAGCCTGATCACCTTCTTCGTCGCGCATTTCGTCGCCGCGGCGTTCAAGGGCGAGGGGATCGACATCCGCGGCAGCGACGGCGCGTTCGACAAGCTCAATACCGTGGCCGAAGTGGTCAAGGAGCGCGATCGTCAGCTGGCCTCGCTGGACAAGGCGATCGCCGAGGTGCGCGCCGAGAGCAAGGATGTCGGCCAGCAGATCGCAAGCAAGGGGCTTGAGGTCGGGCGCGAGCGGATCGCCGAACAGGCCGAATCACGCATCGCCGAGCTGGAAGGCCGCAGCCCGCAGCCCGCCCCAACGGCCGAACCCAAGTCCAAGGTGACGGTGAACGTGCTGGGCGGCAAGAAGATCGGCAAGGAAGGCGGCTTCATGCAACGCCTCCGGGGGGAATGGGAGAAGAACGCGGAGGCGAACGCGAACCTGTACGCCAAGGACAAACGCGCACTGATCGAACGCTTCATCTCCTATGTGCCGACGGTATTGTTCGTCCTGCTGCCGCTGTTCGCACTGGTGTTGCGCATTGTTTATCCGACGCGATCGATGGGTTACCTGGAGCACCTGGTGGTCGCGCTGTACAGCCACAGCTTCCTGCTGCTGGCGGTGCTTGCGTGGATGCTTGTGGTGTTGCTTGAACGTGCGACGGGCGGCAGCGTGATGTCGGGTGTGATGGCCGTGCTGTTCTGGACCGGCATGCCAATCTACATGCTGTTGTCGCAAAAGCGCATCTATGGCGATGGCTGGCCGCTCACCCTGCTGCGCTTCTCGATCATCGCCTTCGAGTATTTCTTCCTCGTCACGCTCGGGCTCGCGGTCGCCACGGCCTTGTCCTTGCTGTTGAAGGGATGAGCGGCCTAAGCGACACGCGCAGGGTCACCTACGAGGTCAACCTGTGGATCGATGCATCCATCGCCGATGCGTATCGTGTTTGGCTGGTTACGCATGTGGAGGAGATCCTTGCGCTGCCCGGCTTCATCGATGCGCGCATCAACGAAGTCGTCGAACCGGCATCATCGGCCGGTGAAATCGCGCTCTGCGTGCAGTACCGATTGGTCGATCAAGCCGCCCTCGATGCCTACCTGCGCGGCCACGCGCCGCGCATGCGTGACGAGGGCCGCGCAAGTTTCGAAGGGCGCTTCCGCGCCGAACGCCGCGTCCTGCGCGATGCCTGACGCGAGCTGCGGCTAGCGATCGAGTTCGGTCATCAACCATCGCAGGCGGTCCTGCGCCGGTTGCCGGATCAAGGCCTGCCTGAGCGCATCGCGTTGCGCCGGTGCCGTCGAGAACGCCAGCCGCCCCAGCAGTTCCAGCTCCTGTGGCGGCATGGTTTGCAGGGTCCGCAGCAGCGGCTCGCGCTGAATCTCCGGCACGTAGGCGATCAACGGATGCAGGCGCGGGTAATACGGCCCCAATGCCGGGCCGAGCCGCCAGCCACGCCGCTCTTCCCCGGACAGCGCGTCGAACCTGGCACGCAGTGCCGCCTGCTCGCTTGCCGGCAACGCCGAGAACACCGCAGCCGAATCACGCAAGGCCGCCTGTTGCGCGGCCGGCAGATGCAACCACGCATGCATCTGCTCGCGCGCCTCGTTGCGCGAGGCCGGCGTCAAGGCTTCCCAGCGCTCGATGCGCGCGCGCAGCGCGTCGCGGCTGGCCGGATCGAGTGCCTGCGAGAACACCAGCGAGGATGCGGCCAACAGTCCGCCCACGATCACGCCACGCAGCATGGCCGGCCCGCTACTGCGCATGACTGCCGGTTTCCTCGCTGGATGCGCCGCCTTCGGGTGCCTCGTCGAGCGGTGCCTGCGGCTCGTAGGTCGAGGTGCCCAGCCGTTCGGCCTGGTACCAGGCATAGAAGGCCGCATCACGGGCGATCGCGGCATCGGCTTCCGACATCGACAAGAGGACCCGATCGGGATGGCTGGCGATGGCGGCATCGGCATCGAAGCGCGACTTGGGCGTGGCGTCCGCCAGCACACGCGTGCGCACGTGCGGCACGCCGTCTTCGCCCCAAAGCGTCCCGGGCAGCCACCAGGTGGCGGCGAAGGCCGCCGCGGTGATGGCGACCACCGCCACGGCCAGCCGTCGGGATATCGCGGACCACGCCTGGCCGGTGGCCGCCTCGGCATCCCAATTCGGCATGTCGCGCGGCACGCTGCGCCAGGTGGCGATCGCGACCAGGCGCGAAGCGGCCAATCCATCGACGCGGGCCAGGACATCCGCCTGAGCCTTAGTCCAGCCCTCGCCGGTCAGGGCCTCTGCCCGCTCCAGCGCCCCCCGGATCGCGGCAGGCGGCCGACCGAGGATCGCCCCGAGTGCGATCGCATCCAGACCGGAAAGCCAGCGCAGCAGCACCAGCGCACGCAACCCGGGCGGAAGTCGCGAAAGACCGGCGGGGGAGCGGGTCTCGGCGTGACCCATCGCCAGCCTCGGGTTCGGCAGCAGGCCGAGGAGGCTGCGCCAGAAGCGCACGACCAGCGCATGCTGCGCGGTGGCCGGATCGTCGGACTGGAGCCGCATGGCCGCGGCAACGGCGCGGTCCCCGGCGATGGCATCGGCGCTGCAGAGTTCGGCGAATACCGCAGCCGGACGCTCGATCTGCGCCTTCATGCGTCGGAACACGGCGGGATCGGCGGATCGGGCGGGCATCGCGACTTGGGCAGGAAAGCTGCCGATCATACCGCCCGGCGCGAGCGCCGAGGCGCATCACACCCTGGCCCGGTTGGCAAGCCCCGGATGCGCCTTGTACACAGCCGTCAAAAAAACTTCACTCACGTCCCTGAATCGAACCGGCCGTCGGTGTTTCATGAATGTTTCACGGGCAACTCTTTGTTTTCGTTGAACAAACACTGTGTGGCACTTTTTTGGCCACGTTTCGCGAATGGCTGTTTTTCGGCGCGTTTCGGCACAGGACAGCAATGAGTGCACAGAGTTATCCACAATCGGTGTGGATAAGGCGTTTTCCCCTGATGGACCAATGACTTGCCCGGGTTTCATCAGCCTCCCGGACAGATTGTGGCCGCAACTGGTGGCCGCCCCGGCCTCCGATGCCGCAGCCGCGATGCAGGACCGGCTTGCGGCACCACCGCATAGAATCTGTGGATGCCGCAGCCCGCGTACCAGCTTGCCTTGCCCACGCCGCTGCCGCAGCTGTTCGATTACGCACCGCCTGCCGGGCATTCACCTTCGATGGAGGATATCGGCCGCCGCCTGCGCGTGCCGTTCGGCCGGCGCGAGCTGGTGGGCATCGTGGCGGGGGCCGCACCGGTGGGTGCGCCCGCAACCCCGTTGCGCGAGGCGATCGGCTTCCTCGACCCGGCTCCGCTGCTCTCGGGTGAACTCTGGAACTCGCTGCATTGGCTGTCGCGCTACCTGCATGCTCCCTTGGGCGAGGTGCTGGCCACTGCCCTGCCGAGCGCTCTGCGCCGTGGCGAGCCGTTGCCCGATTTGAGCGTTCCTGGTTGGCGTCTGGGCGAGGCCGGTCACACCGCCTTGCCGGCGATGCGTGCCGGCAAACCCCGCCGGTTGGCCGAATGGCTGGCAGCGCACGACGAGATCACCGAAACATCGCTGGACACGGAGCAGGCGGGCTGGCGCGCGGCGATGCGTACTCTGCGCGAACGCGGCCTGGTGGATGCGGTCAGGTTGCCGATGCCGACGCATCCCCCCGCGCAGGTGACCGGCCCTGCACTCAACAAGGAACAACAGGCTGCAGCCCGCGCGATCCGCGAAGCAGCCGATGACTACGCGCCCTTCCTGCTGGACGGCATCACCGGCAGCGGCAAGACCGAGGTTTATCTGGATGCCATCGCCGACTGTCTTGCACGTGGCAAGCAGGCGTTGGTGCTGGTACCGGAAATCGGGCTGACGCCGCAGATGCTGGCGCGCTTCCGCCAGCGCCTCGGCTTGCCGATCCATGCACTGCATTCCGGACTCAACGATGGCGAGCGCGCGCTCGCCTGGTGGGCCGCCGCGCAGGGTGATGCACGCGTCATCATCGGCACCCGTTCCGCGGTGTTCGTGCCGCTGCCGGAGGCCGGGCTCATCGTCGTCGACGAGGAACACGATGCCAGCTACAAACAATTCGACGGCATCCGCTACCACGCCCGTGATTTCGCCATCGTCCGCGCCAGGGCGCTTGGCGTGCCGATCGTGCTCGGCAGCGCCACGCCATCGCTCGAGTCGCTGCATAACGCCGGCGCATCCCGATACCGTCATCTGCGGCTGACCCAGCGCGCCGGTGAGGCGCGTCCGCCCCGCGTACAAGTGCTCGATGTACGCAAGCGTCCGCTGCAGGCCGGGCTCTCCCCGGAAATCCTCGATCGCATCCGCGCCGCGCTCGATGCCGGCGGCCAGGTATTGGTGTTCAAGAATCGTCGCGGCTATGCACCGGTGCTGACCTGCCATGACTGCGGCTGGAGCGCACACTGTCCTCGCTGCAGCACGCCGGAGCGACCGATGGCAATGACCGTGCATGGCGCAGGCAGGCGCCTGCAATGCCACCACTGCGGTCATCGCAGGCCCGCGCCGCTCGCTTGTCCCGATTGCGCCAGCCTCGCCCTGCAGGCGCAGGGCAACGGCACCGAGCGCATCGAGGAATTCCTCGCCCAACGCTTCGCCGACGTGCCGGTATTGCGCATCGATCGCGGGAGCACGCAGGGCCGCGACGCGCTGCAAAAGCACTTCGACGAGCTGGGTGCGCAACCGGGAATCCTGATCGGCACCCAGATGCTGGCCAAGGGCCATGATCTGCCCAACCTCACCCTGGTCGCGGTGGTCGGCATCGACGAGGGACTGTTTTCCGCCGATTTCCGCGCCGGCGAGAAACTCGCGCAGTTGCTGATCCAGGTCGCCGGTCGCGCCGGTCGCGCCGACAAGCCCGGCGAAGTGCTGCTGCAGACGCACCACCCTGATCACCCTCTGCTGCACACGCTGATCCACGGCGGCTACCACGCCTTCGCCGACGCCGAACTTGGCGAACGCGAGGCCGCCGGCTTCCCCCCATCGACCCATCTGGCGCTGTTGCGCGCCGAAGCAAAGGACGCAGACGCGCCGCAACGGTTCCTGCGGTTGGCGAAACGGCTACTGGTGGATGCGCTGGCTCAGCCGATGGGGGGTGCCGCGACTGCCTTGCCGGCGTTGCAACTGCATGGTC
>JAEWNY010000037.1 GCA_023461075.1 Pseudomonadota bacterium | reverse complement strand
CTTCCCCGACATCGTCCGCCCGAAAGCCGCGCGCATCGGTGCGTTGATCCAAGACACCGCGGGCAAGGCGTACCGCGCCGGCGTGCCGATCGCTTTCGGCACCGACATGGGGGTCGGCCCGCCCGGCGACAACGCGCGCGAGTTCATCTACATGGTCGAATCGGGGATGCCGGCGACCTTCGCGCTGCAGTCGGCGACCTGGAACGCGGCGCGAGTTCTGGGCGCGGAGGAGGAACAGGGGGCGATCGAGACCGGCCTGCGCGCGGACATCGTGGCGATGCCGGGCGACCCGAGCATCGACATCAACGCCGTCATGCAGGTCGATTTCGTAATGAAGGACGGCAAGGTTTATCGCCGGCCCTGAGCTTTTCTTGCCCTCATCGCAGCGTGCATCAAATCAGGCGAACAGCATGCGTCGCCTCGCCATGATTACCGCCGGCCTGTTCGTCTGCCTGTTTGCGCAGGCGCGCGCCGCCGAGCCGCTTGACCGCCAACTGCGCGACTGGCGCGTGGTCTGCGACAACCTGGGCAATTGCGCCGCGCACAGCAACGATGCCGAGCAGTCGGGTTGGGGTGGGATGCTGGTCCGACGCGCTGCAGGCGCGAAGGGCGCTGTCGAGGCCGTACTCAACGGCGGGTCGCAAGTGAGTGCCGACGGCGGCCTGCAGGATATGGCCGGCTGGCATTACGAGGAAAACCAGTACCGCAGCACCGACGCGCGCGCCATCGATCGTTTCATCCAAACAATCCGCGATGCACAGGAACTAGAAGTCGGCAGTGACACCGCCGACGGCAGCGACTTGCAAACCGTTTCGCTGAAGGGCCTCAGCGCCGCGTTGTTGCTGATCGATGAAACGCAGGAGCGCCTGGACACGCCATCGGCATGGATCCGCAAGGGCAACCGTGCGCCGAGCGGCATCCCCGGTCCGCGCACCGCCGCGGTGTTGCGCCCTGCACCGTTGTCACCAACGCTGGACAAGCGGGAACAAGGCCAATTGCTGGAGGCGGCGACGCGTCGGGCACGCGCCGACATCCAGGACTGCGAAGCCGGCCCCGAGATGCCGGGCCAGGCATTCGCGCTGGACAAGGCGCATGCACTGGTATCGGTGATCTGCTGGCGCGGCGCCTATCAGGAAGGCGGGCCGCTGTACCTGACCGATCGCGGCAACCCGACGTCCATGAAGCGCGTGCAACTGCCGGTCCCGGGCGGCGTGCTGGACGACCTGACCTTCGTCGACTTCGATCCCGCCACCGCGCGCCTCAGCCACTTCGCCAAGGGCCGCGGCATCGGCGACTGCGGCGAGGCCGCCAGCTGGGTTTACGACGGACGCGAATTCAAGCTGGCCGAGTACGCCACCATGCCCGCGTGCACCGGCTTCCTGCCCGATGACTGGCCTGTGTCCTGGACGACTTCGGGACAGCGCTAGGCCGGCCACCCGTCCGCGGCGGATCGATTGAACGCGACCGCCAGCAGCCACCACCAGCCGAGCCAGATCGCGATAGCCAATCGTTGCGCGAACCCGGCAGCGCCGAGCACCGGCATAGCCAACAGCAGCACCGGCACAGCGATGGCGCACGCCAGGCTCAACCCGCGGATCGAGAACGGCACGCCGCGCGCCACGGCCAACAACAGCATCGACAGCGCGGACACCAGCCACCATCCCGCCCAAGCGGCGGTATGCAGGCGGTTCGCACCCTCATCGGGCAACAGCCGTGGGTCGAGGTTGAACACGCCCTGCAGCGCAAATGAAAGCGCCGCCAGCAGGCCGAGCTGCAACGCCAACCTGAAACGCCATCCGCTATCCACCTCCAAACGGCCACGCAATCGCCACGCCACCGCCATCAAAAGCAAGCCGGGCAGCACGAACAGCAAGGCATTTGCGATCCCGGCAGCGGGCGCCGCGTCGTTGCCCAACAGCGACAGCGAATGACTGGCCTGCGAATAACCCTCGATGCCGCGCCCGAACCCCAAGGCCGCGAGCAGGATCGACAACGCCGCCGCCGCGACCAGCACCAGCGAGGCGACATCGCGCCTCATCGCCGCCGCTCACGGTTGCAAAACACGCCTCGCGCCACCATTGCTGGGTCATCCCGAATCAAGACCATCGCCATCATGACCGATTTGACCAGCGCCCCCGACTCACCGCATGTGTTCGACGCCACCGCCGCCACCTTCGAGGGCGATGTCATCCGCGCATCACTCGAAACGCCGGTGCTGGTCGATTTCTGGGCGACCTGGTGCGGGCCCTGCAAGACGCTCGGCCCGATCCTGGAGAAGCTGGCCGGCGAATACGGCGGCGCCTTCCGCCTGGCCAAGGTGGATGTCGACAAGGAACAGGAACTCTCGGCGGCGTTCCAGATCCGCTCGGTGCCGACCGTCATGCTGGTCAAGGGCGGGCAACTGGTCGATGGTTTCCCCGGCGCGTTGCCGGAGGGCGAGCTGCGCCAGTTCCTGGCTGCGCACGGCATCGAGCCGATCGCCGGTGGCGAAGTCGAGGTCGATGCCGCGACGGAAGCCGCACCCCTCGACCCGCATGCCGAAGTCGTCCGCCTTCGCAAACTGGTGGAGGACGAGGCCGACAAGCCCGAACATCGTCTCGACCTGGCGCTCGCCCTGCTCGCCACCGGTGCCGCTGGCGAGGCCGAGCAACTGCTCGATGCCCTGCCCGCCAACCTCAGCACCGACGAGCGCGCGGTCAAGGCGCGTGCACGGCTGGGTTTCGCCGGTCTGCTGAAAGATGCGCCGCCGCGCGAAACGCTCCAAGCCGCGATCGCCGCCGACCCGGGTGATCTCAAGGCGCGTCACTTGTTGGGCGTGCATGAGCTGGTCGCGGGCGATGCCGCCGCCGGTCTGGAGCACTTCATGGAGATGCTGCGGCGTGATCGCGGCTACGAGAACGGCTTGCCGCGCACGTCGCTGATCGACGCCTTCCGCATCCTCGACGACGAGGATCTGGTGTCGAAGGTGCGGCGGCAGATGTCCGCGCTGCTGCTCAGCTGAGGCGTTGGCCTCGACTTGATCCAGACCATTCGGGTACGTATTGTCGATGCGCCGCCGCGTTGAGCGGCGATAGCCAGATTCCGCACCGATGGACCCGATTCGATGGAAATGACCCCGCGCCTGCTCCGGTTCGGCATGAACCTGTGGCCGCCTTATCTCTTCAGCGGCATCCGCGTCACCGACATCGGTGATGACTGGCGCAGCGCGCGCGTCGAACTGCGTCGCCATCTGTGGAACCGCAATTACGTCGGCACCCAGTTCGGCGGCAGCCTGTTCGCGATGACCGATCCGTTCTGGATGCTGCTGGCCCTGCATGCGCTGCCGCGCGACTACATCGTCTGGGACAAGGCCGCCGAGATCGAATTCGTCAAGCCGGGCCGCACCACGGTACACGCCGAGTTCCGCATCGATGATGCGGTGTTCGATGAGATCAAGGCCGCGGCAGCGGGTGGCGAGAAGGTGCTGCGCTGGTTCGACACCGATGTCATCGACACGCAGGGCGAAGTGGTGGCCCGCGTGCGCAAGCAGTTGTACGTGCGGCTCAAACGCGAGCGGCAGACGTCGGGCTGAGCGCGCCAACGGGCCCGCTAGAATGCGCACATGGCCGCACCCGCTCCCAAGAAATCGCGACTGACCCGCTGGTTCCTGACCGGCCTGCTCACCCTGCTGCCGTTGTGGCTGACGTGGGTGGTGGTGCGTTTCATCTTCGTGCTGCTGTCGGACATCAGCCGGCCGTGGGTGGAGCCGCTGCTGTCCGGATTGGCATCGCAATATCCGCACGCACTCGGCTGGCTGGACGAGCCTTGGGCTGCGTTCGCGCTGGCCCTGCTCGGCACCGTCATCGTCATCCTGCTGGTCGGCTTGTTGGCCAGTCGCGTGATCGGCCAGACCCTGCTGCGCTGGTTCGAGGCGTTGATCGCGCGCATTCCGCTGGCCAACACCGTCTATGGCAGTGCGCGCAAGCTGCTCGACATCCTCCAGACCGCGCCCGACGGCACCCAGCGCGTGGTGTTGATCGATTTCCCCAGCCCGGAAATGAAGACGCTCGGCTTCGTCACCAAGGTGATCCGCGAGGAAGGCACCGGCCGCGAACTGGCCGCGGTCTACGTGCCGACGACGCCCAACCCGACCTCCGGCTATCTGGAAATCGTCCCGGTGGAGAAGATCACCGCGACCGATTGGACGGTGGACCAGGCGATGAGCTTCATCATCTCAGGTGGCGCGGTGTCGCCTGCGGAAATCCCCTTTTCGCCGAAACCCCGCGAGACCTGACCGGGCAGGACGAAAGTCACTTGCCGTCGCGTTGAAGCCGGCCGACACTCGCAGCATCCCTTCCCGGAGTCACGCCATGTCGCCGCGTCCGCTGCTGTTGCCGCTCGCCCTTTCGCTTGCCCTCGCCTCGACCGCCTGCGCGACTGCGCCTGCGGTGACTGACACATCCGCCTCCTCCCCGGCGACTGCTCCGGTGCCCGCAGCCGACAAGGCCGCCCAGCTCGACAAGCTTTATGCCGAGTATTGGGAAGAAGTGCTGAAGATGAACCCCATCCAGGCCACCTTCCAGGGTGACCCGCGTTACAACGACCTACTGCCGGACATGTACTCGAAGGCGTTCCGCGATGAATCGCGCGCCTTCACCCAACGCTGGCTTGGGCGCGTCGAGGCGATTGGGTCAGACGGCCTCAGCGGCCAGGATCTGATCAGCTACGAGATCTTCGTCAACGAGGCGAAGGATTCCTTGTTCGCCGAGAAGTTCCCCGGCTGGATGCTGCCGGTCAACCAGATGGGCAGCATCGTCACCTATGCGGCGATGCTCGGCTCCGGCACCGGCGCGCAGCCGTTCAAGACGGTCAAGGACTACGACAACTGGCTGGCCCGCGGCAACCGGTTCCCGGCGCTGGTGGACAGTGCCATCGACAACATGCGCGAAGGCATGAAGGCCGGCGTGGTGCAACCGCGCGCGCTGATGGTCAAGGTCGGCCCGCAGATCGACGCCATCCTCAAGCCAAAGGCGGAGGACACCCTGTTCTGGGGCCCGATCAAGTCGATGCCGGCCGATTTCAGCGCCGCCGACAAGGCGCGGCTGACCGATGCCTACCGCGCGATGATCGGCCAGCAGATGCTGCCGTCGTTCAAGAAGCTGCGCGACTTCATCGCCAACGAATACCTGCCGGCCACGCGCGACACGGTCGGCATGGACAAGCTGCCGAATGGCGCCGAGTGGTATGCGTTCAACGTGCGTCAATCGACCACCACCGACCTGACCCCGGCGCAGATCCATCAGATCGGGCTGGACGAAGTGGCCCGCATCCACGGCGAGATGCGCGAAGTGATGAAGGAAGTCGGCTTCAAGGGCTCCCTGCAGGATTTCTTCCAGTTCATGCGCAGCGATGCGCGCTTCAAGTTCAAGACCGAGGAAGACCTGCTCAACTTCCATCGCAACCTTGAGAAGAAGATCATGGCGCGGGTGCCGGAGCAGTTCTCGCTGCTGCCCAAGGCGCCGTTCGAAGTGCGCGCGACCGAGGCCTATCGCGCCAAGTCCGCGGCCGGCGGCGAATACCAGAGCCCGAGCGAGGACGGCAGCCGCCCCGGCATCTTCTACGCCAATACCTACGACCTGCCCTCTCGCCGCAGTTGGGACGCGGAGAACCTGTTCCTGCACGAAGCGATCCCCGGCCACCACTTCCAGATAGCGCTGCAGCAGGAACTGAAGGGCATCCCCGCGTTCCGTCGCTTCGGCGGGCAGACCGCCTACATCGAAGGCTGGGGCCTGTACGCGGAATCACTGGGCAAGGCGCTGGGCGTGTACGAATCGCCGTACGACTACTTCGGTCGCCTGCAGAACGAGTTGTGGCGCGCGATCCGCCTGGTCACCGACACCGGCCTGCACAGCAAGGGCTGGAGCCGCGAGCAGGTGATCAAGTACATGCTCGACAACTCCGCGGAGAGCGAAACCCAGGCGACCGCCGAGGCCGAGCGCTACATCGCCTGGCCGTCGCAGGCGACCGCCTACAAGATCGGCGAACTCAAGATCCAGGAGTTGAAGAAGCGCGCGCAGGCGCAGCTCGGCGACAAGTTCGATCCGCGCGAATTCCATGCGGAAGTGCTGAAGGACGGTTCGCTGCCGCTGTCGGTGTTGGAGGCCAAGATCGACCGCTGGATCGCGGCGAAGAAAGCCTGAGTTGCTGCATCGACCCACAAGAAAAAGGCCACCCGATCGGGTGGCCTTTCTCGTTGCGTGATGTTGCATTGGATCGGATCAGGCGATCTTCTCAGGCTGAAGCCGCCGGTCGGCGTGGGCCACGACCGCGGCCACCCGAGGGCTTGGCACCGGCATGCGGCTTGGCCGAACGCGGCTGGCCGTTCTGTCCTTGCTGCGGCTTGCCATGCGCGCGATGTGCCGGCTTGGCGCCAGCGGGCTTGCGCGGCGCGCCTTGGCCGGCCGGCTTGCCGCGGCCGCGATTGCCGCCGTTGGACGGCATCGGGCCATCAAGCTTGAGCGGACGGTCCAATTCGAAACCGCGCACGTGCTTGATCTCGATCTCGCTCTTCAACAGCTTCTGGATCTGCTTGAGCAGCGGGCCTTCCTCCGGTGAGACCAGCGAAATCGCCTCACCCTCCATGCCGTTGCGGCCGGTGCGGCCGATGCGGTGCACGTAGTCCTCGGCCACCATCGGCAGGTCATGGTTGATCACCAACGGCAGGGCCGGGATGTCGAGGCCACGCGCGGCGACATCGGTGGCGACCAGGATGCGGGTCTTGCCGGACTTGAACGCATCCAGCGCCTTCTGCCGCGCCGCCTGGCTCTTGTTGCCGTGGATGGCCAGCGCCGGCAGGCCGGCGCCCTCGAGCTGCTCGGCCAGTCGATTGCAGCCGTGCTTGGTCTTGCCGAACACCAGCACGCGATCGGTATGGCGCTCGGCGAGGATCTCGACCAGCAGGTCGCGCTTCTTCTTCGCATCGACCGGATGCACGCGATGCACGATGGTGTCGGCGATGGTGTTCTGCGCGGCGACCTGTACCTCCTGCGGATCGCGCAGGTAGTCGAGTGCCAGAGACTTGATCCGCGGCTCGAAGGTGGCCGAGAACAGCAGCGACTGCCGCTCCTTGGGCACCCGCGCAAGGATCCGCTTCATCGCCGGCAGGAAGCCCATGTCGAGCATGCGGTCGGCCTCGTCCAGCACCAGCACTTCCACCGCATCGAGCTTGGCGGTGCCACGCTCCATGTGGTCGAGCAGGCGGCCCGGACAGGCGACCAGCACGTCGACGCCGCGATGCAGGTTGTCGATCTGCGGCTGCATGCCGACCCCGCCGAACAGCGTGGTGACATTCAGGCGCAGGTGGCGCGCGTAGGTCTTGAGGTTGTCGGCGACCTGCACCGCCAGTTCGCGGGTCGGCACCAGCACCAGGGCGCGCGGCTTGCGCGGGCCCTTGGGCGGCGTCGCCTTGGCCAGGCGCTGCAGCATCGGCAGGCCGAACGCGGCAGTCTTGCCGGTGCCGGTCTGGGCGGCACCGAGCAGGTCGTGGCCGGCCAGCACCAGCGGGATGGCCTGCTGCTGGATCGGGGTGGGCGTGGCATAGCCGGCATCGGCAAGCGCACGCAGCAACGCGGGCGAAAGCCCGAGGTTTTCAAACGTCATTGAGTAACTCCGTCAAGCGAAACCACATCGCGGGATCGCGATGCAGGTTTACCCGGAGCTTTCCATGCCGCGCTGCGAGTAATCGGATGACACCGGCCGGGAGGCCCGGTGTGGCAGCGCGACGAAAGACGTGCGGAAGAGGCCGATGGCGCGCAGTGCGGGCCAAGAGCGGGCTGCCGTGGAAAACGGACCAGCCGTGCGCTGATGCCGCCATTGTACGCGAAGGCGGTGCACGGGATGTGCCTGGGGATTTCCGGCTTCGTTCAGCTGCGAGGGCATTCGGTCACGCGGCGCGAATGCGGTTTTTGCGATGCTATTTCCGATGATCGGCTCCGGACCGCAATGCGGAACCACCCGATACCCAGCCATCGAGCCGGTCGTCCCTCCCCCACATCGAGGACACGACATGAACCGCCCCCATTGGCAAGACAAAGACCGTCAGCCCGACCATCGCAAGCGCACCGAGGCCGAGCCGCATCACCGCCGCGAGCATCAGCGCCACGCTTCCCGCCCTTTCCAGGATGATCTCGACGAACGCGACGCGCTGGAACGCCGCGCGCGCGACCGCGATCGTGGTTACGACGATGATTCCACCTTTGCCGTGCGGCCTTACGACAGCGACGACAGCCATCCCGGCTCCGAGTGGGTCGCCCCCGCCGGTGGCTACCGCCGCGCGGGCGAGCGCGCCAACTACTCAGGACCGCGTCTTGGCAGCGGTTACGGCGTTTCCAGCGGCTATGCCGATGCCGAGCGCTACGGCTCCAGCCGGGGCCATCACGAAGGTGGCGAACTGCATCCGGATTTCGCCGAGCAGGCCTATCGCCTGCGAGATCCGCGTGCGCTGAAGCGCACTTCGATGCGCGATTGGGCACGTGCGGATTTCGCCGAGCGCGAGGATTTCCGCGGCGTCGGCCCGCGCAACTACAAGCGTACTGACGCGCGCATCTGCGATGACCTCTGCGATTCGCTCACCGATGCGCCGGATGTCGATGCCAGCAACATTGAGGTGAGCGTGCGCGAAGGCGTGGCGGTACTGACCGGCAACGTCAGCATGCGGGCCATGAAGCATCGCGCCGAGGATCTGGCCGAAGCCACGCCCGGCGTGCGTGACGTCGACAACCAGTTGCGCGTTCAGGGCCGCAATGCCGGCCTGGAACGCGACAAGCTGACCGACGGTTCGGCCTCGCGCAACGACGGCAAGCTGGAGGATGCCTCCTCGCCGGGCAAGCGCGCCAACTGATCCCGTAGCCGAGGCAAGTCACAGGCCGCGCGTTTGCGCGGCCTGCTCTTTTCCGGCTTCCGCAAGTCGTTCCACTGCAACGTCACCTTCTTGCGGTTATCAGAGGACACCCGGTCGATCAGCTTGTTGGAGGGATCGAGGCTGGGTTCGGCGGGCACTCCTCCATCCTCACAGTGACTACCGGATTGGCAGTGGTGCTGTGCCGGCGCTCTTGGAACAGCCCCCGCACGGGCCGGAAGTCAGGGTGCCGGGTGTTACCTGTCGGTTTTGCCTTCGAACACCACGCGCCCATCGACCACGCTGAGCAACGCACGGGTTTCGGCGATGCGCTCGGGCGCCACTTCGTAGATGTCCTGCGACCACAGCACGAAATCGGCAAGTTGGCCTTCGCGCAACATGCCCTTGTGCTGTTCCTGGCGCTCGGCATAGGCCGATCCCACGGTGTAGGCGCGCACGGCTTCATCGACGCTGATCTTCTGCTGCGGCACCCATCCACCCGGGTTGGCGCCATCCAGCGTGCGACGGGTGACCGCGGCGTGGATGCCCAGCATCGGATCGAGTGGCGCGACTTCCCAATCGGTGCCGAACGCCAGGTGCACGCCGGCATCGATCAGGCTGCGGAAAGCATAGGTGCCGGCGATGCGTCCGGCATCCAGGCGCTTGTGCGCCCAGCGACCGTCATCGGCCGCGTGGTAGGGCTGCATCGAGGCGATCACGCCATCGGCGGCGAAGCGCCTGATCAGCGCCGGGTCGAGGTGCTGCGCGTGCTCGATGCGGAAGCGGCGGTCGCGCTGGTCATCCTGCTTCGCCACTTCCTCGTAGACCTTCAGTGTTTCCTCGTTGGCACGGTCGCCGATCGCATGGATCATCACCTGCAGGCCGGCGCGATCCGCGCCGCCGACGTTGTCCCGATGATGCGAGAACTCGGACAATGCGAGCCCGTGGCTGTGCGGCGCGTCGAGGTAGGGCCTGCGGAACCACGCGGTGGTCGAGCCCAGGCTGCCATCGGTGAAACCCTTCAATCCACCGACGCGCAGCATCGGGTTGCCGAAGCCCTCGCGCACGCCGACATCGCGCCAACGCTCCCACCGGGTCAACGGCGTGACCGCGTAGATGCGCGTCTTCAGCGTGCCTCGATCCAGCAGCACCTGGTAGACCGGCAAGCCGATCTCGCCGTTCATGTCCTGCACGCTGGTGACGCCGAGCGACGCCGCATAATCAGTCGCGGCCTGCGCGTATTCCATTTTTTGCGCGAGGCTGCGCTCGGGAATCACGGCGAATACCGGGGCCATCGCGTCATCCTTGAGGATGCCGGTCGGATCGCCTGATGCATCGCGCACGATCTCGCCGCCGGTGATGTCGCGGGTCGAACGATCGATCTTCGCCAGTTTCAGCGCCAGCGAGTTGGCCAGCGCCATGTGACCATCCAGCCGCGAGACAAACACCGGATGCTCGGGCGTCATCGCATCGATCATCTGGCGGGTCGGCAACTCGGCCGGCGTCCAGCGTTCGTGATCCCAGTTGCCGAGCAGTATCCATTCGCCCTTCGGCAGCTTCTTGGCGAACTCGGCGATGCGGCGGGTGAACTCCGCCGGACTGGCGGCGTCTCGCAGGTCCACCGAACTGCGGCCCTCGCCACCCGACATGAAATGCACGTGGCTGTCGTTGAAGCCGGGCAGCAACAGGCGGCCGCCACCGTCGATCATGCGGGTCGATGGGCAGGCCAAGGCGCGCGCGCCGTTGTCATCGCCGACCTGCACGATGCGGTTGCCGGAGACTGCAATGGCAGTGGCGAGCGGCCGCGCTTGATCCAGCGTGCGGATGCGCGCGTTCGTCACCACCAAGTCTGCGCACAGTTCCCTGGCGAATACGGACGATGCCGGCAAGGCGACGATGCACGCAAGCGACAATACCTTGAGCTTCATGGTCCACCTCCCCGGTCGAATGCGGCCGACTGTGGCGCATCGGCCACCGGCTCGCAAGCCCGTAGTACTCAATCGCGCAGCCGGCGCGATTCCATCGCCTTGACGCTGCGCTCGATCATCTTCTTCAACACGCCGACATCCACGTCCGACAATCGCTTGATGTACAGGCAGGCCTTGCTGGTGCTGTGCTTGCCCAGCTTGGCGAGCAGCGTTTCCTGCTGGTCGAAATCCGCCATCAGGTACAGCACCAGCGCCTGCTTGCGCGGCGAGAATCCGATCATCGGCCATTCGTAGGCGCTGCCATCGGCGCGCGGTGCAAGGTAGCGCCCGTAGCCGACGATCGCCGAACCCCACATCACCGCCGGCTCGCCGCTGGCTTCGCGCATCATCGTGTCGATCGCCTCGCAGTCCTTGCGTCGCGCCTCCGGTTGGTCGGAGAGGAAATCCGCCACGGATTGCGATGTCGGGCGGGTCTTCGGTTCACTCATCTCACACCTCCAGCGTCATGCCCGGGCGCGCGAGCTGCGCATGCACGCCAAAACGCTCATGCATTTCGCCGGCCAAGGCCTCGCGCGCGATGTCTTCGCCATGCACCAGCACCACGGGCGGCGATGGCTTGAAGCCGCCGTACCAGTCGAGCAGGCCGTTCTGGTCGGTGTGCGCGGACAGGCCGCCGACGGTGTGGCGCTGCGCGTTGACGCGATAGTCGCGGCCGTGGATGCGCACCCATTTCGCGCCATCCACCAGCCTGCGCCCGAGCGTGCGTTCGGCCTGGTAACCGACGAACACCACGTGCGCCTGCCGCCGTCCCAGGTTTCGCTTGAGGTGATGCAGGATGCGTCCGCCGCTGGCCATGCCATTGCCGGCGATGATGATCGCACCGCCTTCGATGGCATTGATGCCCATCGACTCCTCGGCCGATTCGGTGAGGTGCAGGTTGGGCAGCCGGAACGGATTGGGCGTGCCGCGCCAGACATCCTGCGCATCGGCATCGAAAAGATCATGGTTGCGGTCGTAGACCCTGACCACCTTCCCGGCCATCGGGCTGTCCAGGAAGATGCGCCAACGCGACATCGCCCAATCGTCCCAATGCCGCGCGAACCAGTAGAGCAGTTCCTGCGTTCGACCCACCGCGAATGCCGGTATCAGCACGTTGCCCTTGTGGCGCCACGCCTCCTCGAGGATGCCGCCGAGTTCGCGGATGGTCTCGGCGCGGTCGCGGTGGTTGCGATCGCCGTAGGTCGATTCCATCAGCAACAGGTCGGCGTGCTCGATGGTTTCCGCATCGCGGATGATCGGCGTGCCCTTGGGCCCGAGGTCGCCCGAGAACACCAGGCTGCGGCCATCGGCGAACACCTCGACGATGCACGAGCCGAGGATGTGGCCGGCATCGCGGAAATGGATGTCGATGCCGGGCGCTACAGCGCTGCGCGCGTGATACGGGAGGCTGCGCACCTGTTCAAGCGTGGCTTCGACATCCTCTCGCGTGTACAGCGGCAGCATTTCCGGCTCGTTCGCGCCGCGCTTGCGATTGAAGCGTTCGGCTTCGGACTCCTGCAGCGAGGCGGAATCCAGCAGCATGATCGGCAGCAGTTCGGCGGTGGCTTCCTGCGCGAAGATCGGCCCACGGAAACCGCGCTTGACCAGCAACGGGACCCGGCCGATATGGTCGATGTGGGCATGCGAGAGCACCAGCGCGTCGAGCGTGGCGACATCGAACGGGAACGGCTCGATGTTGCTCGCCTCGGCTTCGGCGCTGCCCTGCACCATGCCGCAGTCGAGCAGGATGCGCCGGCCGGCCGCTTCGACAAGATGCATGGAGCCGGTCACCATGCCGGCCGCGCCGTGGAAATGAACCTGCATCGAGCCACCTGTCCTGCCTTGATCCGGCCGAACCCTAACACGCGCCGAATAGCCATGACTTCCGGCATCCCTGCCCGTGCATCGGCAGGCGTAAAGTGCGCTTCGCAGCGCCCGCGTCGCGGGCCGAACACCGGAACCTCTCCATGCGCAACATCGCCCTGCCCCGTCTCGCCCTGACGCTCGCCGTCGCCGCCGCACTCACCGGCTGCCCGGAGAAAGACGCCACCCAAGCCAACGCGGACGCCACCGCCTCGGCATCGACAACCCCTGCCGCGAGCAGCGGCTACACGCTCGATGAAAGCAAGCTGCCGCCGATGAACAGCTTCAAGGCCAGCGACATCGATGCCAGCGGCAATGCCTGCACCGACTTCGGCAGCTACATCAACAAGAACTGGCTGGCGGCCAACGCGATCCCCGGCGACCGTACCAGTTGGGGCGCGTTCGAGATGCTCGACGAGCGCTCAACCGCCGTGCAGCACCAGTTGGCCGAGCAGGCGGCGGCGATGAAGAACGCGACCGGCATCGACAAGATTATCGGAGACCTCTACGCCACCGGCATGGACCAGGCCAAGATCGACGCGCAGGGCATCCAACCGCTCGCGCCGAAGCTTGCCGAGATCGACAAGCTCACCGATACCGCCTCGATCGCCGAATACCTGCGGCAGTCGTTCGCCAAGGGGGAGGGCTCGCTGTTCGGATTCGGCGCGAATGCGGATTTCAAGGATTCCAACACCAATATCGCCTACGCCGCGCAAGGCGGCCTGGGCCTGCCCGACAAGGGCTATTACTTCGATGCCGACAAGAAGGCCAAGCTTGAGGCCTACCAGCAACACGTGGCCAAGGTGCTGGAGCTGTCAGGCACGCCGGTCGCCGACGCGGCCAAGCAGGCCGCCGACGTGGTGAAGTTCGAAACCCGCCTCGCGCGCGTGTCGAAGTCGAGCGAGGAGCTCTCGCGCGATGTCGCGCTCTACTACAACCCGGTCAGCGTGGCCGATGCCGACAAGCTGACGCCTAACTTCCCGTGGTCGAAGTTCTTCGAATCGCAGGGCGTCGCGCAACCTGCAATGTTCTCGCTGGCGATCCCGGCCTTCCACCAGGAAGTCTCGAAGATGCTGGCCGACGTGCCGGCCGAGCAATGGAAAAACTACCTGCGCTTCCACATGGTCGATGAGGCCTCGCCGTATCTCTCCGATGCCTTCGTGCAGGAGAACTTCAATTTCTATGGCCAGGCGATGCGCGGTCAGAAGCAGATCAAGGAGCGCTGGAAGCGGGTGCTCGGCACCATCGAGAACCAGGCCGGCGAAGCCTTTGGCCAGATGTACGTCAAGGTCGCCTTCCCCGCCGAATCCAAAGCCCGGATGGAGACGCTGGTGAAGAACCTGCAGGAGGCGTTCAAGGCGCGCATCGAGAACCTCGCCTGGATGTCGGCCGACACCAAGGCCAAGGCGTTGACCAAGATGGCGGCGTTCACGCCGAAGATCGGCTACCCGGACAAGTGGCGCGACTGGGCCGGCCTCGCCACCAACCGCGAGAGCTACATCGGCAATGTGCTGGCCGCCAACGAATTCAACTACAAGTGGAACCTGTCGAAGATCGGCCAGCCGGTCGACCGCAGCGAGTGGGGCATGAGTCCGCAGACGGTGAATGCCTACTACAACCCGCAGATGAACGAGATCGTGTTCCCGGCGGCGATCCTGCAGCCGCCGTTCTTCGATGGCAAGGCCGACGACGCGGTGAACTACGGCGGCATCGGCGCGGTGATCGGCCACGAGATGACCCACGGCTTCGACGACCAGGGCAGTCGCTTCGGGCCGAACGGCAACTTCGAGAACTGGTGGAGCGAGGCCGATGCCAAGGGCTTCGCCAACCTCACCAACAAGCTGGTGCAGCAGTTCAACGGCTATGAGGCGCAGCCCGGCAAGCACGTCAACGGCAGCCTGACGCTGGGCGAGAACATCGCCGACCTGGGCGGCCTCGCCATCGCCTACGACGCCTACCAGCGTGCGCTGGGCGGCAAGGCGCCGAGCGCGATCGACAGCCTGTCGGGCGACCAGCGCTTCTTCGCCAACTGGGCCACGGTCTGGCGTCGCAACTTCACCCCGGACGAGTTGTCCGTGCGGCTGACCACCGATCCGCACGCGCCGGCCAATTTCCGCGCGATCGGCGCGCCGAGCAACATGCCGGCCTTCGCCAAGGCGTTCGATTGCAAGACCGGCGATGCGATGGTGCGCGACGGCGACAGGCAGGTGGTGATCTGGTAAGCGGGCCTCCCGTTCGCTGCCCGAAAGCCCGGCCACGTGCCGGGCTTTTTGATGGGCGACAAGGATGGGCGATGCCGCTTCCGTTCACCTTCGCGCGGCAACCGAACAGGCCGGGCTTGTTAGACTTCGGCGATCCCCATGACGGAATGCATGATGTCCCCAGCCAAGCCGCTTGCCCTCGCCCTGCTGCTCGCCCTGACCGCGATGGCCACCGCCCCCGCCCACGCGCAGAAGAAGCGCGCCACGCGCGCCGCGACGCCCGCGGTCACGCCAGAGTGCAGCGACTTCTACACCGCGACCAATGGCAACTGGCTGTCCTCGTTCACCGCGCC
>JAEWNY010000036.1 GCA_023461075.1 Pseudomonadota bacterium | reverse complement strand
GTCCATCTGCGAGTGGTCCATCTGCGAGTGGTCCATCTGCGAGTGGTCCATCTGCGAGTGGTCCGCCGCCTTCGCCCGGGAAGCTTCAGTCGCGTTGGTTGCGTGCGACTGCTGCCCGGACTTGGGCGCCGCATGGCCCGCGTGTTGGGCGAAGGCGGTTCCCGACGCGCACAGCGCCCACGTGACGGCCAAGGCCAGTATCGAACGGATGGGGGCGTTCATTCCCGCACCTCCACTTCCCGGAACATGCCGGACTCCATGTGGAAGAACAGGTGGCAGTGGTAGGCCCATCGCCCCAACGCATCTGCGCGTACCCGGTAACTTCGTTTCGTGCCCGGCGGCATGTCCACGGTGTGCTTGCGCAGGTGGAAGTTGCCGCCCTCGTCCTCCACGTCGCTCCAAAGGCCATGCAGGTGGATGGGATGGCTCATCATCGTGTCGTTCACCAACACGATACGCAGGCGCTCTCCGTAGGTCATCCGCAACGGTTCGGCCTGTGCGAACTTGATGCCGTCGAACGACCAGGCGAATTTCTCCATGTGGTCAGTCAGGTGCAGCTCGACCGTGCGCCCGGGTTCACGGCCATCGGGGTCTTCGAACCGGCTCTTGAGGTCGGCGTAAGTCGCCACCTTGCGACCGTTGTCGCGCAAGCCGATGCCGGGATCGTCCAGCTTGGCTGCCGGCGTCATGGTCTGCATGTCGACCAGCGGGTTGTTGGTTTCGCTGGCTGGATGCGCCTGCATCCCGCCATCGCCATGGTCCATGCCCTGCATCGCGTGGCCCGCGTGCGCATCGGTCGATGACGGCTTCGGCATCGGCATCGCATGCCCCATGCTCGCGCCACAGCCGCCTTCCATGCCCTTCATGTTGGCGCCGCAGCCACCTTCCATGCCCTTCATCGCATCCATGTGGCCGTGGCCCATGTCGGCCATGGTCAGCAAAGGCCGCGCATCAAGCGGCGGGACCGGCGCGCGCAAACCCTCGCGGACCGCCAGCGTGCCGCTGACATAGCCGGTGCGCGCATTGTCCTGGGCGAAGATGGTGAAGGCGTCCTGCCCGCTCGGCTCGACCAGCACATCGAAGGTTTCCGCCGCCGCGATCCTCAACTCCTCGACCGTCAGCGGATGCACGTATTGGCCATCGACCGCGACCACCGTCATCTTCAAGCCAGGGATGCGGACATCGAAATAGGTCATCGCCGAGCCATTGATGAAACGCAGGCGCACCTTTTCCCCGGGCTTGAACAGTCCGGTCCAGTTGCCCAGCGATGTCGTGCCGTTGAGCAGGTAGGTGTAGGTGTGCGCGTTGACGTCGGAGAGGTCGCTTGGGGTCATCCGCATCCGACCCCAGCCCTTGCGGTCCTCGACCGTGGTCGCCAGGCCATGCTTGCCGACATCGCGCATGAAGTCACCGACCGTGCGCTGGTAGTAATTGTCGTGGCTGGCCATCTTCTTCAGCCGCGCGAAAAGATCCGCCGGATTCATGTCGGTCCAGTCGGAAAACATCACCACGTAATCGCGGTCGTAGGCGAACGGCTCGGGTTCGATCGGATCGATCACCAGCGGGCCATACATGCCGCCCTGCTCCTGGAAGCCGGAATGGCTGTGGTACCAGTACGTGCCGGCCTGCTTGACGTTGAAACGATAGAGGTAGCTCTCGCCGGGGCGAATGCCGTCGAAGCTCATCCCCGGCACGCCATCCATGTTGGCCGGCAGCAGGATGCCGTGCCAATGCACCGACGTGTCCGGGCCGTGGATCGAACCGCGCGGCAAGTCGTTGCGCACGCGCAAGGACACGGTCGTGCCCTCCTTCCAGCGCAACAGCGGTGCCGGCAATGAACCATTGATGGTGACCGCGGGCCGGGTCTTGCCGGTGTAATTGACCAACGTTTCGCCAACCTGGAGGTCGAAGTCGGTGCCGGAGAGCACTTCCAGTTGACCTTCCGACTTCAATGCCCAGCTCGCCTTCGGCCACAGGCCCAGGCCCAACACCGCGCCACAACTGGCGAGGCCCTGGATGAAACGTCGACGGGAGAGATGCGGGATGCCTGTTGCAGCCCTTGAACCATGCGATGACATGAGGAACTCCTGCGGATGACGGTCGCCTGCGCGCGCAGGCGGGACATGCGTCGCGCGACGCGATGCCGGTCAGCCGATGGGAGGTCGTTGGTTTTTTCGGCGTGGGGGTGCCGGGTGCGCCGATGGCATCAAGATCGATTCCACCGGCATCGCCAGACGTAGCGGCATCGAAGGTGGAATCGAGGGCAGCGCCGCGCCGAACATCAGGCAATCGCAACGACAACCATGCCCGCTGCAGTCGCCTTCGGCGCAGCAGGCGTGCGGGTTGGCGTCGTCACTCGCGGTGAAGTCGTCGGCGACGACGGCGTTGCCCGGCGGGCTGACACCGGCGTCGGCGTCTTCATGCGAATGGCAGGGCCCGTCTTGCATCGATGCGGCCACTTCCCCGCTACGCGCCGGCTCTGCGTCGTTGCCGTTCGACATGCCCGGCATCGACGCGCTGGCATTGGCGAACCCATTGAGGAGCAACAGGAGCACCAGCAGGCATCGTGGGACGGCAGTACTTAGCTGCATGTGGGGCACTTTACACCCCTCCGACGCGCCATATCAATTCTTCGTGAACCCGAACGCGGTGATCTCGGCTTGGTGTACGACGACAGAAAAAAGGCCACCTTGCGGCGGCCTGAAGATCTTGCGATGAAATGGCGTCCCCACGGGGATTCGAACCCCGGTCGCCTCCGTGAAAGGGAGGTGTCCTAGGCCTCTAGACGATGGGGACGCTGAAACTGTGTTGCCTTGGAAACCCCGCGGCCTTTGCGGGATTTTGGTGGAGCCAGGCGGGATCGAACCGCCGACCTCCTGCATGCCATGCAGGCGCTCTCCCAGCTGAGCTATGGCCCCACGGGCTGGAAGCGCGGAAGTTTAGAGAGCATTGCCTTGGGCGTCAACACCCGATGCGACCACTACATTCCCCGTGACCGGCAACAGAGTGGCCACGCCATGGCCCTGCCCGCCCAGATAGTCCAGCCACTTGCCGAGGAAGGTGTTCATCTGCAGCCGGTGGCTGACCAGTTCGGCGGGCGGCGGATACATGCCGATCACGTCCTGCCAGCGGCGGCCGACATAGCAGTGAGTGGCCTCGGCCTGGCGTGCATCGCGGTACAGGCGAACATGCGCGGAAGGATCGGGCTCTCCGGTGACCGGATCGAGCACGTCATAGGTCAGCCGCAGTTCGGTGGTGAACTTATGCTGCTCGATCACTTCCAGCCGCAGCGGCAGGCCGCCCGCCGCGCGCGAGCGGTAAAGTCCTTCGGCCAGCAATGCGGGCGCGAACAGCCGCTCCAGCTTGCGGTGGTTCTCGGCGTACAAGCCCATCAGCCAGCCGAAACGGCTGAGTCTAGGAAACCGAACGACCGGGGCAAGGACCGTGCTCACATCCCCGATCCTACATCGTGGGCGGCGCAGGGCAAGCCTTGCGTCGTGTGCGGTTCATCCCGCTCAGTACATCTCACGGTTGATGCCGAGCGTTTCCAGCACACGGCTGGAAATCTCCTCGATCGATGCATGGGTGGTGGACAGCACCGGGATACCCTCGGTGCGGAACATCGCCTCGGCCGCGGCGACTTCGCGCTTGCAGGTGGCCAGTTCCGCGTAGCGGGAGTTCGGGCGGCGCTCCTGGCGGATCATCGCCAACCGGTCCGGGTCGATGGTCAGGCCGAACAGCCGCGATTTGAACGGCCGCAACTTGGCCGGCAGCCGGTCGCTGTCCAGGTCTTCTTCGGTCAGCGGATAATTGGCGGCGCGCACGCCGTGATGCAGCGCCAGATAGACGCAGGTCGGCGTCTTGCCGGCGCGTGACACCGCGACCAGGATCACGTCGGCCTCGCTGTAATCCATCCGCACGCCGTCATCGAAGGTCAGCGCATAGTTCATCGCGTTGATGCGCTGGTGGTAGGTGTCGAAATCGACAATGCCGTGCGCCTTGCCTACGCGCGCCTGCCGCTGTTTGCCCAGTTCCTGCTCGAGCGGCGCGATGAACGGCGCGAACACATCCAGCATCAACGCCCCGCTCTCGGCCAGCAGCGCGGTCAAGTCCGGATCGACCACGGTATTGACGACGATCGGGCGCGCATTCGCGATGTCCCCTGCCCGGCGGATCTCGGCAGCGGCAGCTCGCGCCTTCTCTGGCGTATCGACGAATGGCAGCCGATCGGTATCGAAGTCGTCCTCCGTGAACTGGGTCAGCAGGCTGTGGCCAATGGTTTCGGCAGTGATGCCGGTGCCATCGGAAACATAGAAGACGGGGCGCGATGCGGGCATGGGCAGCTCTGGATGAAAGGATGAAATCGTATTCGCCGGAACGGCTAAAATAGCCTGCTGACGGCCTGCCGTCCCCTTCCCCGCCTTCCGGAGCCCGCCTTGAACCCGAACATCCTCTGGCTGAAAGACCTGCGCCTGACCGATCTCGCCCAAGTGGGCGGCAAGAATTCCTCGCTCGGCGAGATGATCGGACAGCTGGCCGACCTCGGGGTTTCGGTGCCGGGCGGTTTCGCCACCACCGCCGACGCCTTCAAGGCCTTCATCGCCCACAACGACCTGCACGCGCGCATCTACGACAAGCTTGCGACGGTCGATGTCGAGGACGTGCCGGCGCTGACGAAAGCGGGTGCGGAGATCCGCAGTTGGGTGATCGATGCGCCGCTGCAACCGGAACTCGAAGCCGATATCCGCGAAGCCTACATGCGGATGTCGAAGGAAGCCGGATCCGACAACCTCGCGGTGGCCGTGCGTTCTTCCGCCACCGCCGAAGATCTGCCGGATGCGAGCTTTGCCGGCCAGCAGGAAACCTTCCTCAACGTGACCGGCGCGGATGATGTCGTGCACAAGGTCAAGGAAGTGTTCGCTTCGCTCTACAACGACCGCGCCATCGCCTATCGCGTGCACCACGGCTTCGCCCACGAAGACGTGTTCCTGTCAGCCGGCATCCAGCAGATGGTGCGCTCGGACATCGGTGCATCCGGTGTGCTGTTCACCCTCGACACCGAATCCGGTTTCCGCGATGTCGTCTTCATCACTTCCAGCTATGGCCTCGGTGAAATGGTGGTGCAGGGCGCGGTGAACCCGGACGAGTTCTACGTCTACAAGCCCACGCTCAAGGCCGGCAAGCCGGCGATCCTGCGTCGCGGCATCGGCAGCAAGCAGCAACGCATGGTGTATTCGGATGTCGCCGGCGAGCGCGTGCGCATCGAGCCGGTGCCAGAGGCCCTGCGCGGCAAGTTCTCCATCAGCGATGCCGACGTGCACGAACTCGCCAAGCAGGCCCTCGTGATCGAGCAACACTACGGTCGCCCGATGGACATCGAATGGGGCAAGGACGGCGACACCGGCAAGCTCTACATCCTGCAGGCGCGGCCTGAAACGGTGAAGTCGCGCGCCCACGTCAACCAGATCGAGCGCTACGCGCTTTCGCAACGCGGCGAGGTGGTGGCCGAGGGCCGCGCCATCGGCCAGAAGATCGGTGCCGGCACCGCCCGCGTGGTGCGCACGCTCGATGACATGAGCCGCGTGCAGCCGGGCGACGTATTGGTCGCCGACATGACCGACCCCGACTGGGAACCGGTGATGAAGCGCGCCGCCGCCATCGTCACCAACCGTGGCGGGCGCACTTGCCATGCCGCCATCATCGCGCGTGAACTGGGCGTGCCGGCGGTCGTCGGTACCGGTGATGCGCTGGACAAGATCACCGATGGTCAGCCGGTCACGGTGAGCTGTGCGGAGGGCGACACCGGCTACATCTATGACGGCGCCCTGCCCTTCGAACGCACCACCACCGATCTCGGCAACATGCCGCCGGCGCCGATGAAGATCATGATGAACGTCGCCAACCCGGAGCGTGCATTCGACTTCGGCCAGCTGCCGAACGCCGGCATTGGCCTGGCCCGTCTGGAGATGATCATCGCCAGCCATATCGGTGTTCATCCGAAGGCGCTGCTCGAGTATTCGAAGCAGGACGCCGAAACCAAGGCCAGGATCGATGCGCGCATCACCGGGTATGCATCGCCGGTGGACTTCTACGTCGATCGCCTGGCCGAAGGCATCGCCACGATTACCGCGTCAGTGGCACCGAATCCGGTGATCGTGCGCCTGTCGGACTTCAAGTCCAACGAATACGCCAATCTCATCGGCGGCAAGCGCTACGAGCCGCACGAAGAGAACCCGATGATCGGGTTCCGCGGCGCCTCGCGCTACATCTCGCCGGATTTCGCCGAAGCGTTCGCGTTGGAATGCCGCGCGGTCAAGCGCGTGCGCGAGGAGATGGGCCTCGACAACCTGTGGGTGATGATCCCGTTCGTGCGCACGCTCGACGAAGGCCGCGCCGTCATCGAAGTCCTTCGCAGGAATGGTCTGGTCCAAGGGGACAATGGCCTGAAGGTGATCATGATGTGCGAGGTGCCTTCCAACGCGCTGCTGGCGGACGAGTTCCTCGACATCTTCGACGGCTTCTCGATCGGCTCCAACGACATGACCCAGCTGACCCTGGGCCTGGACCGCGATTCAAGCATCGTCGCCAACCTGTTCGACGAACGCGATCCGGCGGTGAAGAAGATGCTGTCGATGGCGATCGCCGCGGCCAAGCGCAAGCAGAAGTACGTCGGCATCTGCGGGCAGGGACCGAGCGACCATCCCGACCTCGCGCAATGGTTGATGGACGAAGGCATCGAATCGGTGTCGCTCAATCCGGATACCGTGGTCGATACCTGGCTCAAGCTGGCGAAATCGAAGGCGGGCTGATCGCCCGCGCCTGGAGTCAACGGAACGCCGGCGCGAAGCCGGGGTTCCTGTTTCCGCGAGACCGCATCGCATCGGCTGCGCTAGGCTGGCAGCGAATCCCGCCCGGAGCCGTTGATGGCGTTCCTGCTGTCCGCCCCGCACTCTCTGCCCGGCCTGTTGCTCAGCCTGCTGCTGTTCGTGCTGCATGCGGGCGTGATGGCGAGAGCGATCACCCGGGGCGGTCGCACGCCGGCTTCGCGGGTAGCCTGGGTAGCAGCCATCGCCCTGTTGCCGCTGGCGGGACTGGTCGCCTACTTCCTGCTGGGCGAGACCAGCATCGGGCGCGGGCGCGCACGGCGCCTGCGCGACACGCTGGCGCGCCTGCCCAAGCCGGCGGACGTCGATCCCGCACCCGCCATCGCGCCCCGTTTCCTGCCGTTGTTCCAACTGGCGCAATCGATCGATGGCCTGCCCGCGCTCGGCGGCAACCGCATCGAGCTGCTGGGCGATCCCGATGCACCCGCCGACCAGCCGACGGGCGATTCCGACCGCGCCATCGATGCACTGGTCCGTGACATCGATGCCGCGCGTGAACACGTCCACCTCAGTTTCTACATCTGGCTGGACGACGACAACGGCGGCAAGGTGGCCGAAGCGATTTGCGCCGCCGCACGCCGTGGCGTGCGATGCCGGACGATGGTGGACGCGCTGGGTTCGCGCGCTTTCGTCCGTTCGGGGCGCTGGCGACAGCTGCGCGAGGCCGGCGTGCACGTGCTCGCCACACTGGACGATATCCCGCGCCTGGGTCATCTCGCGTTGGGCCGGCTGGACCTGCGCAACCACCGCAAGATCGCGGTGATCGACAACCGCATCGCCTACTGCGGCAGCCAGAACTGTGCGGACCCGGCGTTCCGCATCGCGCCACGCTACGCGCCATGGATCGACATCCTGCTGCGCTGCGAAGGCCTCATCGCACGCCAGGCGCAGTACATCTTCCTGTCGTCATGGATCGCGGAAACCGGCGAAGCGCTGGATACCCTGCCCGCGGACATGCCGATGCCCGCCGCGCCGGCGCCCGGCGCCATCGCACAGATGTTCGCCACCGGCCCGGCCAGCCGCGGCAACGCGATGTCCGACATGTTCGTGGCCGCCATCTATGCCGCGCGGGATGAACTGATCATCACCACCCCCTACTTCGTCCCCGACGAAGCCATCGTGCGCGCCCTGTGTGCCGCGCCGCGACGGGGCGTGCGGACCACGCTGGTCGTACCGGCGCGCAACAATTCCTTCCTGGTCGCCAGCGCCTGTCGCAGCAGCTACGCCGACCTGCTCGCCAGCGGAGTTGACGTCTTCGAATACCCGCTCGGCCTGCTGCATACCAAGTCGCTCACCATCGATGGCGAAGTGGCGCTGGTCGGTTCCGCCAACATCGACCGCCGCAGCCTGCAACTCAATTTCGAGAACAACCTGCTGGTCGCCAATGCCGAGACCACGCAGTCGATCCGCCAACGCCAGCAGGCCTACCTGTCCGTGTCCAACCCGGTGCACATCGACACGGTGCGGGCATGGCCGTTCCACCGCCGCCTGCTGCAGGACGCGGTCGGGATGATGGCGCCGCTGCTCTGAAACCCGCGCTCAGGCGGTTCCAGCGATCCCCGCCAGCGTGCCCATGTAGCGGCGGTAATGGCGCAGTTCGGCGATCGAATCGCGCACGTCGGCCAGCGCGGTATGCGCGCCTTCCTTGTCGAAGCCTTCCAGCATCGCTGGCGACCAGCGTCGCGCCAGTTCCTTGAGCGTGCTGACATCGAGGTTGCGATAGTGGAAGTGGCGCTCCAGTTCCGGCATCTGCCGATGCAGGAAGCGGCGATCCTGGCAGATCGAGTTCCCGCACATCGGAGAGGCACGCTCGGGCACCCATTCACGCAGGAAGGCGAGCGTGCGCGACTCGGCCTCGGCCATCGACACGCCTTCTTCCAGCGAACGCCGCCACAGACCCGACTTGCCGTGTTGGTTGCGGTTCCATTCGTCCATCGCCTCCAGCGTGGACAGGGGATGGGCGATCGCCAATTCCGGCCCTTCGGCCAGCACGTTCAATTGCCCATCGGTCACGATCGTCGCGATTTCGAGGATTTCGTCCGTCCCGGTATCCAACCCTGTCATCTCCAGGTCGATCCAGATCAGGCGATGGTCGGGAAGGTCGGCGTGCGTCGCGTCATCGATGCTCATTCGTGCATGATAACGGCATGTTCCAGAACTCCGCCCTCGCCCACTACGCCATCCTGACCGCGATGCTCGCGCCCGCCTTGTTGATGGCGGCGACCGCCTCGCTGCTGGTATCGGCCAATGCGCGACTGGCGCGTGTGGTGGATCGGCTGCGCGCACTGATCGTCGAATGGAAGCATGACGCGCCCGACCGCGCCGAACGCGACGAGCAGATCCGCCGCCATCGCCAGCGCGCCTATCTGGTGCTGCGCGCCTGCCGGATGCTGTACGGCGCGCTTGCCGGCTTCGTCGGCACCAGTCTGGCACTTGCGGTGGATGCCTTCCTCGGGTTCCGGCTCGGCGCACTGCCCACCGTGCTCGCCGTGTTCGGCGTGCTGTTCCTGCTGGTGGCCAGCTTCGCGATGTGGCGCGAGGTCACGCTCTCGGTGCGCAGTTTCGACCTGGAGCTCGACCACGAGTTGAACCGGCGCAACCTCTAGCGCGGCGAGAGGCCGCGTTTGGCGCGGAAGTAATTGGTCAGGCGCAGGCCGACCTCATCAGCCAGCACGCCACCACGCACCTCGATACGGTGGTTGTGGCGCGGATCGTCGATCAGGTTGAATACGCTGCCGGCTGCTCCGGTCTTGGGGTCGAAGGCACCAAACACCACCCGTCCGACGCGCGCATGCACCATTGCCATCGCACACATCGCGCAAGGCTCCAGTGTCACGTAGAGGGTGCAACCCACCAGCCGATGGTTGCCGAGGGCTTGCCCTGCCCTGCGCATCGCCACGATTTCCGCGTGCGATGACGGGTCATGTTCGGCGATGTTGCGGTTCCAGCCTTCGCCGATTACCCGGCCTTCCGGTGAAACCACCAAGGCGCCTACCGGAATCTCGTTGTCCTCAAGCTGCGCGCGCTGCGCCAACGCAAGCGCCTGCTGCATGAAGGCTTCGTCGCGCGGCTCCGGCGCCGCCGGCTCCGGTTTCGGCGACAGCTGCTTGCAGAACAACCTCGTCGCCGCCAGTTCGCCATGAGGTTTCAATGCGAAGTCGGGAATCACGCCGACTTCGCGATAGCCGAGGCGAAAGTACAAAGAAGACGCACCTTCAACCACCGACGTATCGAGTACCAGCAGCGTCTTGCCACACGCGATCGCTTCCGCTTCCACCGCTTGCAGAAGTGCCGCGCCGACGCCGCGTCCGCGTGCTTCGGGTGCGACGATGAACTTGCTCAACTCGGCTCGATGCGGCTGGCTCGGTGCCATCGACAGAATCAACGTGACGCTGCCGAGCAACTGTTCCCCATCCAGCGCACCAAGGATCAACCGCTCGCCGCGCCCGGCTGCGGCGAAGGCACCATCCCAGAACGCCAACGCTTCATCCATCGATAGCGGGTGCATGAAACCGACCGAGCCGTTGCCCGCGACCGTATCGATCAGGATGCGTGCGAGTGCTTCGCGCCAATGCGCATCCAGCACGACGATGCGCAGCCCGTCTTCGCTCATCGTCCTGCGCTCATTCCCACTCGATCGTTGCCGGTGGCTTTCCGCTGATGTCGTAGACCACGCGCGAGACGCCGCGCAGTTCGTTGATGATGCGATTGCTCACCTTGCCGAGGAAATCGTAGGGAAGATGCGCCCAGTGCGCGGTCATGAAGTCGATGGTTTCAACTGCACGCAGCGCGATCACCCATTCGTAGGCGCGCGCATCGCCCACCACGCCGACCGATTTCACCGGCAGGAACACCGCGAACGCCTGGCTTGTCTTGTCGTAGAGATCGGCACGGCGCAGTTCGTCGATGAAGATGTGGTCGGCCTGTGCCAGCAGCGCGGCGTACTCGCGCTTCACTTCTCCGAGGATGCGCACCCCCAGGCCCGGGCCGGGGAACGGATGGCGATAGACCATCTCGCGCGGCAGGCCGAGCTCCATGCCGAGCCGACGCACCTCGTCCTTGAACAATTCGCGCAGCGGTTCGACCAGGCCCAGCTTCATGTCCTCGGGCAGGCCGCCGACGTTGTGATGGCTCTTGATGACGTGCGCCTTGCCGGTCTTGCTGCCGGCCGATTCGATCACGTCCGGATAGATGGTGCCCTGTGCGAGCCATTTCGCATTCGCCAGCTTGTTCGATTCTTCATCGAAGATTTCGACGAACAGGTTGCCGATGATCTTGCGCTTGGCTTCCGGATCTTCGACACCCTTCAATTTTTCGAAGTAGCGATCGGCTGCGTTCACGCGTACCACCTTGACACCCATGTTCTGGGCGAACATGGCCATGACCTGATCGCCTTCATTCCATCGCAGCAATCCGGTGTCGACGAATACGCAAGTGAGCTGGTCGCCGATCGCGCGATGCAACAACGCGGCGACCACCGAAGAATCCACGCCACCGGAGAGGCCCAAAATCACTTCGTCCGAACCGACCTGCTCGCGAACGCGGGTGATCTGGTCCTCGATGATGTTGGCCGGCGTCCACAGCGTTTCGCAGCCACAGATATCGACCATGAAACGCCGCAACAACGCCTCGCCACCGCGCGTGTGGGTGACTTCCGGATGGAACTGCACGCCGTAGATCTTCTTCGAGTCATCGGCGAACGCGGCGATGCCGAGGCGATCGGTTTTCGCGGTGATGGCGAAGCCCGGCGGCGCCTTGGATACATGATCGCCGTGGCTCATCCATACATTGGTGCCATCCGGCAGCGACTTCAGCACCGACATCAACGCATCGTCCGCGACCAGTTCCAGCTCGGCATGGCCGAATTCGCGCTGGTTGCCGCCTTCGGTTTCGCCCCCCAATTGCTTGGCCAGCGTCTGCATGCCGTAGCAGATGCCGAGCAGCGGCACCTCGGCATCGAACACCTGCTGTGGCGCGGCCGGACAGTTCTCCTCAGTCGTCGATTCCGGGCCGCCGCTGAGGATGATGCCCTTTGCGCCGAACGCGACGATATCGGCCGGGTCGTGATCCCAGGCCCAGATCTCGCAGTACACGCCGATCTCTCGGATGCGCCGGGCGATCAGCTGGGTGTACTGCGCACCGAAGTCGAGGATCAGGATCTTGTCGGAATGGAGGTCGGTCATGGCGGGCAAGGAATCATGCGTTGAAAACGACGAAGGGCGAATCACTCGCCCTTCATGGAAGCGCATCAGCTGGCGCGGTAATTCGGCGGTTCCTTGGTGATCTGCACGTCGTGGACGTGCGATTCACGCTGGCCGGCGCCGCTGACTTTCACGAACTGTGGATTCAAACGCATCTCTTCGATGCTGGCGCAGCCGCAGTAGCCCATGGTCGCGCGCAGACCACCGGCCAATTGATGTACGACGCCGGAGAGCGGCCCGCGATACGGCACGCGTCCCTCGATGCCTTCGGGCACCAGCTTGTCGGCATCGCTGGTGTCCTGGAAGTAGCGGTCCTTCGAGCCTTTCTCCATCGCGCCGAGCGAGCCCATGCCGCGGTAGCTCTTGTAGCTGCGGCCCTGGAACAGTTCGGTTTCACCGGGGCTCTCTTCGGTACCGGCAAAGAGGCCGCCGATCATGATGGTCGATGCGCCCGCCGCCAGCGCCTTGCCGAGATCACCGGAATAGCGGATGCCGCCATCGGCGATCAACGGGATGCGATCCTGCAGGGCGTCCGCCACCATCGAGATCGCGGTGACCTGCGGCACGCCGACGCCCGCGACAATGCGCGTCGTGCAGATCGAACCGGGACCGACGCCGACCTTCACCGCATCCGCGCCGGCATCCATCAAGGCCAACGCGGCATCGCCGGTGACGATGTTGCCGCCGATCACCTGCAGCTTCGGATAGCTTTTCTTGGCCCAGGCGACGCGCTCGATCACGCCCTGCGAATGGCCGTGTGCGGTGTCGACGATGATCACGTCCACTTCCGCGTCGACCAGTGCTTCGATGCGCTGTTCGGTATCGCCGCCGACGCCGACCGCCGCGCCGACCAGCAGTTGCTCGTCGGGATCGTAGGCCGCGTTCGGGTTGTCGCGCTTCTTCTGGATGTCCTTGACGGTGATGAGGCCACGCAAGGCGAAATCGTCGTTCACCACCAGCAGTTTTTCGATGCGGTACTTGTGGAACAGATCGAGCACCTCATCGTCGCTGGCACCCTCCTTCACCGTGACCAGCTTGTCCTTGCGCGTCATGATGTTGTAGACCGGATCGTCCAGCTTCTTCTCGAAACGCATGTCGCGGCCGGTGACGATGCCGACCAGTTGGCCTTCGGAATCGACCACCGGTACGCCGCTGATGTTGCGGGCGCGGGTGAGCTTCAGCACTTCGCCGATGCTGGTATCCGGCGTCACCGTGAACGGCTCGCGGATGATCCCCGATTCGAAATTCTTGACCCGACGGACGCTGTCGGCCTGCTGCTGCCAGGTCATGTTCTTGTGCAGGATGCCGATGCCGCCCAGTTGCGCCATCGCGATCGCAAGTCGTGCATCGGTCACGGTGTCCATCGCCGCGGAGACGATCGGCAGGTTCAGGCGCAGTGACTTGGTCAGGTTCGACGCGAGTGAAACGTCCTTGGGCAGCACTTGCGAGTGCGCGGGGACCAGGGAGACGTCGTCGTAGGTGAGCGCTTCGGCCAGGATGCGGAGCATGCGGGATCCGGGGTCTGGGAAGCGCGACATTGTACCGCGTCCGTGGCCCTCGCCGCACGCTTGGTGTCAGCGCGCGAGCGGCTGCTGCTCCGGGCCGGCTCCGGGCGCGCCCTGCTCCTGCAGTTCAACCGCCTCCAGCGTGTTGCGCATCAGGGTGGCGACAGTCATCGGCCCCACCCCGCCCGGCACCGGGGTGATCCAGCCGGCGCGCTCCAGCGCGGCTTCGAAGCCGACATCGCCCACCAGCCGGCCATCATCGGTGCGGTTGATGCCCACATCGATCACCACCGCACCGGGCTTCACCCATTCGCCGGCGACGATCCCGGGCTTGCCGACCGCCACCACCAGGATATCGGCGTTGCGCACCGCGGCCTCCAGCACCTCCGGCGGGGTGAAGCGATGGCAGCAGGTGACCGTGCAGCCAGCGATCAGCAGTTCCATCGCCATCGGCCGGCCGACGTGGTTGGAGACACCCACAATCGTCGCGTTGGCGCCGCGGATCGGCTCGCCGGTTTGCTTGAGCAGGTGCACGATGCCGCGCGGCGTGCACGGACGCAGGCCGAACTGGCGCAACGCCAGGTGGCCCACGTTCTGTGGATGGAAGCCATCGACATCTTTTTTCGGATCGATGCGTTCGATCAACCGGCTCGCATCCGGAATGCCCGGCAGCGGCAACTGGACCAAAATGCCGTGCACCGCCGGATCGGCATTGAGCTGGTCGATGAGGGCGAGCAGCTCTTCTTCGCTGGCGCTGGCAAGATTGTGGTCGAAGGTCTCGATGCCGACGATCCCGGCCGCGCGTCGCTTGTTGCGCACGTAGGACTGCGAGGCCGCATCATCGCCGACCAGCACCACGGCCAGGCCTGGCCGCGGCTTTCCGGCAGCAATCCGCGCATCGACTTCGGCCTGCATCGCGTGCAGGGCTTCATCGGCGATGCGCTTGCCGTCGAGGATGCGGGCGCTGCTCATGCGGTGCGGGCCTTGGCGGCGCGAAATGCGCCATGTCGTCGCGCATTATCGCCGGCCCGCGCGGCTCGCGGCCAGTCGTGGCTTGCGGCATGCTGGCCGCATGTCCCCGAAGCCACCGGAAACGCATCGATGAAAACCCTGTGGATCGGTGGCGGCCTGCTGCTGCTCGCGTTCGCGCTGTTGCTGGCCGGCCTCTACGTCGGCCAGCGCCGGCTGGTCTATTTCGCCGATGCGACGCGCACCGATGCCGCCATCGCGCCCACCTTCCAGCTGCAACGCCCGGATGGCGCCGTGCTGCGCGGCTGGGTCGACCGACCCGGGCAGCCGCGTGCGCTGATCTATTTCGGCGGCAACGCGGAAACACTGCAGGGCACGCGCAGCCTGCTTGGCGACTGCTGCGCCGGCTGGAGTGCCTACCTGCTGCCCTATCGCGGCTATGGCGGCAGCGATGGCACGCCATCGAGCGAAGCGATCCTGGCTGATGCTTTGGCCCTGCACGACGAGGTGGCGAAGCGGCATCCCGGACAGCCGGTCGCACTGATCGGGCGCAGCCTGGGCAGCGGCGTCGCCGCGCACGTCGCGCATCAACGCGACATCGACCGGCTGGTGCTGGTGACGCCGTATGACCGCATGCGCACGGTGGCCAGCCTGCACTATCCGTGGCTGCCGGTTGGCTGGCTATTGCGGGAAAACTACGACAGCGTCGACTGGCTGAAGGATGCGCGCACGCCGATCCTCATCGTCCGAGCAGGCAACGACCGCGTGGTGCCTGCGGCCAGCACCGATGCGCTGTTGCATGCGCTGCCGGCCGCCACGACCCGCGAAATCATCATCCCGGACGCCAACCACGACAGCATCTCGACGCGCAGCGAGTACCTGGAAGCGTTGTCGACCTTCCTGCGCTGACGCACAGGTCGCGCCCGCGATCAGCCGTTGACGGCGGCCTCGATTTTCGCGATGTCGATCTTCTGCATCTTCATCATCGCTTCCATCGCGCGCTTGGCCACGGCGCGGTCCGGGTTCTGCATCGCGTCCATCAAGGCACGCGGGGTGATCTGCCAGGAGTAGCCCCAGCGATCCTTGCACCAGCCGCAATCGCTGGCCTGGCCGCCGTTGTCGATGATCGCGTTCCAGTAGCGATCGGTTTCAGCCTGGTCATCGGTCACGACCTGGAAACTGACCGACTCGTTCGGCTTGAAGTCGGGGCCGCCATTCAAACCAAAAAACGGGCGGCCGAGCACGGTGAAATCGACCGTCAGTTCCTCGCCCGCCTTCATCGAAGGATTGTCGGCTGGCGAATCCACCACTTGCCCGACCTTGCTGTCCGGGAACACGCTGGCGTAGAACTCGGCGGCCTTGCGCGCCTGGCCCTGGTCGAACCAGAGACAGGTGACCATTTTTTCCTTGCCCATGGGATGGCTCCTTGAACCGTGAGGTGACGATATCGAGGCCGTTCGCTGCCGCTGCCGCTCAGCCATCCAGCAACGGCGCGAACCCGCCCCAGAACATGCGCTTGCCATCGAATGGCATCGCGTTGTCCTGCATGTCCGGGTCCTCCATCAGCTTCTGCCACGCGCCATCGCGGGTCGCCTTGTCAGGCCACTGGATGAAGGAAAACGCCACGGTCTCGCCGGATTCGGCTTTCACCGCGCGGCGATAGTCGGTGACCTTGCCATCGGGGATGTCGTCGCCCCAGGCTTCGACCACGCGCACTGCACCCAGGTCGCGGAACTTCTTCGACGTCTTGCGTGCAAGTTCCAGGTAGGCGTCCTTGTTGGCTTCCGGTACCGGCGTGACCATGCCGTCGGTGTAGCCGGCCTTGCCGCCGTTGCCTTCGTCGAGGATGGCGTCGAAGCCACCGTAGATCATCCGTTTGCCGTCGAACGGCATCGATTCGGCCATCTGTTCCATACGCGGATCGGCCATCATTTTTTCATTCGCAGCATCGCGCGTCTTGCGATCCGGGTATTCGAACCAGCTGAAGAGCACGGTTTCCTCCGGCTTGGCCTGCACCGCACGCTGGAAATCGGTGACCTTGCCCTGCGCGACGTCGTCGCCCCAGTTCTCGACCATGCGGGTCACGCCATGTTCCTTCATCATCGCCTGTCCGTCCGTGGCGTGCTTGAGGTAGGCGTCCTTGTTGGCGGTCGGCACCGCCGTCACGAATCCTTCGAAATAAGCCATGGCGCAAATCCTCATCGAGTGGATGAGGCGGATGTTACGGTGCGTAACATTATGTAGCCGTGAAGCCTGCTCCGCCGCCATTGCGTCCGCTCCAGCCTCCAGGGACTGGAGATCTCAGGCGCGCCACCCGCTGCCGCAGGCCGGGCAATCCGGGTCGGGTCGCAGCCGGGTTTCATGGAAACGCATGGCCAGCGCATCGAAGCGCAACAGGCGCCCGATCAGTGGCTCGCCGATGCCCAGCACCAGCTTGATCGCCTCGGCGGCCTGGACCAACCCGATGATCCCGGGCACCACGCCGAGCACCCCGGCCTCCGCGCAAGTGGGCGCATCGGTGGGCGCCTCGGGGAACAGGCAGCGATAACAGGGCGCGACGCCCGGCTGGCGCCCGGCATCGAACACGCTGGCCTGCCCTTCGAAGCGCTGCACCGCGCCGTAGACCAGCGGCTTGCGCTGGCGGATACAGGCATCGTTGAGCGCATGGCGCGTGGGGAAATTGTCGGCGCCATCGATCACCACGTCGGCATCGGCGATCAGCGCGTCCGCGTTGCCTGCATCGACTCGCACCCGGATCGCTTCGACCATGGTGGTTGGATTGAGCGCGAACAAACGCTCGCGTGCCGATTCGACCTTGGCATCGACGCCGACGCCGGCATCGACATGCAGGATTTGCCGTTGCAGGTTGCTGCGATCGACGATGTCGTCATCGACCAGCCGCAGGTGGCCGATGCCCGCTGCCGCGAGATAGAACGCGGCGGGCGAACCCAGTCCGCCGGCGCCGGCGATGACGATGCGCGCTGCCTGCAGCTTGCGCTGGCCTTCAACGCCGACATCGGGCAAGCGCATCTGCCGCGAATAACGGTCGGCGAAATCTGGATCAAGTTCATGCGTCATGGGCAGGCCGGCATCGCGCCATGCTTCGGTGCCGCCCTCGACGCTGGCGACATCACCGAAGCCCTTCGCGATGAGCGACTGGGCCGTGGCGAGCGAGCGCAGGCCGCGTTGGCAGATGAGCAGGATCGCGGCATCACGTGGCAACTGCGCTGGCGCATCGCCCAGCAAGTCATCTCGTCCGACTGCTTCGGCACCTTCGGCCATGCCGGCGGCGCGCTCGCTCTCGCTGCGGATGTCGATGAGCCGTGCGCCCGCCTGCTGACGCTCGCGCGCTTGGGCCGGCATCAACACACGCACGCCCATGCCTCAACCCCTGCGCTTGACGTGTCGGATCAACCGGCGCCTCGATGCCACCTGCCGATCACTGAGCACGTTCTTCTTGTCCTTGTACGGGTTCTCGCCTTCCTTGAAGACGAAGCGCACCGGCGTGCCGACCAACTTGAAGCGGCGGCGGAAGAAGTTCTCCAGATACCGCTTGTAGGTGTCGGAGAGCGTGCGCAGGCGCGAGCCGTGGACGATGAAAGTCGGCGGATTGCTGCCGCCGGGATGGGCGAAACGCAATTTGGCCACATGCCCGCGCACCACCGGCGGCGGGTTGGATTGGTAGGCGATCTCGATCGCGCGGGTGACCTCGCTGGTACCGAACTCGCGCGTCGCCGAGGCATGCGCGCGATGCACGGCTCGGAATAATTCGCGCAGTCCGGAGCCGTGCAGCGCGGAGATCCGCACCGCCTCGGCCCAATCGACGAAGGCCAGTTTGCGCGAGAGCATGTCCTCGGCCTGCTGGCGCTGGTAATCGGTCAAGCCATCCCATTTGTTGATGGCGACGACCAGCGCGCGGCCGGCATCCAGCACCGCGCTCAGCACCGTCGCGTCCTGGTCGGTGACACCTTCGGTCGCGTCGAGCATCAACACCGCGACCTGGCATTCCTCGATCGACTGCAAGGTCTTGACCGCCGAGAACTTCTCGACCGCTTCATCCACGCGCGACTTGCGGCGCAGGCCGGCGGTATCGACCAGGCGGTACTTGCGGCCATCGCGCTCGATGTCGGTACTGATCGAATCACGCGTGGTGCCGGGTACCTCGGAGGCGATCATCCGCTCCTCGCCGAGGATGCGGTTCACCAGCGTGGACTTGCCGACATTGGGCCGGCCGATGAAGGCGATGCGCACGCGTTCGGGATCGTTGTCGAGCGTCTCGCCGCTGCCCGCCTCGGGCAGGCGCGGATAGACTTCGTCCAGCAGATCGTCGATGCCGGAACGGTGCGAAGCCGCGGTCGCGATGACATCCTCGAAACCGTATCGCGCGAACTCGCCGACCGACTGGCGGACATCGAGGCCGTCGACCTTGTTGACCACCAGCAGCACCGGGCGGCCGGCCTTGCGCAGCCAGCGCAGGATTTCGTCGTCGAGCGCGGAAGGCCCTTCGCGACCATCGACCACGAACAGGACCAGGTCCGCCTCTTCCGCAGCGGCTCGGGCCTGTCGTGCGGTGGCACCGGCCAGGCCTTCTTCCTCACCCGCAATCCCGCCGGTATCGATCAGGACGAAGGGTTCATCCTCGCGCAGGCGACAGACGCCGTAATGACGGTCACGGGTGACGCCCGGTTGGTCGTGGACCAGCGCATCACGGCTGCGCGTGAGCGCATTGAACAACGTGGACTTGCCGACGTTGGGCCTTCCGACCAGCGCAACGATCGGCAACATGGATCAGGGGCCGCTGCGCCAGGCGCTCAGATTGCCGTCACTGTCCTGCACCAGCAGCAGGTCGCCTGCGACCACCGGCTGCGCACGGATAGGCTTGCGCGCGGCACGGCTACGTGCGCTCATCTTGCCGTCTTCCAGCGAGAACCAGTGCAGGTAGCCATCGAAGTCACCGACCACGACGTGGTTGCCCACGATGGCCGGCGCGCTGAGCGCGCGGCGCGGATAGGACGGTTGCTGCCACATCGGCGCGCCGGTCGAAGCATCCAGCGCCCAGACCACGTCCCTGGCATCGGTCACCGCCAGACGGCCGTTGCCCGAGCCCATGCCGCCGACGCCACCCTGTCCGTTCTGCACCCACAGCGGTCGTCCGCTCGGGGCCTCGATCGCCATGGTCTGCGGCTTGTAGCTGCTGGCGTACAGCGTGGTGCCTTCCAGCAAGGGCGCACCGTCGATGTCATTCATGCGGTCCAGCTCGCTGCGGCCTTCCGGCTGCGCGACGGTGAGACCCCAGACCTCGGCGCCATCGGCGGCGGACAGCGCCACCACGCGGCCATTGTCGGTGCCGACGAAGACGTAGCCCGGGCCCAGCGTCAACGGCGCGTTTCCGCGCACGGTCAGCGCCGGCATGTCGCTGCGCCAGCTCCAGCGCGGCTCGCCGTTGCCGGCGTCGAACGCGGTGACGCGGCCGTCGTTGGAACGCACGAAGACCATGCCACCGCCGATCGCCGGCGCGGCGATGACTTCGTTCAACACCTTTGCCTTCCACTTTTCGGCGCCGGTCGTGGCATCCAGTGCGACCACATCGCCGTTGAGGCTGCCGACCGCCACGGTACCCTCGCCCACGCCGGGACCGCCGGCGAAGCGCGCGTCCTTGTCGCCGGCCCAGGTCCAGACCTGCTGGCCCGTCTGCAGGTCGAGTGCACGCACCGCGGCACCACTGCCTGCGGCATACACGCGCCCATCGGCTACCACCGGGCGCTGGCGCGCACCGATGCGGATCTCGCCGGGCCCCAGATTGGCCGACCACACGCGGCTGACCGTGGTGGTCGGGGTGAATTCGACCAGTGCGGCAGGCTTGGCCTCCTTGCCGCCCTTGCCGCCGAACCAGCCCCTGATCGTGCTGCAGCCGCCGAGTGCGAGCACGCACGCAGCGATGCCGATGATGCGAAGGGCGGGACGTTGAGATGGCATGCGTTATTCCTGTTGGGGGTGCGGGGACACGCGTCGTGTCATGGGAGTCGCTGGCTCAGCCGCCAGTCTCGGCCAGCTTGAGCTGCACTACTTGACGCTGCGGTGAACCTTCCTCGAGCGAGCGCAACGCCTCGCGGTATGCCTTCTGCGCCTCGGCGGGTTTCGAGAGGCTGGCTTGGGCATCGCCCAACACTTCAAGCGAGCCGGCATCGCTGGCCTTGGCCAGCAATGTCACTGCATCGGCGGGCTTGCCGGTGGCGATCAGCAGCGTGGCGATGCGCTGGCGAAGAATAGCGTTCACCGCCGGATCCTTGCTGCGGGCCGCCTGCAATGTGGCCAGCGCCGCGGCATCCTGGCCGGCATCCACCTGGGACTTGGCCAGCTCCATCGCGGCGATGGCGGCGTATGGGGTTTCCGCAAGCCGGGATGACAGCTTCGCGGCCTCGGCCGGGTTGTTGGCGACGGCCTGCTCGAAGGCGTCGTAGCGTGCAGCGACCTCTTCGCTGGCCGTGACCTGGCGGCCCTGCCACCAGTTCCAGCCCCAGATCAAGGCCAAGCCAAGCCCGATGCCACCGATCAGGCCGACCGCATTGCGTTGCAGCCACGAGCGGACGCGTTCGCCCTGCTCGTGTTCGTTGAGTAGTTCATCCATCTAAACAGCATCCAGCACCGCGAGCGGCGCGGCATCAAGTCTTCGGGAAGTCGCCATCGGCGGGCGACGCGGCCTCACTCGGCCGGGGCGACCGGCAATCCGTCAGAGGATACCGCAAAGCGGGCGACGTTCGACCGCAGCCACGGGTCCATGTCCACCGGCTGGCCGGCGCGCAGCAGGCGCACTTCGGAAGCATTGCCGACCACGACACGGCCGAGTTGGCCGGCCGCGAAATCCTTGCGCTCACCGGCCTTCATCAGGCCCTTTTCCAGGGTGCTGCCGTCCGGCGCGTAGAACTGCGTCCAGCTCTCTCCATTGAACTCGAAGCTGAGCGTGCCCTGGATCGCGACGGGCTTGGGCATTGCGGCCATGGACGCCGCGACCGGCTCGCGCACCTGCGGCATCAGCTCGGTGCCCTGGGCTGCCGGTGCGGTCGCTTGCGCCTGTTGCTGCTCGGGCACCGGCGAACGCGTCGCGACCATGTACACCGGGATCGCGAGCGCAGCGGTCATCACCACGTAAACAACCTTGCTGCCCAGCTGGTTGAAGAAGCGCTCACCCGGCGGCGTGTGGTCGTGGCTGACCAGTTCGACCGGGCGGATCGGCGCCAACTCGGCATCGGCCAGGAATGCCTCGGCATCCAGCCCGAGCAACTTGGCATAACTGCGAAGCTGGCCACGCACGAAGACCGGCGCGCCCAACTTCGACCATTCCCCCGACTCAAGCGCGATCAATACACGCATGGGCATGTGCGAACTCGCGCTCGCCTGCTCGAGGCTCAATCCGGCCTGCTCGCGGGCACGTCGCAGTTCGTTGCCGTGCGCCTGCTGGTTCTCGTTGGTCTGGGCGATGTTCATGGTGTCAGTTCCCGGGGGACGGGGAGGTGGCGTTGGGGAATTCGGCCTGCAGGCGTTGCCGATACAGGGTTGCGGCCCGGCTGTCACCCAGGCGCGTCTCGATCTGTGACGCAGTGGACAGCGACGCGGCCGAGACCGGCTGGATGGCCAACCGACGCTGGATCATGGCGCGGGCCCGCATCGCGTCGCCCTGCCCCAGCAACAGTCCAGCCAGTGACTCGAGGGCCACCGTGTTCTGCGGATCCAGCCCCAACGACTGTTGCAGGTACGCATCTGCGCGCGCGGATTGGCCGGCACGGATCGCGCAGACGCCGGCGTTGGAAAGCGTGGCAGAGCGCGCATCGCTGTCCTGCGCGCGTGCGGCGTAATCGAAGTACTGCAGGGACTGGGCCGGATCGCCGTTCTGGCACAGCCAGGCGCCGTAGTTGGCGGCTTCGGCGGGACGTCCCTGGGAGAGTTCGGCCGCCTTCTTGAACCAGCCGCCGGCGTCCTGGGTACGGCCGCGACTGGATGCGATCAATCCCAGCAGCGTGTGCGCGTCGATCGAATTCGCATCGGCCTTGAGTGCGGCGCGCGCGGATCTTTCGGCGGCGGCCAAGTCGCCTTGGGAGAAGGCCGCAGTGGCTGCATCGATCTGCTGCTGCGCCGAGGCCCGCGCCTTGACCTGCGCACTGTCGCGGGCCACCACCGGCCGCCGCACCTGCTCGACCTCCATCTTCTTCAGGTTGGGCTTGATGAAGGTCAATCGGCTGCAGCCGGACGCCGCCAGCAGGCCCAGCGCCAACACCATCAGGACTGCCATGCGATCAAGCGGCGGCATCGACGCCCCCTTGCTGCTGCAGTCGTTTGGCGTGCTCGGCCTGACGACGGGT
>JAEWNY010000035.1 GCA_023461075.1 Pseudomonadota bacterium | reverse complement strand
CGCGGATAGACCAGCAGGTTGTCGTAGGTCATCACCGCGATCGCATCGCGCTGCGGGCTGATCGCCGCTGCGGTCACCTGGCTGCGCAGGCGTGCGATGCGCGGGTTGTCGCGGCGCTCGTCGGCAGGCGCCTGCGGCACGCCGGCCAAGGTGCCGGTGAGTTTCGCGGTCAGCACGCGCGGCTTGCTGCGCCCATCCGCTTCGGGCTTCAGCGGCAGCGTGTACAGCTGGGGCGGCTGGCGCTTCTTGGTGATCAGCAGGATTTCGTTGCGCTCGGCATCCACTGCCACCGCCTCGCAATCGCGTGCGCCATCGGGCCAGCGGAAATCGATCGACCACGCCGGCTCGATCGATGCCGAGGCTTCCGGGTCCGACGGTTCGGCGAACACGTGCAGCGACAGCGTCTTGCGCACGCCGCCGTTGTCGCCGGTGTCGGCAATCAGCAGATAGGACTTTCCATCCAGCGTGAACTCGGCCAGGTCTTCCCAATCGGTCTTGTCGATGCCCTTGACCGCGAAGGTACCGATGCGGCGGCCGCGACGGCTCAGGGCATACAGGTTGGCCGGCTTGCCGCTGTCGTCGATCGCCCACAGCAGGTCATCGCGCCGGGTCGAGGCGGCGATGCCGCTGACTTCGTCCAGTGCGCGATCGGTCATCAAGCCGGCGATCTGGGTATCGGGCAACTCGGACGGATTCTCGCAGCCCGCGAGCACGAGCAGCATCGCGCAGGCGAACAGGGCACCCGGGAATGGGAGGGGACGATGGGCCATCGGCGAAGGATGACAGATGGCCGCCGGGTCTTACACTGACGGCTGTCAAATTTCCCGATGCACACATGACCACGCTTGGTACCCCGCTGTCCCCGCATGCCACCCGCGTCCTGCTGCTGGGCTCGGGCGAACTCGGCAAGGAGGTGGCGATCGAGCTGCAGCGTTTCGGCGTCGAGGTCATCGCCGCCGACCGTTATGCCGATGCACCGGCGATGCAGGTGGCGCATCGCAGCCATGTGCTGGACATGCTTGATGGCGCGGCGCTGCGCGCGCTCATCGAAAGCGAACGGCCGCATCTGGTGGTGCCGGAGATCGAGGCGATCCACACCCTGACCCTGGGCGAGCTGGAGCGCGAAGCCGGCCTTGCGGTGATTCCGACCGCGCGTGCGGCCTGGCTGACGATGGACCGCGAAGGCATCCGCCGGCTGGCGGCGGAAGCGCTCGGCGCGCCGACCTCGCCCTACCGCTTCGTCGACACCCGCGAGGAGTACCTCGATGCCGTGCGCGAGATCGGCCTGCCCTGCGTGATCAAGCCGGTGATGTCGTCCTCCGGCAAGGGCCAGTCGACCTTGAAGTCCGAAGCCGACATCGACAAGGCCTGGGAATACGCGCAGAGCGGCGGTCGCGCCGGTGCGGGACGATGCATCGTCGAAGGCTTCATCGACTTCGATTACGAAATCACCCTGCTCACCGTGCGCCACGCCGGCGGCACCGCGTTCTGCGCGCCGATCGGGCACACGCAGGAGCAGGGCGACTACCGCGAGAGCTGGCAGCCGCAGCCGATGTCGGCCAAGGCACTGGCGCGTGCACGCGAGATCGCCGCGGCGGTATCAGCCGACCTGGGCGGGCATGGGGTGTTCGGCATGGAGTTCTTCGTCAAGGGCGACGAGGTGTGGTTCTCGGAAGTGTCGCCGCGCCCGCACGACACCGGGCTGGTCACATTGGCCTCGCAGGACCTGTCCGAGTTCGCCCTGCATGCACGCGCGATCCTGGGCCTGCCGGTCGGCGCCGACGATGCCGGCGATATCCCGCTGCTCGCTCCCGCGGCCTCCTGCGCGGTGCTGGCACAAGGACATGGCGTGCCGGTATTCGGGGGCGTGGATGCCGCGTTGGCCGGTCCCGGCATTGCATTGCGCTTGTTCGGCAAGCCGCGGGTCGAAGGCCAGCGTCGGGTGGCAGTCACCCTGGCGCGGGCACAATCGGTTGATGAGGCGCGCGAGCAGGCACGGGTCGCCGCGGCTGCACTCGATGTGCGGCTGGCCTGAGGAGAGCAAGGAGCAGCATGAGCGACGAGAAGAACGCAGCGGCGACATCCGCCAAGACCGACAAGACCGCCTGGACCGGCAAGGCAGGCGGCGATGTGGCGGTGAAATCGGAGGTCGCACCGCCGCTGCCGGTGGAGGTCGCCGCCGCGACGGAAGAGACCGGGCCGGAGGCCAAGGCACCGGTCATCGCGCCCAATAGCGGCTATGCGGTGTTCTTCTTCCCCGCCGCGCTCGAAGCGCTGGGGGCAGCGATCAAGCCGTACCTGCAAACCGGCAACGGCGAGCCGCACATGCTCTGTCGCGAGGTCGACACCGGCGGCGCCTTCATCAAGCTCACTGTCGACGAGGAATCGGCGGACGGCAAGCCGCAGAAGGTCGAGTTGATGGTGCCGGCCAACATGATCCGCTTGATCCTGTCGGTGCACAGCGACGGCACCTTCGGTTTCGCCCGCCCGCGCACCTCGATGGCCTATTGAGCGATCAGTCGCCGATCACGTCCACCCACACCGCGTGATGGTCGCTGGCGTTGCTGAAGCGCGCCGCGTCGCTGGCCGCCAGCGGCCAGGCCACGCCTGAATCAAGCACCGCAAGGCCGCGCGAAGGCAGCACGTAATCGATGCGCAGGGTGCCGGTTTCGCGCCCGAAATCGCCGGTATGGGTGGCGATGTCGCCCCTGCGCGCGATGCCGTAGCTGCGTGCTCGCTCGGCCGCGCCCTCGCTGCGCGGCACCGGCCGATCAACCACGCGCGGATGCCGCAGCAGCTGCTGGATCGCGCCGGGGAAGGAATCGCCATCGTCCGGATCGGCGTTGAGATCGCCGGCGATGACGAAGCGCGCATCCTCGCGCAGGCCGCCGCAGCGACCGGCGTCATCGCACAGCCAGGGCGCCGGCTTGCCGGAGACGTACTCCGCCCACAGGCGGATTTCGTCGGCGTTGCGGCGCCCGTTGCGATCCTCGGGCCCGTCGAACGTCGGCGGGGTGGGATGCGAAACGAGGAAATGGATCTCGCCCTGCGGTGTCAGCACCGGCACGTCCCAGTGCGACTTGGAGGACAGCCGCAGCCGGTTCCACACCGCATCCGAATGGAACGGCTTGCCGGTGCCGGGCACGATCGGCCGCCGTGCATCCGGCATCGCCGACCAACGCAGCTGCCGGAAGCTGCGCATGCGTCGGATGTCCAGCGGATACTTCGACAGCACCAGCATCCCGTATTGGCCGGGATGCAGGCCGTAACCCCAGGCATCGTTGCCGTAGGCGCGTCCGGACGTGCCGACTTTTCCATCGCCGTCGATGTCCATGCCGCTGGCGACGCCGGTATTGACCTCGGCGAAGTAGCGGAACGGATAGTCGATCGGCGCGCCGCCGTGCTGCGGTCTGCCGAGGTAGTCGCGCTCGAAGAGGTCGGCAGCGCGGCCTTGGGCGTCGTAGTCAAACTCGTTGAGCAACACGACATCCGGACGCACGCGTTGCAGCACCGCGGCGATGTTGCGTGCATCGGCATCACCGGATTCCAGGCGCTTGACCAATCCACCGGCCTCATCGCTGTAGAGCGAGGTGTTGTAGGTGGCGAAGCGCACCGCCGGCAGTGCGTTGCGTACCGCGCGCTCCATGCGTTCGGGCAGGCGCTCGAGCTGGCGCAGGTCCGGCGTGCCCTGCACGTTGACGCGGACGCAGGCGGCGGTCGCCAGCATCATCAAGAGCAGCAGGAACGAAGTGGCGGTGGTTCGGATGCGTCGCTTCATGGAGTCCGGTATTCCAGCGGGTGCCAGCGCTCGCCATCGTAACCGTCCAGCGGGCGAAACCGTCGCTTGTAATCCATCTTCGGATGCCCCGCGATCCAGTAGCCGAGGTAGAGGTGTTGCCGGCCCTCGCGACGCGCCCATTCGATCTGCTGGAGCAGGGCGAAGGTGCCGAGGCCACGTGCGGCCTGGTCCGGATCGTAGAAGGTGTAGACCGCCGAGAGCGACCGCGGCAGCACATCGGTTACCGCGACCGCGAGCAAGGGGCCGATGCCATTGGCATCCTTGCGGCGAATCTCGACGAAGCGCGTCTGGGACCAGCTGCCGGAGAGGAACTGGTCGAACTGCGCCGGGCCGTGGTCGTCCATGCCGCCGCCGACATGCCGCTGCCCGAGATAACGACGGTACAGGTCGAACTGCTCGTCGGTGCGCTCGGCGGGCAACACGCGTGCGATCAGGTCGGTGTTGCGTTTCAGCACACGACGCTGGCTGCGATCGGGGCGGAAATGCTGCACCGGGATGCGCACCGCCGTGCACATCCGGCAGCCGTGGCAGTTGGGCCGGTATACCAGGTCGCCGGAGCGACGGAAACCGAGCTCGAGCGCGCGCGGGTAGATCTCGGCCAGCCGGGGGTCATTGGGCTCGACGACCAGGTCGCGGGCGGGGCGGTCGTTCCAGTAACCGCAGACATGCTCCCCGGTCTGGAAGATCCGGATTTCGCTTGCAGGGGCGGCATCGGCGCGCATGGGTAAAGGATAACCAGCCTCCTGGCCCGGTTTTGCTGGCCCTTGGCTGAATGCCGAAGGGCCGCCGTCAACCGTCCAGCGGTGACCGCGTTGATGTTGACATCCGACACACACGTTCAGACCAAGGAGTTGCCGATGTTCCGTACCTCACTCGCCGTTGCCGTCGCCGCCTGCCTCGCGGTCGGTGGCCTTGCCATCGCCGCGCCGCAAGCCACCGCGCCCAAGGCCGCGGCAGCGGGCAAGGTCAAGCTCGATGCCAACAACGATGGCGTCATCGATCGCGCCGAAGCCGCCAAGCACCCGCGCCTGGCCGAGCGGTTCGATGCGCTCGACAAGAACAAGGATGGCCGTCTGTCCGCCGACGAACGCCCGATGCGTGCAGGCATGCGCGGCGGCAAGCACGGTGGCAAGGCCGGCATGCATCGCATGCAGCTCGACACCAACAAGGACGGCCGCATCAGCCGCGCCGAGGCCGCCGCCAAGCCCGAATTCGCCCAGCGTTTCGACCAGATGGATGTCAACAAGGATGGCTTCATCGACAAGGCCGATCGCGAAGCGCGCATGCAGGCGCATCGCACGCAGTGGTTCAACGAGGCCGACAGCAACCGCGATGGCCAGATCTCGCGTGCCGAATACGACGCGGCGCATGCCAAGCGCATGACCGAGCGCCAGCAACGCAAGGCGCAGGGCGGCAACCAGCGCTGAATCACCTCTTGGGTGGGGCCCGGCAGTCGCTTCGGCACTGCCGGGTTTTTTCATGTCCGCTTCAAGGCGGTGCAGGGCCGATCACGCTCCAGTCGAAGCCGATGCGCTCGACCTGCAGGCGTTCTTCGTGCGCCCTGCCACCGACCGTGGTGGTCAGGCGGACGGTACCGACGCCGGAGCCATCGGTGCGGTAGAGGTCGATGGACACGCGAGCGGCCGCGGTGCTGTCGTTGCACGTTTGCTCGGCGATCAGCGTGGGTACGTCGCTGCGTTTCGACAGCGCCTCGATGATGCGTTCGGCCGGCGGGCCGCCATCGACCTGGAGACAGGTTTCGCCGAACCCGTGCGCGCGTGCGCTGCGCGCCGCCAGCATCGCCGCCAACGCGGAAGGTACATCGATCCGCTGCACGACCGGCGCGGCGGTCCGCGTCTCCAGCAATCCCCGCGTCGCTTTCGCGCCGGTATCGCCGGAGGACGGAGCCGCCGTCGGCGCGCGGGCGGGCGGCGCCACCGGATCGGAGCCTTCGCGACGCTGCCAGAACGCCGCCATCGCCATCACCACCGCGATCGCGATCAACAACGCCACCTTCAGCCGCGCCGGACTGAATCCGCGTTTGGCTGATGTCGCCGATTGCGTGCCGCGCAGGTGGTCGGGCAGGAAACTTTCGCGCTGCTGGTCGGGCCGGGTGCTGTCGAGCAACCCGGCATCGCGCAGCATTGCGCGCGCGCGGGGCTGGTCTTCCGAACGCACCACCCAGACCGCCGCCTGTTCGCTGTCGCCGCCTGGGCGCGCGCGGTAGCTGATGCCGCGATCGAAATTGCCGCGATAGGAACGGTCATTGGTGATCCTGGTCGCGATGCCGGCGTCTTCGAGCATCTGCGCGACCGCCTCCACATTCGCCAGCCGCGGACTGGTGAATACCTGCCGCATCAGCCGGCGTCCTTGTCTGCTGCATCGTCCGCTGCATCCTTGAGCACGCGCACCATGCCTTCCTGCGCGGTGCTGGCGACCAGTCGGCCTTGGGCATCGAAGATCTGCCCGCGCGCCAGGCCGCGGGCATCCTGCGCGCTCGGGCTGTCGATCGAATACAGCAGCCATTCGTCCGCGCGGAACGGGCGATGGAACCACAAGGCATGATCGAGCGAAGCCATCTGCACGCCCGGCTGGTAATAGCTGATGCCGTGCGGGAAGTTGGCGGTGCCGAGCAGGTGGAAATCGCTGGCGTAGGCCAGCATCGCGCGGTGCAGTTCGGGCGCGTCGCCGATACGCTCGGCCAGGCGGAACCAGACCTGCTGGAAGGGCGGACGCTTGGGCGGATTGAGCTCATCGCGCGGATAGACATGGCGGAACTCGAATGGCCCGGCGCGGTCCAGCCAGCGCTGGATCTTGATAGGCAGCGTCTCGAGGACCGCATCGGGCACCGGGTCGGCCGGCGAGATGTCTTCCGGGCGCGGTACTTCCGGCATCGACAACTGGTGGCTGACGCCTTCCTCCTGCTTGTGGAAGGAAGCGGCGGCGAAGAAGATCACCTGCCCGTGCTGGATCGCGGTGACACGGCGCACCGAAAAACTGCCGCCGTCGCGGGTGCGGTCGACGTTGTAGACGATCGGCGCCTCGATGTCGCCCGCGCGCAGGAAGTAGGCGTGCAGCGAATGCGCATCGCGCGGGTAGTGGCCGTTGTCGATGGTCGCTTGCGCCGCCGACAACGCCTG
>JAEWNY010000034.1 GCA_023461075.1 Pseudomonadota bacterium | reverse complement strand
ACGTGGATCGCGAGTTGCCACTGCTCAAGCGCATCGGCGCGATGTTCACCGATCCGCGCAGCTGGAGCACCTTCATCTATTTCATCTTGATGCTGCCGCTGGGCATCGTTTACTTCACGATCGCGATGACTGGTCTGGCCCTGTCACTGGGACTGATGTTCGCGCCGTTGGCGAGGCTGCTGAGTGACCACGTGCAGGTGGTGCTGGTCGATGGCCGGGACCTGTTGGCGATGTATCCATGGTCAGCGCCACTGCTGATGCTGGCGGGCTTCGCCTGCCTGCTGCTGACCCTGCACTTGGCGCGCTGGATCGGAATGTTGCATGCGCAGATCGCGAAGCGCCTGCTGGTGCAGGCTTGACACCGGACTGGCAAAAGGAAACCCGGCACATGGCCGGGTTTCGGACGGACCGAGGCGGAGGCTCAGACCTTCACTTCGACCTTTTCCGGCGAACTCGAGAGCTTGCCGCTGTACACATCCTTGCCGTTGGCGGTGACGGTGTAATCCTCGACATCGATCAGGAAGACAGCCAAGCCTTCGGCATTGGTCTGCAGTTCCCAGCAATCGGTGGCCTTGACCGTGGCACCGGCGAGCGGTGCGCCGCTGGCGTCCTTGAATTCGAAAACGATGCGCTTGGCTGACATGCTGTGTTTGCCCCTTGTGGCTTGGTTGGATGGGTTGATGCGGGTTTGATCCGGATTTGATCTGGATCAAGCAAGGAGCGTGCCTAACCTGCTAACCGACCGCCTGCCGGCGATCCACGCCGCGCGGCATGATGAAAACGGTGCGCGAGGTCACGCTTCGCAGGCGGGCCGTGACTCAGGATGGCGGGATTTGACCCAAAAGGACTCAGCGTGCGGACGTCCGGGGGGCGTCTCTGGCCCGCTTGACCGCCTTGGCAGGTGCACGCAGGGAGGCTTGTTGGCCGCGACCGTCGGTCGCATTCTCGGCAATGAAGGCGCGCACCTGCGGATAGACCTGGCCGCGCCAGCGGCGACCGCTGAAGATGCCGTAGTGGCCGGCGCCGTCCACCGTCAGGTGGCGCTTGCGCTTCTTCGGGACGCCGCTGCACAGGCCGAGCGCGGCACGGGTCTGGCCTTCACCCGAGATATCATCCAGTTCGCCCTCGATGGTCAGCAGGGCGGTGTCATTGATCGCGGCGGGGTCCACGCGCTTGCCGCGCACCTTCCACAGCCCGCGCGGCAGCCGATATTCCTGGAACACGGTCTGGATGGTGTCCAAGTAGTATTCCGCCGGCATGTCCAGCACCGCGTTGTACTCGTCGTAGAACCGGGTGTGCGCGGCCGCGGTCTCCTGGTCCCCCTTGACCAGGTCGCGGTAATAGTCCCAGTGCGACATCGCGTGGCGCTCCGGGTTCATCGCCACGAAGCCCATGTGCTGCAGGAATCCGGGATAGACCCGGCGGCCACGTCCGGGGTAGTTGGCCGGCACCGTGTGGATCAGGTTTTCCTTGAACCAGGACAAGGGCTTGCGCATCGCCAGGTTGTTCACCGCGGTCGGGGACTCACGTGCATCGATCGGCCCGCCCATCATCACCAGGCTGCGCGGCGTCGGCTCGCCACGCGCGGCCATCAGCGCAACCGCGGCCAGCACCGGCACGGTCGGCTGGCAGACGCTGACCACGTGCAGGCTGTCGGCACCGATGTGGCGGATGAACTCCTCGATGTAGGCGACGTAGTCATCTAGGCTGAACTCGCCGGCTTCCTTCGGGACCATGCGCGCATCGGTCCAGTCGGTGATGTAGACCTTGTGGTCGCGCAACATCGTCTTGACGGTGTCGCGCAGCAGCGTGCTGTGGTGGCCGGAAAGCGGCGCGACGATGAGGACCGTCGGGTCGTCCTTCATCCGGGTCAGGCCATCGGCCTGGTCGTGGTAGCGCTTGAAGCGCAGCAGGCGGCAGAACGGCTTTTCCAGCGCGACGCGTTCGACCACCGGGATGTTGACGCCTTCCACCTCGATCTCGTGGATGCCGAATTCCGGCTTCTCGTAATCCTTGCCGACCCGGTACAGCAACTCGTGGCCCGCGGCGATGCGCTGTGCACCCGGCAGGGTCGACAGCCAGCTCCCCGGCGCGGTGTACATCTTGGCCACGGCCTGCGACCAATAGGTCATCGGGGCCATCCAGGCGCGGGCGGATTCGTGCAGTTGGTAGAGCAACATGGGCGCGGTGTCCAATGGGATGCTGCGTCGCAGCATACTCCTCGGGGTGGAAGCTGTGGTTAACCGCGCGCCGCCTGTTCAGCCGCAGCGCTCCAAAGCGGTCGCGTGGCGGACCAGCACGGGCGAGAGCCAGCCATGCGAGCCGATCTGCACGAAGCCGGCATCGCCCAATTTGCGCCGGTAGAACGCGGCGGGGCGGGCATGGAATTCGTCCTCGTCGCCGACCGCTTGATCCTCCTTCGCGAACATCTCGATGAAAGCAACGCCGCCGCACAGGTCGGCGAGGCCCGGCAGGCCGCGGTTGAGTTCGCGGGTGTCGAGGTAATGCAGCACGTCGCTGCAGACCAGCAGGTCGGCCGGCGCGCAGGGCCGCAGGAGCTCGAAATCGCCGAAGCGCGCGTAATGCAGGTTGCGGCCGCGGCCGTAGCGCGTGACCGCGTACTCGCTGGCGTCGAAGGCCAAGTAGTCGATGCCGGGGCGCAGCTTGAGCATCGGCGCGCGCCACGCGGCCTCGCCCGCGCCGATGTCAAGCACGGTCTTGATCGGCCGCTCCAGATGGTATTCGGCCATCGCCACGGCCAATGCGACCTTGCGCGCGAGCCGCTTGGCATCGCCGATC
>JAEWNY010000033.1 GCA_023461075.1 Pseudomonadota bacterium | reverse complement strand
ACGGCGTCGAGCTCGATTGGGCCGCGTACGCAGTTGAGCGTGCTCTCGCCGCGCTCGACACTCCGCCCGCATGGGCAAGTGCCAGCCGCGTCTCCAACCCGCAACTGCCACCGCGGCTAACGCGCTTGCTCACCCACGCCAGCCCGGCCTGCGGGCTGGTCACCTGGGTCCGCATCTCTCCGCGCACGCGCCTGACCTCGACCCTCGCTGCCGCCATTTGCGTGCACGCTTGGCGCTACCCCGAGCTGTACGCAATCGGGGATCCTGCCTTGGCCAGCCAGCGATACGAGACCGGCCTGTGCCTGCGACGCTTGGCCGAGCACAGCGGGGACCTGCCGATCGGCGACGGAATCTGGGATGGACCACACAGCGGCGCCACCTTCCGCGCCCAGCCGCTGCTCGCCGCCGCCATCGTTGGCCTGCGGACGTGGGCCGATCGCCAGTGCCGGGATCCTGCGCTGGCAACCATCGCCACATACGCCCGGCGATGCGCCGCGTTTCTTGAACTCCGCGAGGCGCTGCAGATCGCCCCCGAGACCCTGCCACCCCTGCTGGAACCCGCCGCTCGCGAGACGCGCCTGGACGCCTCCGCCACCGAGGCAATGGCAGACGCCCTGCGCCCGGCACTGTGTGCGACGCAGATAGCCGACGATGGCGAGGTGGTCGAGTCAGTCGGTGTAGCCGCGGCCACCCTCCCGGGAGCAGAGCATGTCCAGACGCGGCCAATGCGCTTGGCTATGGGAGGCCTCCAATGGCGCGCTGCGCGTCAGGGTGCACACACAGGGCGAGTAGGTCGCCCGCACGCGATTACCGATGGCGCGCTGGCGGATCTCGGCAGCGCGTTGGCGAGGGCCGAGCCCTCCACGCGCGCACTGATCATCGGATCACTCGTCGCAGGCACTCCCGTCACCGCCGTTGCGCGCTGGCACGTGGTGGAATCCGTCGCGGCGTTGCAGCCCGAAGAGTTTGGGCTACTACGACAGCCGCTGGCGCTGTGCGTGCCGGCCACGCTGAGCGCGGTGTTGCCGGGCCCGAACGCTGCACACGTGTGTGAGCCGATCGCCCGCCATGTCGTCCTGCCGCTACCACAGAATTTCCCCGGTGCCCTGGCGCTGCGGGTGCAGGCCGACGCTCGCGTGGGTGACGCATTCGCGACGCGCGCCGAAGCGCGACGCGCGATCGCTTGGCTACGATCGCATGCACGCGACAAGTGCAGTGCCGTTACGCCGCGGCGCTTGGCACGGGTGATGGAGCACGCCCTGCACGTAACCGGTGCGGGCCCAGCGGAGTCCGCGCTGATCCGCGGCACCGACCTCAGCTATTCCCGCGCGCCGAGCCACTATTACGGCTCGACCATGGTGGCGATTGCCCGCTGGCACCATCCCGCACTTGATTGGATCGCACGCCGCTTGGGCCATGGCATCGGGCCTGCGACGGTCATCCCTTTACCCGGCTGGGTGGGCATGCAGCGCACGCCGGCTGGCCGGGCTCGTGAGACGTACCTGGCCAAGCTGCGCGTGATGCTGCGCGCACGACCCGGTGCCCGCGCGCCGATCGAAAATGTCATCGCATACCACACGCAATTGCAGGCGGTGGCGCATGAGCTGGCACTGTGGCTGACGGGCGCGCGCCCGCATACGGGCAGCCTCGATGGCCTGCTGGATGCCGATGACGTGCTCATCATCGACGACAAGTCCCGTGGCGGTGCCGACGGGCGCTCCTCGGCGCGACTGGTGCCGGTCAGCCCCGCATTGCGTCAATTGATCGCCGCACTGATCGAGCATCGCGCCTGGCTCTCGCGGCGCCTGCGGGGCCGTCGCCTGCCCGAACCGTGGGTGACCGTGCTGCCGGATCGATCAGTGCGTGCAGCCACCCTGCAGGAACTGCGCGCACCCCTGCCAGCCTCGGGCATGCCAACCAATGCCGGTCGTGCACGATTCGCGTCATTGCTGGCGGATCGCCACGTCCGCGGCGACATCCGCTGCGCATGGCTCGGACACTGGACATTGGGCGACGAGCCGGGGGCGCCGATGCAGGCGCGCGCCATGGTCGATGCCCCGGCTCAGGCACTCGACGCGCTGGACACGCTCGCCGATGGCATGGCCCTGCCTCGGGGGCGCAGGAGCGCATCATGAGCTTGCTCGACACGACGGCCCGGCCGCAGCTGCGCGGCATGGCGGCCCGCAGACACCGAGCAGAGCAGCACGCACACGCCTTGCTGCTGGAGATCGGCCTTAACGGCATCGCCAACGGCGGGCCGGATGCCCCACTGGCAGATGCCGACAGGACACGACTGCTCGCCGCTCTCGCGCGCATCACCCAAGCCGGCGATCGCGCCGATATCCACAACGCCATCGACCACGCGCTGGCCCGCGGCCGGGCGCTGGGCCTGTGGACGCACACGGGCATCGGTACCGCAACCGCTCATCCATTCTTGGCGTCGCCCGTCGCCACCGTCGATGCCGCAGCGATGAGGCGGGCGATGCACCGTCGTGATGCACTGGCCGACGCACTGCCACGCCTGCCGGCGGAGCTGTCGCCGCTGGCGCGGCAGGGCGTGGTGACGTATGCCCTGGTGTATTTCGATGCGCTGCTGGCCGTGCCGTTGCTGCATGCACTGGGCGAGGCGCGCACGCAGTGGCAGCGCGAAGACGTGCTGCTGGTGCATGGCGATGACCGTGGCGTGGCCCGCTTGCGCCGCTGGCGGTACGGCCCGATCACGCAACCGCTCGTGCGACGCTGGCGACGCGACTACCCCACCACCGCGCCCACTGACCTGGCGCTCGAGGCGGCTGCACGGGCGCTCGCCATTCCGGGCCTACCGGCAACGGTGACCGCGCTGGTGCGAGAGGGGCGACTGTATTGGGCGATACGCCTGCCGCCCTTCCTGATGGCGCTGGCGACCGACGCAGACGCCTGCGAGTCGCTGCCGCCACGCGCACATCAACGTCTGTTTGGCGGACGAGGGCATGTCCTGCCCGATCCGGCCATCCCCCGTGACTCAGTCCTCGCCATGCCGACGGCGACCGTCGTCAGCAGCCGGGGCCTGCAGCCGCCGCGTGGCGTCCCCGCCCGGCATTGGCAGGCTTGGCGTGCATTGCGCCGGGCGCTGATCGTGCGCGAGTCTGGCCCCGGTGTGGATCCCCGTGGCGTGGCAGACCTGCAGTTGGCCGCATGGCAGCAGGCGCATGCAGGCATCGGCGGCTGGACCGTGCTGATGGCCGCGTGGGCGCGCCATGCGCTGGGCCATGCCCGCGGCCGAGCGCTGATGCCGTCCTCCATCCGTCGCTACATGGCGTATGGGCGCTGGCTGGTGCAGCTGGCGGCGGATCTCGATCCGGCGGCCGCGGAGGCCGAGGAGCTGCTCGAACGACTCACCGCGATGGAGGTGCAGCTGTCCGAGCAGCGGGGTGGATTTCTCGCGTTGCTCGGCCTGCAGGAGCTGCTGGATTTCCGAGCTGCTGCCGGCGGCCCGATGATCGACCTCGCCGAACACTGGGATCTGCCTGCCGGAATCGGGCGGCCGCGCGCCAATCTGGTCACCTATCGCGAGTACATGGATGCGCTGGCATCGCTGGACCAGCACCCCGGAACAGATGGTTCGCGGCGCGATCGCGACCGTGCGCTGATGCAACTGCTCTATGGTGCCGGCCTGCGGTGGATCGAGGCATGCAATGTCCGCATCTGCGACGTGCGACAGGACGGGCAAGGCGACTGGCGAGGCGTTTGGCTGACAGTGCGCCGCAGTAAGACTGCCAATGGAGTGCGCACGCTGCCATTGCACAAGTTGCTCGGGCCGGAGGCGCTGTACGACCTGGAGCGCTTCGTCCAGCAGCGCCAGTCCCAATGGGCGCACCTACCGGATGCCCGTCTTTTTGCCGAGGCGCACTCGCCATTGGAGCCACCCAGCATCGAGGTGCGTGCGCACCTGGTCGACGCGCTACGACATGCCAGTGGGGATGCATCGATCACGCTACACGCATTGCGTCACTGCGTCGCGAACGCGCTGCTGCTGCGGCTGTGGTCCGTAGATCCGGGCCGTCGCGAGCAACTGCGGCTGATGATGCATGCCGGCAGCGGCCGGCCCGCCAGTTACGTCAGCGACCACGAGTGGCTGACGGATCACCGCTGGCCCGGGCCACACACCACTGCGGCATTGGCTGCGCTGATGGGCCAGCTGGATGCACAAGTGACCCGCGCGTCATACCTGCATCTCACCGAACTGGTGCTGGCCCAAGCCACGGCAGGCCACCCGCCACGCATACCGCGCTCCGCACTGGCCGCACTCAGCGGCCTAAAACCCCAGACGCTGCGTCAACGTGCCTGGCGCGCCCACTCACGATAAGGAGACCACGCCATGACCAAGACCTACGAATCCTTGAGTTACCCCGAAATCACTGCACTCATGCTCGCCCTCGCGCAAGGACAAGAGATCACCATGCTGCTCGCCAAGTACGACACCGAAGCGAGCGAGATCGACGCCCTGCGCACGGTGCTGCAACAAGCCAACGCGGCCACGCCCGGCGGCATCGCCAACGCGTACCCCTGGTGCGTGGACCCCGCAGTCCTGCTACATGGGCGTCTGCCCGGTGCGTGGCGCGCGATCCTCGGCAGTATCCGGACGCAGTCGACCGCGACCACGCAGGTTCTGGACATCCCACCGGTCGTAGATGCGCGCGGCTGGCAGCTCCGGCATGCCGTGCCATTGATGTCGATGCTGCCCTCGACGGTTTTCGAATTCCGCTGGACGGTCGAGATCACCGCCATCCAGATGAGTGGCTTGGACATCGCGGAGGACCAGCTGGAAGCGTACGTCGCGGATGCATTTCATGTGGGATCGGGCCGGACCTTTCACGTGGTCACGCACGCCGACTGTGTGATGGATGCCGACCACCTGCAGGTGCGCGTGTCGCGCCCCGACCTGGTAACCACGCCCGGCATCGGTGAAGCGCTTCAGGGTTTGGTCGTCATGGCGACCCTTCACTATCGCGCCTTGTGCCTGCGCCATGCGCAGCGGCCTATAACGCCGGGGCTGCCGCAACCGACCGTGACAATTCAGGCCAACGTGCCCACACTCGCGCCCAATGATCTTTCGCCGGGTGCAGCGACGGAGCGCGGCGACGTAGTTTTCTGATCCAACTTTGCAATTTGCTGGCACGCGAGAGGCTGGTCGCATCTCCATCCTGGACGTGCACCATGCCTGCCCGCAATGTCGTTTCTTTCTTGCGCCCCGCGCACCATCAATCCACGCTGCGCGAGTTCGCCGAACGGTGGTTTGACGAAGAATCGGTCTTGTGGCGCGCGTCGACGATCGCCACCCGTAAGTCGCTGATGAACGCCCACATCCTGCCTGCCGTCGATGGTCTTGGCATCGAAGGCTTCAGCCGCGCCGACGCCATGGCATTGCGCGCTGCCTTGGCCCGGGGCCAGACTCCGAACGGGCGCACCCGCTCGGCAAAGCAGGTCAATGCGGTCCTGCGGCTGCTCGGCAGGATGCTGGCCGAACGCGAACGTCAACACGGCGTGCCTAATCCTTGCGTGGAACTGCGCCGAATCCCGGAACAACGCACCGACATTCGCCCATTCTCGCTGCCGGAGTTGGCAACGCTATGTGCGCATGCACCGAACCACTTAGCAGATTACATCTGGATCAGGGGGCTGACCGGATTGCGTTCAGGCGAATCCAACGGCCTGCGCTGGCGCGATATCGATCTGAAAAATGGCGTCTTCAACATCCAGGTGACCCGCGTTAACCGCGCCGATCAACCGCCGAAGAACCAGTACAGTGAGCGGCGCATCAAGATGCTGCCCAGCGTACGCGAAGCTTTCCTCCGGCACTTTGAGCGAACGAAAGGCAGCGAGACGGTGTTCGCCACTCCCCGCGGCAAGCCCATCGACAGCCGGGACTTCGCCAAGCGCGATTGGCGTACGCTCCTGTCAGCTGCAAGACTGCCTCACCGCTCGCCCGAACAGCTTCGCCATACGGCTGCTACGCTCATGCTCGCTGCTGGCGAGGCGCCTACCTATATCGCTCGCGTCCTCGGGCATGCGGATACGCGGCAGCTACTTACCACCCGACGTCCCCCCGCTTTCAGTAGCGGAACCATTTGGAGTCCGGGGTTACTGTAGCTGAGCTTCTGCCAATTGCTTTGCGTAGGCGGCGGGCGTCAGCCCGCCAAGTGCCTTCTTCGGTCTTTCCTCGTTGTATTCCCTGCGCCAGGTTTCGATGACCGTCCGCGCCTGCAGCAGGCTTGTGAACCAGTGCTCGTTGAGACATTCGTCGCGCAGCCGGCCGTTGAACGACTCGACGTAGGCGTTCTGGTTTGGCTTGCCAGGCTCGATGAGGCGCAGATCCACGCCGCGCCCGTGCGCCCACTCGACCATCGCCTTGCCGCAGAACTCCTTGCCGTTGTCGGTGCGGATCACCCGCGGCAAGCCGCGACTGAGCGCCAGGCGATCGAGCACGCGCGTGAGCATCTGGCCGGAGATCGCGCGCTCGACTTCTATGGCGACGGTCTCGTGCGTGGCGTCGTCGACGATCGTCAGGCACTTGAGCACGCGACCTTCGCCGGTGCGGTCGAACACGAAGTCCATCGACCACACCTGATTGGCCGCGGTCGGTCGCAGCAGCGGCTGCCGCTCGCCCACCGGCACCTTCTTCCGCTTGCGCCGCCGCACCTGCAGCCGTGCTTCCTGGTACAGCCGTTCCACGCGCTTGTAGTTCACGAGCATCCCCGCTTGCCTCAGCTTAAGATGGATCATCCCCACGCCATAGCGCTTGTGCCGCTGTGCCAGCGCCTGGATGCGCTCGCGCAACTCGACATTGCCGTCCGGCCGTGGCGCGTAGCGCAACGCGCTGGCGCTCATGCGGACGGCCGCCAAGGCCCGTCGCTCGCTCAATCCCTTGGAGACCAGATCCCGCACCAGCGCACGCCGCGCCGGTGCGGTTACGACTTTTTTCGAAGAACGTCCTTGATGACGTCGTTCTCGAACATCTGCTCGGCCAGCAGCTTCTTCAGCCGGGTGTTCTCCGCCTCCAGTTCCTTCAGCCGCTTCGCGTCCGACACGGTCATGCCGCCGAACTTGCTGCGCCACAGGTAGTACGAGGCTTCGCTGAAACCGTGCCGGCGGCACAGCTCCTTGATCGGCATGCCCGCGTCGGCCTCACGCAGAAAGCCAATGATCTGTTCTTCGGAAAAGCGCTTCTTCACGTCCAATCTCCTGGGGTTGGGGAATTGGACTCCAAACCGGCGTGCTACTCAAAAGCGGGGGGACGTCGCACCTACGCTCGCTTCATGCCGGATGCGCTCGGGCGAATCGATGGCAGCCACATGCAAGCGGCGATTGATGGACTGGTTGTGCATACGTGAACGGAGACGCCCCCGCCACTATCGGGCTGCACCTTTCAACCGAGCAAGTCTTCGAGGAACTCGGATGCCGGATCCACCGCCGAAACATGCAGCGCATCACGTGCACGAGTGCAAGCCACGTACAACAGGTGGCGCTCAGTCTCGTAGATCTCCGTCAGCTCCACCTCATCCGCGGCGGATTCGATTCGCGACTGCGATGGAATGACCTCGTCGTCGCAGGCCATTACCACTACGACCTTGAACTCCATGCCTTTGGCCAGGTGCATCGTGGTGATGCTCACCTGACCGTCTTCCGTCGCCATGTTGCGGTCGAGCACGCGTGGCTGGAGATCGGCGGCCGACACCGCTGCTTGGGCGCGCCCGATCTCATCGGCAGAACGCACGAACACGCCAATTTCATGAGGCGCAACACCAGCATCGATGTGTTTGCGTAGCCAGTCGCCCACGGCCCGAATCTCGTCGGCTTCATCGCGATACCCGTGGATGACCGGGTCCGGCCCGTTGAACACCGAGACGGTGCCTTTGCGGGTTTCGACGTTGCCATCGACGTCAGTGACATCTGCCCCCAGCAAGCGATCGGCCTGCGTGCGGATCTGGTGCGAGGTGCGGTAGTTGATCTTGAGCGTTCTTGAACGCCCCCGCACATCGACCCCCTGCGCCTTCCAGGAAAACGGGTGCTGGAAAATGCGCTGCCCCAAGTCGCCGGCGAAAAACAGGCCATTGGGTCGGTCGCCCGTGATCGCGGCGAGGAAGCGCAGCTGCTGCACGCTGATGTCCTGCGCCTCGTCGATCACCGCGTGGTCGAACACGGGATGCTCGCGGTTGGCCATGGCCTCGGCAAGCTGGGCATACATGCGGTTTTTGGTGATCTTCCCCTGAGCTTGCAGTTGCCCGATCACCTGCTTGAAAACCTTCCACAGCAAAGCGCGCTGTGCTTCTGGCAGACGCGTCCTGCGACCCAGGCGTGGCACGTCCCGATAGCCGGGCCAGTTCCCGATTTGCCAGGTATCGACGATGCTTTGCCACTCCGCATGCAGGAACGCCGGGGAGCTGCGAACCCCTTCGACGTTGGCAGCAGCGGATCGCAACAACGCTTTGATCACATCGTCGGTGGCGAAGGTCGGCTTGCCGAATTCGCTCGCATACAGGCGCAATGCGATTGCATCCATCGCATGCACGTCGATACGCTCGGCAAGCTTCGGCGTATTCCAAACCAGCCGGAACAGGCTTGTACGCAGCGCGTTCGCCAACGTGTCGGAGAACGTCACCAGCAGGACGCGCGCGTCTTCGTTGGCCCGGGCAAGGTGCACGGCGCGATGCAGGGCGACCACGGTCTTGCCTGTGCCCGCGGAACCCGACACACGCGCCGGTCCGTTGTAGTCGCGTTCCACCATCTGCCGTTGCGACGGGTGCAGGAACACCGTCCATTTGTCCCACGGATATTCCAACGCACGCGAGAGTTCCTCTGCGTCCGCCATGACGCGAAAGCGGCGCTGCGCGTCCGGGTGCTGGAACGGGTCATCACCGGGCTGGATCGGCACCGGCATCGCCGGAGTGCCGCCAGTCGCCAGTTCAAGCAGTGCTTCGGCCGCTTCGGCAGGCAGGTGATCAACCAGCTCCAGCAGACGATCCTCGTCGGCCCGCATGACGTCGTCCAGCCATTCTTGCGGTACGCCATAGGCGAGCAGCCGTTCCGCACTGAAGCCCGCCAATGCCGGTGCGGCGGGTTGTGGTGCCGCTTCCACCTGGGCAGGAACAATGACTTCCTCGACCCGCTCGCGGATCTCCACCAGCTGCGCTGCGCCGGTGGTCGGATGCACTTCCAGTTTGCGTCGCTCCGCCCAGGCGTAGGCATCGTCGTGATGGTCCACGTAGCACAACAGCAGGCTGCCTTCCGCGCGGTGGACGATCAGGCGGATGTCGCGGTTGACCCGGACCGACCAGAAATTGGGGTCACGTGCGCGGTCTAGCTTGTGGAAACTCTTGCCATTCCCTGCTGGGTCCATCTGCAGGTCGAAAGCCGTGGTCTTGGCGGCTTTCTGCTCCTCGCCGGTCAGGCGGGCGAGGCTAGTGGTGAAGGTGTCGGCGATGCGGAAGTTCATTCGCAGTCCCTCACAAGTCTCGCGTCAATTCGTCGATACCTTCAGCCTGCACCCCCTGTGCCGCCATCTGGTTCCTGACTTCCGGCGCGATCGCAGGCGCGACGCCAGCCCATTCCTGTTCCCAGGACGCGTAGGCGGGATGCGCGGAAAGAAACACGTTGGCGGCGCGTCTCAAGCCCGCCATGGAACCAGGAAGCTTTTGCGCGTCGCGTTTGCATGTGATGAAACGAATGCGCTTTTCATCATCGTTCAATACCACCAGGTCGATTTCGGTGTCGCCGCGGTCCCAGAAACCCTGAATGCGTCGACTGACGGCGAACTCGCCAATCTGGAGGCGGCTGCGTTCTTCATAAACATGCGCAGTCAGGTCTTCCAGCGCGTGCCCTTCAACATCGACCAAGCGCTGATCGGCTTGGGCAATCAGCTCATGCAGCGGCCGGAATGCCACGGCCGACACCGGGCGCTGCAAGGCAGACAGCCAGGCGCGAAGGAAGTTGTCGCGGATGTAGTAGCGTCCGTTACGCGCTTTCGACTTCGCCAGGATCGGCATGCGTCGTTCGATCATCTGGTAGCGCTCGGCCAGGATTTTCAGGTAGCCGCCCACCTGCTTGATGTCGCCCGGCCCAGACACCTCGGCGACGAATGCGGTGATATCCGCATGCGTGCAGCCAGGATTCCGTGCCAGGTACTGCAGCACCATGTCGTAGCGCCCGCGCAATTCGCGCAGGAACCAGTTGTCGGCCTCGCCACGCAACGGCGAGGAACTGGAGAAAAACATGCGCTCCAGGAACGCCGCCCGGTCGACATCCAACACTGCCTGCTCGTAGGCATCGCGGTAGAACTTGGGCACGCCTTCGAAGATGCTCCACAAAAACAGCAGCCGCTGCGGATCGGCTTGCGTGTGGCCGCGCAGGATCTCCAGCACGGAACCGATGTCCAGATGGCCGAGCTCGATCCGGTCCGTGGTGCGGTTGAACAATGGTGCGGTTCGGTCTTCCAGCAGCGCGGTCATCTCCGTGTGCAGCGAGCCCAGGACCACCAGGCCACCTGAAACGGACGCGGCGCGCGACGAAAGGCGATCCACCTCTGCCTGCAGCAGCGAACAAAAATCGGCCAGCTGCTTGCGCATGAAGTACTGGAACTCATCCAGTGCAATCACGTGGCCGGCTTCGGCCAGGCGACCGATCAACTTGGCCAGCTCAGCAAGACTGCCAATGCGCTCATCGATGCCGAACGTCTCGAGGTAGCCGTTGCAGGCCGCAACCACACCCGCCGGGTCGGAATCCGGAATCTGGATGTACAAGGTCTTGTGAACGCCGGCCCCCGCCAGGGCCTGCTGGATCAGCGTCGTCTTGCCGATGCGGCGCCGTCCGGAAATCTGCAGGAAAAACCAGCGCTTGCGCTGCAGGATCGCCTGCAGTTGTTCCAGCTCGGTACGCCGTCCGTAGAACCTCCACTGCAACGCCATCCGCACCACCTCACGAATAAGGTAAAACACTTTACCTTGCGCCATAGGTTGGCGCAACTGACTGATGATATTGGCGTTTTCAGCTAACCTTGAACACCTTCATCACCTCATCCCCGAGGTGATTGATGACCTTCACCGCGAACCGGCCGGTGGAGGGCTTGGGGAAGGGGCGGGAGGTGTCTGAGTTGAGGGTTTCCCAGGCTTCGGCATCGATCTCGGCCTTCAGGGTGGTCTTCAGCGCCTTGTAGGGGTCGTTCGCGCCGAGGAAGTAGGCGTGTCGGACGAAGAACGATTCCTCGTTGTAGTCGGTGTCGATGAACCAGCAGGCGATGCCGTCGGCGTCGTCGCTGCGGACTTCGCCGCTGCTGGGGTCGAACACGTCCACGCCGTTGATGCGCACGACGAGCTCCTCGCCCTTGGGCAGCGTGATCACATCCTTCTTGCCATCGTACGTGCGGATGCTGCGGCCCTGGGTGTCCAGCACCTCCACGTCCGGCTCGCCGAAGATCACGAACAGGTTGCCCTTGCCGGTGTTCTTCAGGTCGTCGGCCATGTGCAGGTCGGCGTTCATGCGCGCCTTGAGCACGTTGACGCGGCCCAGCTTGCCGAATTGGCTGGCGGGCGCGTCGTAGTTGAAGGCGCAGGCGATCACCACATCGAAACCGGCGTCGCCGGCCTCGCGGGCGGCGTCCACCAGGTCCACGCGGGTCACGGTACCGAACTGCGGGCCGATCAGGATGCCGGCGCGTTTGGGCTTGCCGTTCTCCAGATAGCGGCCTTCCGCGCAGATCAAGTCACCCGGCCACGGTTCCAGCGAGGTGAAATCGATGCGGTCTTCCTTATGGGCCTGCTGCACGCCGGCGGTCCGGAGGTTGGCGAGGATCATGGAAGTGAAGTCCTGTCCGTATTCGGCACGGTCGTCGCCCACGTGGTCGATCAGACCGTCTTCCTCGTCCACACCCAGCACGCGATGTGGACTGAGCGATTCCACCGTGAACGGCCCGGCTACACGGACCTTCTTCCTGTCCTCGTAGGGCTTGTCGTAGAGGTATTCGAACTCGGCCTTGGTGGCGATGGAGGCATCGATCTCGCGCTGACGGGCGATGCGCTGTTCCCACCAGTCGGCGTGCAGCTTCTTCGCGCCATCTGTCCATTTGGCGTCGGCTTCGCGCGGCATTTCCCATTCCTGCCACTTTTTGCCGAGCGCCTTGTTCAGGGCCTCGCGCAGGGGTTCCAACCGCGTCTGGTACTCCTCCCAGATCACGTCGATCTCGGCGTTGTTGGCGATGGACTTCAGCGTGATGTGCGGCACACGCTCGTAGACGAAGCCGTGGGCGATGTTGTCGTAGGTCGGTTGCGAGGACAGTGCACTGCGGGTGACTTCGGCTTCCTTCTGCTGGCCTTCGCGGGAATCGGCGAGCAGGTAGAAGGGGTAGCGTGCGCCCATGATGCGGGCACGGGCCAGCGCAAGCGCCACGCGCGAGGTGTCGATGGTGATCCAGCGGCGGCCCCATTGTTCGGCGACATACGCCGTGGTGCCGGAACCGCAGGTGGGGTCGAGGACGAGGTCGCCGGGATCGGTGGCCATTAGAATGCAGCGCTGTACAGCCGATAGACTTGTCTGTACGACATAAATTTTGTCGCCACCGAACTAATTCTGTCCGAGAGTATCGCTCCAGATATCTGTTAACTCGAATGCCGGATAGTCATCGAGATTTCTGATGTATCCAAGATTGCCTCCTGAACTCGCCTCAACTCGGTTGCTTTTCAAAAGACGGCCAAATCCAAGTTCGTTCGTCTTCCAACGAACAGCCTGCGATGGTTTATAGATGCGACCCCGATAACTTACGCCGAACCAAGAGGCAGCGCCTTCGCCCTTTTCTCGCCCGACACTTTGGCTCGTCAAATTGTCACGAAAGTAGATTTTTGAACCCTCTGGCAATAGAGATGGGTTTTCAATTTCACTTTTCGTAAGTGAGCGACGCGAAAAATCCGGAAATTCCACGCTCTTATATCCGGTGCCGCCCTTTTGACCCGGAGACTTTTTGAGAAGGAACTTCCGGTATTTCAAGATGTTTTTATTGCGCGCATACCAGAGAAGCGTATCGAAGGTGGGGCCAAGAAAATCACCGGTGGAGCTTGAGGTTTTTGCAAAAACTATGGTGTTTACGCAGTTCTCGTCCCCAAAAACTTCATCCATCAGCGCCCGCACGCGATGCACATTCTCATCACCAATCTGTACAAAGATCGACCCGGACTCCGTCAACAAATCCCGCGCCACCATCAACCGGTCACGAAGGTAGGTCAGGTAGGAATGGATGCCGTCCTTCCAGGTATCGCGGAACGCCTTGACCTGCTCCGGCTCGCGGGTGATGTGGCCGGCGTTGCCGTCCTTGACGTCGCGGCTGGTGGTTGACCACTGGAAGTTGCTGTTGAACTTGATGCCATACGGCGGATCGAAATAGATGCACTGCACCTTGCCGCGCAGGCCCTCGCGCTCCGCCAAGGAGGCCATCACCTGCAAGCTGTCGCCCAGGATCATGCGGTTCTGCCAGTGGCCTTCGTGCTGGTGGAACTCGGTACGGTCCGCGCCTTCGGGCAGGCCGTTGAAGTCCCCGAACAGGTCCACCATGTCGCCGGACTGCGGCGCGGCGGCCTGGCTTATGCGGCGCAGGTCGTCGATCAGCACCTTGGGCTTGACCTTCTCCTGGATGTACAGCGGCGGCGCGTTGACCACCAGATCCGACCAGTCCTGCTGGTCCTTGCCGCGCCAGACCAGTTGCGGGTCCAGATCGGAGTTGCGCTGTTCCTTCTCATCGTCCAGCCCGTTTTCGCCACGCGCGTACTTCACCTTGACCGGTGCCTGTTCGTGCTCGGCCATCACCGACTGGTGTTCCACGGTGGGGATGTTCTTGCGCTTGGCGTCGCCGTGGGTGAGGTCGGCGACCTGCTTGGCGGCGGTGCGCTTGGTGGTTTTCTTTGTGGCCATGGATCGGTTACTCAGTTGTCCAACGCGTCGGGCTTGTCCAGCGACTTCTTGTCGGCGGCGGCAAGGCGGCGCTCCACTTTCCTGACGTCTTCTGCGGGCGCCAGGTTCTCCGGTTGGATACCGCGGCCCAGCAAGGTCTGGCGGACGGCCTTGTTGTTGGTCACATGCTCGCTGGAGATCGCCGCCTCGGTACCCATACGATGCTGCCGTGCGTTGTGGATGGTGATTTCGGTGGCGAAGTCCTTGGCCTTGAGGATCAGCGTAGGAGCGAAGTCGGCCAGCGGCCGGTTGCCCGGTACCTGCCAGCGCTCTTTCATGTCCTGGGTGTTGCGGCCGAATAAGGCGTGGTCGCCCTTGCTGCGGATCAGGGCAAAATTCTGATTGCCCCCAGTCTGCTGAAAGATGACGCTGGAGAGCTCTTTCTCCGTCTCGCTCAGCTTCCTGCGCGCCTGGACACGCTCATGCTCCAGCAGTCGCTGCTCGATCAGCTCGGCGCGCCGGGTCTGCAAGGCGAAGTAGGTCTGCGCGAAGGCGATTTCCTGCTTGCGTGGGTCGCCGTTCTGGGCAATCAGGTAGCAGCCATAGCGCGTGAGCATGAGGTCGTCCACCTCGCGCTGGCTGCCGGAGCCCAGGTCGACCATCTTCCCGACGTCGGCAAAATGGTCCTCAATCGCATGTCCAGAGACTTCGCAGGCGGTCTTGGCCTTGCTGACCACGTTCAGGAAGTTGTCCCACTTGCTGTAGCCCAGCAGATGCTGGATGTCGCGGGCCAGCCAGAACTCCACGCCACCATCGGTCTGGTGGGCATGGGCCTCGAAGTTGTCGGTCAGGCTTTCGACGAGTTCGGATTTCACCCGGCACCTCCTGTGACCGAGGCCACCATGTTGTTGAAGTGTTGCTCGACCTTCTCGGCGAAGTCCTCTTCCATCTCGTACACGTCGGCGAACTCCACGAACGCCCAGCGGCCATGCGTGCCCAGGTGGTTCACGCCGGGCACCCAATAGGTGTCCATAGTGGACTTTTTCTCCTTGGCGTCCTCGCGGCGGTAGCCCTTCACTTCCACAATCAGGTGCAGGGGATCGCCCGGCCCGCGCCCGTCATCGACCTTGACGATGAAGTCGGGGATGTAGGTGCGGGTGAGCGCGCCGAACCGGTAAGGCACGAGCAGGCCCAGGTTGTGGTTCTTGGTGTAGGCCAGCACCCGCGGGTGGGATTCGGCCACGCGGCAGAACTCGGCTTCCCAGCCGCTATCCAGAATCACCCAATTCACGTGATTCTTCGGCGGCGGGCCCAGCGTTTCCCAACGATCCTCGCGCGAGGTGTTGAAGCCCACGTAGGCGGTGCTGCCGACGGGGTTGAACGGGTCGAGGATGGCCTTGACTTGCCGGCCCTTCTGCAACTCCTTGTTGGTGATGCCCTTGGTGATGCGCTCGCAAGCCATGTCCGCCAGCTCGCGGTACATCAGTTGTGCTGGGTAGGTGCTGCCCTTGCATTCGAGGCACTCGTCCAGCCATTGGCGGGTGATGCGCTTGAGTTGGTGGAACAGGTTGATCGGCGGCTCTTCGCCCGGATCGCGCCAATGCTGAAACAGCAGGTGCTTGGTCAGCTCCATCAACAGAGTGGATTGGCGCACATCGCCCAGATGCCTGACATCTAACTCCACTGCCTCGCCGATGATGCCGGCATTGTGGGTCTTGGTGGCGCCCACCATCTCCGGGGTCAGGCTGAGGTGGTGATCGGCATTGAATTCCGCTTCCAGCTGGTCTTCGGGCAGTTCGACGCGATAACCCTGCACCCGCGGGAACTCGATTTCCAGGGCATCGCGGTCCGGGCGCACAGCCTTGACGTGTACCGTCTCGCGCGGCTTGGGTGGCTTGGCCACCACCGGGGTGGCGGTGAAGTCGAACGGAATGCCGAAGACGTCGGCGTACTCGACGTCGAAGAGGCCTTCGTGGTTGAGTTCGTACGACAGCCGGCGCAGTGCCCGACCGATCACCTGCTCGCACAGCAGCTGCGTGCCAAAGGCGCGCACGCCCAGAATGTGGGTGACGGTATTGGCATCCCACCCTTCAGTGAGCATGGAGACCGAAACCACGCAGCGGATGCCTTCGCCCAAGCGGCCTTCCTTGCCGACGGTGTTCATCACCTCGCGCAGCAGGTCCTGGTCGGTGATGGACTCGGCCTGCTTGCGATCGCCGGTACGCTCGATGATCTCGCGGCGAAAGCGCTCGATCTCGTCGGCGGCCATGCCGCGGAAGTTGTCGTCCAGCGCATCGCCCGATTCCAGCTGCTCACTGTCGATTAGCAACGTATTGGGGCGCGCCAGTGGATTGCCATGCTCATCGGAGTTGCGGAACAGCTCAAGCCGTCCGGGTACGGGCGTTGCCGTGCCGTCCGCGTTCTGGCGCTCGAACCCGGAGATGTAGTCGTAGACCAGTTTCGATGTGGCGGTGTTGTTGCAGACCACGATGAAGCAGGGCGGCACGCGGATGCCGGCCTTCTTCCACGCATCAAACGTCTTGACGTAGTGGCCGTAGAGCGCTTCCAGGGCGGTTTGCAACTCCACCGGTATGGCCAGTGGGTCGAGCACCGCGCCCTTGCCGCGGCCCTTCTTCGGCATCTTCTTGCCGATGTGCTTCCACAGTTCCCGGTAGATGGGCATCTCCGCGCCCGGGATGTTGTCGGCCACCGGCACGCGCGGCAGTTTGACGATGCCGCATTCGATGGCGTCCATCAGCGAGAAATCGCTCATGGTCCAGGGGAACAGGGTGCCCTCGGCATAGCCGGAACCGGACAGGAAGAACGGTGTGGCGGACAGGTCGATGACCTGTTGCAGGCCCAGCTTGCGGTTGACCGCCTCCAGCCCGGAGATCCACAGCCGCGCGGCCTCGTTGTTCTCCTTGGCCTCGGCCTTCTCGTCGGTGGTCAGGTCCTCCTCGCTCTCCTCGGGCGGCTTTTCCCGATAGCAGTGGTGGGCCTCGTCGTTGATCGCCAAGATGTGCTTCATGCCCATCAATTCCGGCATCACCCGCTGCAGCATCTGGCCTTCGGTTTCCAACGTCTGCAGCGCCTCGCCGGTGCGTCCTTCCAGCAAACGCCGTCCGCCCTTGGAGATCTCGATCCGCTCGCGCAGCTTGAACGCGTGGTAGTTGGTGATGACGATCCGGGCCTTGTCCAGGTCCGGCAGCATGTCGCGCGGCACGATCTCACGGCTGGCGTAGTAGCTGTCCGGGTCATTGGGCTGCAGGACGCGCAGGCGGTCCTTGATGGTGATGCCCGGTGCAACCAGCAGGTAGCCGCGGGTGAACCTCTTGCTGCCCGGATGGCGCACGGCATTGATGGTCTGCCAGGCGATGAGCATGGCCATGACCGTGGTCTTGCCGGCGCCGGTGGCCAGCTTCAGCGCCAACCGCATCAACTCCGGGTTGGCATCACCATTTGCCTTGGCCAGGTGATCGAGGAAGCGCTGGCCGTTCTTGCCGATCTGCGGCGCGACCTCGGTCAGCCAGATCGCGGTTTCGGCCGCCTCCACCTGGCAGAAGAACGGGCGGATTCCCGCGAACCTGTGGTTGCGCCAGTGCTCCAGCAGCCTGGCGGTTTCCGGGGTCACCCGCCACTGCGCCTGCGGAAGCTTGCGCCACAGGTCGACCTCGTGGCGCACTGCGTTGATGATGGCGGTGTGGTCGTACGCCTGTTCTTCGGTCGAGAGTCCCTTGCCTTCGTCGAAGGTCAGGCTGGCCTGGTCGCCTGCGCCGCCCTTGCGCTTGCGCGGCTTGGGGATCGGGGTGATGAAGTCGGCGCGACGACGGCTGTTGGCGATCTGCTGGGTCGGCTGGCCGGTGGCGTCCAATTCCCAGTGCCGGGACGGGCAGTCGTAGGGCGAGTTGAGGATGGGTTGTTCGAAGAAGGCGTCGCTCATGGTCCCCCGACCTTTCTTGATGTAGTGCAGGCCGGTGATGACGGCCTGATCAACCCGAACAGTATGGCGCACGACAGGCGGCAAGGATTCGACGCCGCATCTCGCCACGGCCCATGCTCGCCCGAACCGCCCGCATCGAATCGATCCGGCCTGCCTTAGCCTCCCTCAGAGCCCGCGCCAGCCGTGCAGCGCGAGTACCTCGTCCAGTGCCGCCGCATCGACGATGCCCATCGCCACGCCTTGCGCGCTCTTGCCATCGCACTTGGGAAAGGCAGTCATGTTCGAGTTCATGTAGGGCCGACTGCCCCCCAGCTGGACCGCGCGGTTCGTTGCGAATCCAGGCAGGTCGGCAATGGCCGGATGCACGACCAGGGGCTGCTTGCGCACCGCCTTGCGCGGCGCATCACGGCGATCACGGCCGTCCTTGAGATAGATGAGATGGCCGGTCAAATCCGGATGCGCGAACCCAATGGCGTGGGTGCGCGCATCGACCGGTTCGAACCCACGTTGTTCCAGGAATGTCTGGATTTCTAAAGAATCGAGCATGGTTTCCCCTTGCGTTGGCCATGGCGCGGCGACGGACGCCGGCCTGTCTATGTAATGCGCGATCGTCTCACTGAGTGCGACGGCACCGCATTCAGGCAGCCGCCTCACGCCAGCCTGCCGATGCACGCACCGGGTTTGCATCCGCGTGTTGCGGGCCTCGGACGGCGTGGGCGCGCCAACGATTGAGTGCTTCACGGCAGCCGATGAGTGTCGACCGCAATGCGCCACCCGTGGGCGCATTCGGTCATCAAAGCATCCGGTTCGCGTGACTGGAAGGCGGCAGCGCGTGTCGACTGGCGACGCAAGCGCTTGATATAGCGTTCCATTTGACCTGCCCCCAACCCGGGGGCGACAGGGGGCATTCGGGCTGCCTGCCATTCGTATCATCAAGTTGGGCCGCACCGCCCTCCTGAGGCGGCCTATATGGAAGCTAGATGTCCGCGATGGCGGGCGACCCGTGGAGCGTCTCGCGACGATGCCCCCCGGCGTCAGAATCGGTCCAGGAGCCCATCGGTCAGTTGATTGACGGTCCGATAGCCACTCAAGGCGTCGCGGATGGCGATCAGGAACACAACCATCCAGACCGGAATGCTGACCAAGGCGAGCAGCATGGTCCCCGCGCTACCGACGGCCTGGAGTCCAAACGTGACCGATTGGAGCAGGAAGCTCAAAGGGAAAAGGCCGACGACTGCGACCAGAAGGCGGTCAGCGGCACCTACCAGTGCGTCCACCTCCAGCTCGGTGCCGCGGAAGCTGAGTCCGCGCAGGTGGTGCGTCAAGCGCCGCAGCACTTCATGTCCGTAACGGACAGCGGCACGTCGCCACGTCCGGGCAATGAGCAGGAGCGCGAACGCTCCGCCAACAGGAAGCGACCCCGATCCTTTCACGATGCAGACAGCCAAGATTGCACCAGGCAACAGGGTCGCTGCGAGGGAGCCCCGTTCCAAGGGCCACGACCCCGGCGACGAGGATTCGGGTCGCTGGGGGCGGCCGCAGGACGGGATGGCAGGCAGGTCAGCCAGGAGTATCCGGCGCAATGGCGCGTAGCGACAAACGGGCAGAAGCGACATCAAACACTCCTTAATGAATCCATGTCGTACCGGGCTGGAGCATCCCGCGCCGGCAAGGTCATTTGAGCCCTGCAGGCGCTTGTAAAAAGTAGGTCTAACTTTGGTCGCGTCGAAAAAGTGATTTCTGGGGTAGGCCACAAGCCGTGGCGTGACCGGAAACACGCATGTCCTCGAACCACCTTTCCAAGGTTCCCGAAATCGCAGAAGCGCTGGCCTGGCTCCGCCAGACGGGATGGCCCACGTCCGTACAGGACATCGCTCTGGGGGCCGACATCTGGGCACAGATCCAAGGCGAGGCGCTGAGCGCAGAGCAAGCCACCAGCGAACTTCTCACGCGCCTGATCAAACAGCTGCCCAAGGCGAGCACTGACACGGATGACGACGTGCTCTACCGGGCGATTCTTGTCCGGCTGCTGTGGAAAGTGACCGGTCGCACCGACCCGGATGACGGCGCTAGCGGCGATGTCTAGGGATGCCGGATGCAATCGGGCGCTTGCGCCGCGGTGCGACGACCTTCGAGCGGGCATGGAATTCACCGACGAAGTCGAGCAAGTCCACGCCGATCAGCGCGCACAGGTCCTGCAGCTCAATCAGGTCCAACCGGCGGATGCCGCGCTCGATCGCGCTGATGCGTTCCTGCGGCACACCCCAAGCACCGGCCACGTCGGCCTGGGTCAATCCAGCGTCATGCCGTGCTGCCAACAGCATGTGGCGCAGGAGGTCGGCTTCGGGGCGATGGAGGGTCTTGGGCATCGGGCGCGCATCAGAGGGCCGCCCAACGCTATATTCAGCAAACTCTATAGGTGAACTTCATCAGTCCATTCTGGACATCACAGGAGAGACATCATGAAACTGAAACACACGCTTCAAGCCGCGCCGTTGCTGGCGGCACTGGTTGCCACGGGGGTCTTCGCCCAGGACGCCACCCCCCAGGAGCGCAAGCTCCTCGAGCAGATGAAACAGGCTGCCCGCGCCCAAGGCATGACCATCACCCCCGAAATGGAAGCGCAGATGCTCCAGCGCTATCGGGAGACCAGCGCAGGATTCATGGGCCTTCGCATGGCTGTCGAAGCGCAGCGGGACGCCGAAACCGCGCCGGCGGCAATCGCGCCTGTTCCGCCGAAGGCAGCAACTCCAGCCCCAGCACCAGCTTCAACCCCGCCTGTGGAGGGATCTGGCACTTCAGCCAGTGACTTGGGGGGAGTCCTCCAACCCCACTACCAGGCCCGAGGTCCCGCCACGTTCGAAGAGGCTGCCGACGGCTTCAAGGCCAATGGACGGCTGTGGATGGATCCGGCGGGCGAAATCCAGACGTATGGCATCGATCCGAAAACCGGGGACGTCACCTATCTCGTGGATGCTGGAGGCGGCCGTTACAACGTGAAGTACGCCAATGCCAACGCGTCGGCCAGCCCAGTCACCATCGGAACGATGGTCATCGATGAGGACCGGGTGACCCTGACCACGCACGATGGGCAGCAGGTCGGCGGTGAGAGCTTCGTCGCCATGGCCGACGGCATCCTGGTCACACGCGCAGGAAGCATGTTCCGCTACGTTCCTGGCCAGCCGGTTTCATCGCAGACGGTACCTGTCGGATACTCGGTGATGTACGCGCAAGGTGGCGACGTTGCCGGAACCGGATATGTGCTGGCCATGAAGCGCGGCAAGCCGACTTGGCGCGATGCGATCGGGGCACGCCCGGGTCAACCGGTCAACACCTGGAGTCGCAGTGCCACGCGCGGTCTGTTCGGTGTCAGCCCCAGTCGCGTCGGACTCAAGCAACCGACCAGCTTCGGATCTCGGGATCCGGACTTTGCCTTGATCGAGATCGCAACGGGGCGTTCGGTGATCGTTCCACGGTCGGAACTGACCACCGATCTGGGCTGGGAGGATCGCGACGGCAACAAGCAGCACTTCCTGAACGCGATCAGGTGGTATCCGACGACGATCGGTCCGATTGCCATCGTGGGTGGCGATGACAACGCGAGCATCTATGCAATCCACCTGCCGACGGGGCGACAGGAGATCCTGTTCAAGCGTGTCATGGGTATCAATCACTGGCGCGCCGAGCAGACGCCGGATGGTGGTATCCGCGTTCTGGCGCAGCTGGGACTGCGCGGTGGGGAAGTTGCTGACGTGAGAGAGAAGTTCGGGGGTGCGCCATGACCCCAGTGATCAAGCACCCACCCTACTGGGAACAGGGACTCCCGAGCCACCTGCCATTCGGCAACGCCACGGAGGCAATGGTTGCATGGGAGCTCTTCGAGATCTCACACCACCGCCTCCGACTGTTCGATGTTGAGCAGAGCGTGATCGATGCGCTCGCCAGCGAGGAGGACGCGCGGCAGGCGTTCAGGACGATGCTGGGCGAGATCTCACGGAAGAGTGCCGCCTACACGCGATCAATCGAGACATCGAGTCGCCGCCTCGGTCAGAAGATGCCAACAGAGCCCATGGAGCTCAGGAGGTTTGTCTCCGGCCTGGCGATCAACGATCGGGTCGTCTGCCACGCCGCGATGATGCAGGCTTACGGATGGCTGATGTCCGCCTGGGCAATCGCAATGGGCGAAGATCCCGATCCCACGCATCGCCGGCAAAGGATGGGGATGATGGTTCGTGAGCGTGCACTTGTGGTGTATGACGAGATGCTGAGCATCAAGAGCATAGCTCTGGACGCTGCTGGTGTTCCGCCCGACGAACAAGGTCGGTATATCGACCAGCCCTTCGAGGTCGGAGGGCTTCTGCCCGGTTGGCGCTTAATGGTTGTTGCGCCTGACTGAGGCAGCCGGCTCCCCTGCAGCTAGACTCCCGGCTGCAGGGGCTCACATAGCGAGGTGGCCTGCAAGTCGCGATTCGAGCCGTTTTTCATGGCCGAATCACAACTTTGGTGGCGGCTATTCCGTTGTAACGTCCTACCCATGGACACGGACAACACCACCCCGCCGCAGAAATCCGTCGAGTTTGCGCGACTCCCTGAACGACTTACCGAGGCGCAAGCGGCCCAGTATCTCGGCAAGTCGATTTTCACTCTCCGGCGCTATCGCAAGAATGGCTTGATCGGGTTCGGTCGAATCGGCCGGGATGTGTACTTCCGTGCCCAGCACCTGGCAGAATTCCTGGAGCAGAGCGAGTGTCCTCCGTCGTCTACCGCATCACCGACCAATACGCCATCGTCCGCCGCAAGGGTTCGGACAACCTCTACCTCGAGTGGCGCGAAAACGGTCAGAAAATTGCACGCACTACAGGCTGTGCAGGCCTTGACGATGCGAAGCGACGAGCCAGGGAGCTGATCCTCGAGCTGGCGGAGCTGCAGGATGAAGCATCCGAAGAAGTGCCCATCATGGCCATTCTGGATCGGTATTGGCTGAAGCACGGCATCAACCTGCGCAGCAAGACGACGATCAAGCGCGCCATCGAACTTTGGCGGGAGCACTGGGGAGAGTCCCGGACAGTCAACCAGCTTACCATCGCCCGTCAGGAAGCTTTCATCGAGTGGCTACGCGCACGCGGATACAGCGATGGCTACGTTCGCCGCGTGGTGGGTGTCGGCCAGACCGCCCTCAATCGCGCGCGTAAGCGTCAGGAACTCGACCGTGTTCCCTTAATCGAGTTGCCGCCGGAAGGAGAACCGTTCCCTCACCGAGCAAGCCGCGACCAGCTGGTGGCGCTACTCAATACTCCGATGCCCCCGCACATCTGGACCTACTGCTTGATCCGACTCAATACGGGTTGCCGTGGCGATGCAGCGCTCGACCTGCAACCTGAACAAGTCGACTACGACATCGGCATGATCAGGCTCAACCCGGCCGGGCGCAGGCAGACCAAAAAGCGGCGCCCGGTCGTTCCGCTTACCCGAACGCTCGCTGCCCATCTCGCTGAAACTCGCGGCCCCTACTACGCCGGCTGGAATGGACTGAAGACCGAATCGATCAAGACGACTTGGCGCAGGATCCGAGCCGACGCTGCCCTACCCGCATGGTTTGCGCCGCGCGTACTGCGCCACACGGTCGCCTCAGAGCTGAGGAGGCTGGGAGTGCCCGAGTGGGACGTCAAGGGGCTGTTGGGGCACACCGGCAGCGGCGTCACTGACGGCTACGCGAAGTTTGACGGCGAGCGGGTTCGGGACGTGCTTGACATCTGGATGATCGACCTCGCCAAGGACGTTCCGGCGCTTCGCCGGCTCTGCCCGAAGCCTATTCAGCCCCGCCGCGGGGTCAGTCCGGGGTCAGTCACCCGGAAAATGAAAACGGCGCAACCCGTGAAGGTTGCGCCGTATCAACCACTTAAAGTGGTGGGCGGTACAGGGTTCGAACCTGTGACCCCTACCATGTCAAGGTAGTGCTCTACCGCTGAGCTAACCGCCCGAAGGGAGCGGAATTCTAAGGGTTCTGGCCCCATCCACGCAACCACGGGCCCTCGGCAACGAAAAAGGCCGCCCGAAGGCGGCCTTTTCGACAGAGCCTGGATCAGGCTTCGGCCGGGATGCGCAGGACTTGGCCCGGGTAGATCTTGTCCGGATCCTTCAGCATCGGCTTGTTGGCCTCGAAGATGGTGTTGTACTTGTTGGCATCGCCGTACATCTCTTTCGAGATCTTGGACAGCGTGTCGCCCTTCACCACCGTGTACGTGCGCGAGCTCCACTCGCCGCTGCCGCCGGCACCCACGACTGCGGAGGAGCCGCCGGTCACCGCGCTGAAATCGGCGCCGCCGCTGGCCACGGTCATGCGGTCATCGACCTTCTGGATGCCCTCGATGTTGCCGGCGATGAGCACAGCCTTCTCGCGGGTTGCCACGTCCTTGGCCTGGCCCTCGATCTTCGCGGTCTGGCCATCGACCTCGACCTTCAGGCCGCTGATGTCCAGCCCGTAGCTGCCGATGTGCTTCTCGATGGCGGCTTCGGCCTTGGCTTCGCCCGGCTTGAAGATCTTCTCGCCCGCGTCCTTGATGAAATCAAACATGCCCATGGGGGTCCTCCTGTGTGGAGCGCGAAGGATCGCAGGGCAAAAGTTACGGCGGGGTCAAGGCCCGGGCGATGTTCAGCGAGTCGCCTCGCGCAGCCGCTCCAGTTCGTCGCGCACCCGGGCTGCGTCCTCGAACTCCAGGTCGCGGGCATGCTGGTACATGCGGTCTTCCATCGACTTGATCCGCGCAGCCACTTCCTTCGGCGTCATCGTCGCGTAATCGACCCCGGTCTCGGCGACGCGTCGCGCTCGGCCCTTGCTGCTGCGTTCCTCGGCCGCATCGGCGCGCGCGCCTTCCATGATGTCCTCGATCGCCCGCGCCACCGACTGCGGGGTGATGCCGTGCTCGGTGTTGTGTTCGATCTGCTTCTCGCGGCGGCGATCGGTTTCGTCAAGTGCCTTCTGCATCGAGTTGGTGATTCGGTCTGCATACAGGATCGCCTTGCCGCGCAGGTTCCGCGCGGCGCGGCCGATGGTCTGGATCAGCGAGCCGGCCGAACGCAGGAAACCCTCCTTGTCGGCATCCAGGATCGCCACTAGGGAGACTTCGGGCATGTCCAGGCCCTCACGCAGCAGGTTGATGCCGACCAGTACATCGAACTTGCCCAGGCGCAGGTCGCGGATGATCTCGACGCGCTCCACGGTGTCGATGTCGGAATGCAGGTAGCGCACGCGCACGCCGTGTTCGGACAGGTATTCGGTGAGGTTCTCGGCCATGCGTTTGGTCAGCGTGGTGACCAGCACGCGATCGCCCATCGTCACGCGCTCGTTGACCTCGGACAGCAGGTCATCCACCTGGGTGGCGACCGGGCGGATCTCGACCGGCGGATCGATCAGGCCGGTCGGGCGCACCACCAACTCGACGATCTGCCCCTCGGCCTTCTGCAACTCATACGGACCGGGCGTGGCCGAGACGAAGATGGTGCGCGGCGAGCGCTCCTCCCATTCCTCGAACTTGAGCGGCCGGTTGTCCAAGGCGGAAGGCAGGCGGAAGCCGAACTCCACCAGCGTTTCCTTGCGCGCGCGGTCGCCGCGATACATCGCGCCGATCTGCGGCACGCTGACGTGCGATTCATCGACCACCAGCAACGCGTCCGGAGGCAGGTAGTCGAACAGCGTCGGCGGCGGCTCGCCCGGCGCACGGCGGGTCATGTGCCGCGAGTAGTTCTCGATGCCGTTGCAGAAGCCGACTTCGGCCATCATCTCCAGGTCGAATTGGGTGCGTTGCTGCAGGCGCTGCGCCTCGACCAGCTTGTTCTGCGCATACAGTTGCTCCAGCCGCTCCGACAATTCCAGCTTGATGGTGTCGATGGCGGAAAGCACGCTCTCGCGGGTGCTGGCGTAATGCGTCTTGGGGTAGACCGTGTAGCGCGGGATCTTGCGCTGCACCACCCCGGTCAGCGGATCGAACAGCGACAGCTGCTCCACCTCGCCATCGAACAGTTCGATCCGCAGTGCCTCGCTCTCGGACTCGGCCGGATGGACGTCGATCACCTCTCCGCGCACGCGGTAGGTACCGCGCCGCAACTCGCTGTCGTTGCGCGTGTACTGCAGTTCCGTGAGCTGACGGATCAGGTCGCGCTGGGCGATGCGCTCGCCCTTGGCCAGGATCAGCCGCAGCTTGAGGTAGTCGTCGGGATCACCCAGGCCATAGATCGCGGAGACGGTGGCGACGATGATCGCGTCCCGTCGCGACAGCAGCGTCTTGGTCGCAGACAACCGCATCTGCTCGATGTGCTCGTTGGTCGAACTGTCCTTCTCGATGTAGGTATCAGAGGACGGGACATAAGCCTCGGGCTGGTAGTAGTCGTAATAGCTGACGAAGTACTCGACCGCGTTGTCCGGGAAGAAACTCTTGAACTCGCCATAGAGCTGCGCGGCCAAGGTCTTGTTGTGCGCCATCACCAGAGTGGGCCGCTGCACCTGCTGGATGACGTTGGCGATGGTGTAGGTCTTGCCGGAGCCCGTTACGCCAAGCAGGGTCTGGTGCGCGAGGCCGGACTCGAACCCGGCCACGAGCTTGTCGATGGCTTGCGGCTGGTCGCCGGCCGGCTGGTAGGGGGAGATGAGGCGGAAGCCGGCGGACGAATCATGCTGCGAGGCCATTTCCGGATGATGCCAGAAGTTTCAATGCTCGGCCGCACCGACAGCTCTCTGAGGAGTTTTCCGAGCCTTGCCACTAGAGAAATCTGATCGGCAACGGTCGCTGGTTCACGCAGTGTCTGTCCAGACACGGGAAATTATCCATGGCGACCAACACCCCAAAAGCAGAGTATTTGCAGCACGGTTTGACTCTTGTGGAGATGAGCTTCGTGCTGGGCATCATTTCGCTCGTGGCGACTTGGGGTTTTCCCAGTCTCGAAAATACGTTGATGTCCGTTCGCGCGCAGGGAGTTAGCGCTGCCATGAGTACCGATCTTGCCTGGGCGCGGCTAGCAGCGGTGACACGCGGAAGACCCACCCAACTGTGTCCAAGCGTGGATGGAACAAGCTGCAGTCCGACCAATCATTGGAACGCAGGATGGATCGGATTCGTCGATGATGACGGCAACCACCAGCCCAGCGCGACCGAGACCATCGCGATCCGGCATGAAGCTCTTTCGAGCGGCGTAAGGCTTTCTTCAAGTCCGGGACGACTGAAAATTCGTTTCCTTCCGGACGGCCGCAGCGCCGGCAGCAATGCCACCTTGGAGATATGCACTCACGAACGATTGCGCTCGAGCGTGATCGTCAACAACGTGGGCAGGGTCAGGACAGAACGGTTCAGGGCAGCGTTCGGCTGCCGAATCGATCAGACTCCTTGACCCCGGGCCACGTCGGTCATAGCATATGCGGCCTACCTAGCCCGAATAGCTCAGCCGGTTAGAGCACTTGACTGTTAATCAGGGGGTCGTTGGTTCGAGTCCAACTTCGGGCGCCATCCAAAACAAGGGCTTGCGAGAAATCGCAGGCCCTTTCCAGTTCTTCGGCCCTTGGGGCCAGCATTAGCCCAAACGCAAACCCCACTTACCAGCACTCGGCGAGGGTGCTTCTGGTATTTGTCTTGACCGACGCCTGGTTGATCCCCAATGAACCGCAGCGATCCGCAGCCTGCCCACTACCGGCACGCGGCACGGCCGTGATGGTGATGGCATTCGCGGTCGCGGCGGGATTGATGGCGAGGGAGTACTGGGCAACGCCTGCGCTCGCAGCTTCCCGTGGCGACCAAGTTGCTGGCAATGCGAAGCCGACGTAGGTGTTATTGACGGTGTGGAAGCGCTCCGCCAATTGCATGTATTCGGTGATGTCGGCCTTTGCTTGCGCCCGTCGGGCCTTTCGTACGTATTCGTTGTATGAAGGCAACGCGATGGTGGCAAGGATAGCCACCACAGCAACGGTGATCATCAGTTCGATCAGGGTGAATCCGTGCTGCAAACCCACGGCTGGTCGATCCGCCGAATCGCTTCCACTAGCATGCATCACAGGATTTGCCTCCAGGATTGGCGACCGCAGGGTCGCGGCAGGTAGAGCGGAACCGCGCCTTGCGCCCGCAGCACGAACGTACAACGTTCGGCATTGATTCTCTCATCCGGCGTCAGGCTGCAACTCGGATCTGTTGGGTCGCATTGTGCAGCCATCTTTGGCACGAAAACACTCGAGGTCAGAACCGGATTCGACGTCTGACCGGTTTGAGACAACGATATGCCGCCGCAGTCCCCTTCACAAACGGAAGTGCCTCCCGGCGAGAGGGTAACACCGGCCATGCCGCCCGATCCGGTCACGATATCAAGTGCGTACAGCCAGTTGGTGCCGCCAGAGGCACCACAATCATCGGAACTGGGTTGGTAGCTCGTGAAGATGACCTTGCCGTTCTGGACGCGGGGCGTGCCGATGAACCGCTCCCCCTTCGCGGCAGACCCAACGATCAAGTCCACATACCACCCGCGCTTGCTGGCGTAGGAAACCGTTCGCTGACTGACATTGCGTGTTTCGTAACCCCCGGACGCAGTACCTGCGGTGATGGTTTGCTCTACCAACTGCCCACGACCATGAGTCAGGCCTGAATCGCCAAGATCGTCGTTGAAGCCGTACAACGTCGATACGTTACGCGTCCCGTTATCACCGTCTACGAAATACCGGCCGGTCCCGAACAAGACAGTTAACCCGCCGCCCATGCCGGTGACGACTTCGATGTTGCCCGTCACTGGCTGCGGCACACCGGCGCGGGTGGCGTTGAACACCGGTTTCTCGCGGTTGTGGACGCTCCAGTTTTCCGGGTTGGCGTCACGCAGGTCGAAGCGCCAAAGGTTGCCCTGCAGATCGCCCCCGTAGATGGTGTCAACAAGGCTATCGGCATTGAACGCAGCGGCTGGAGCCAGGTTCATGAGCCCGTTCCTGCCTGCATAAGCGGCATCCGCAGGTGCCAGCGTCGCCAGCATTCTCCCTGTCCTGATGTCGACGACGAAGAGCACCGGGCGGCCATTGACCGAATTGACGCCATTGCCAAAGATCGCCACCCAGCGCGGGGCGCCGCCGGGACCAAGGACCGGGACGACCAAGGGCTTGCCAAGCACATAGCCCAGATCATCCTGGTACGCATCACTCCCGGAGGTGTTGCGACCTATCTCCCAGAGCAGCGAGGCGTTGCCGAAGCTGTCAGGCCGAGTGACGTCGAGGGCGAACACATTGCCCTTGGTGCCGGCCGCAGCACCGCCTGCTCCCGTGCTGCCGACAAGGACCGTGCGCCAGGCACCGGCGCCAGTCGCATTCAACGACACGTCCGAAATCGTGAACTGCCCATCGACATAGTACTGGTGCGAATAGCCAGGATTCGCCAGTTGCGCCAGGTGCCGGGCTGAGGAAGAGGGGATGAAGCCGAACAGCTCGGTACCCGTTCCTCCGTGGAACGCATGCAACATGCCGTCATTCGCGCCGGCGAACACCGTAGACGCAGCTCCCGCTTTGCTGGCCAGGAAAGCGCGATAGCCTGCGGAAAGCGTCGTGCGCCAGTCAGAAGCATCGGGTGAGCTCCAGTACCCGTACCCGAAATCGTCGCTGGGATTCACGATTTCCGTGTTCGAGTTGACGATGTCGCCAAGCACCATGCTTCTTGCTCGAAGGCCGGCGACCGCGTTCCCTCTGAGGTAGCTGATCAGGTCGGCCTTCGAATATCCCGCCATCCATGGCGGCAGGCTACCGGGATTCAGACCGAGCGTGGCTACATTTGGGACGTTGGCGTCCTCGAACGCCGCGATGGTAGCCGGGGAGTCGACGCTGCCGTCACGATCATGCTGCGTGACAGCGGTCGTGAACCAGAGTTTCCGAGCACCCGGTGCAGGGATCTGGGATTCGGCGTTCCACAGCACGCCACCTGCGGAACCGTCCGCGTTGACCCGGAGTGCTCGCAAGAACCCCGTCCAGTCATTGCTGTCCTGAGGGACGTTGAAGCCGGCCTCGATCGTGAGCGACCCGCTGGAAATGCGTGCACCCGCACCGCCGCCAGCGGTGGGCCCGCCGCTTCCGGCCGCAGCGGCGAATATTTCCCTCAACGCATCCTTGAGCTTCGTCGGATTGCGTGCAAAGAAGTAGTTGTCGGGCTCCCCGGCTTTCTTGCTGTCCCACTCACCCACGCCGTTGTCCGGTTGACCGTTGGCGTTGCTGTCCTTGAATCCACCGTACTTGGCGGCGTACCAGAGTGGCGTCTGCAACTGTCCCACTTGAGTCGTCCCACGGCTGAACTTGATCACCTTGGGTTTATCCCAGGTGGCAGCGGGCTCAGCTGTGCCGGTCAGGATAGACCCGTCGCTGCCGCCTGGCCGGCGAGCGGCCCGGTAGACGCCGTCCGCGTTCGAGCCGAAGACGCTGAAGCCCGTCAGCATGGCATTGCCTGCATACGCGGATAGGTTCTCTATCCGGACCAGAACTTCGTTGGCGCCTATGGCGGGTCGTCCGGTACCCGAGCATACCGGCGAGTCTGAACGCCAGCAGATGTCGTAACCGCTATAAGCCGAATTGTTGGCAGCATTGGTGTCGGCCCCGCACTCTGCGCCGACGCAGTAAGACAGCATCGCGACAACGTCGTTGTCGTTGTCATTGCCCCAAAGTGAGTCTTCCCAGACCAGGGAATAGCTGCCCGCGGTGTTGAGTCCACCGCTATAGCTCAGCGGCCGGCCGTAAACGTGATTGGGCGCGACGCTCGCGCGCTTGCTGCCGACGTTTACGGCACCGAGGAAGCAGGTTCGCCAGCCGGCGGCCGGGGTTCCATCGGCATTGTTGATCGCGGCGGAACCGCTGCCATTAGCCTGGCAGAGCGGCGCCAGGGTGATCAGGCCGCCGCCAACCGGGATCTCGAATTTCGGCAAGCTGTCGGCCATGGTCACGGCAAAGGTCTTCGCGGTTTGGACGCGCGTCACGTCCGGCCTCAAATCCACGGTATTCGCCCTGTGCGCCATACCGGCCACCATGTAGCTGCCTTCGAGCGAAGGCACGTCCGGGCAGATGCCCCGCACCTTGGAGAGGTCGGCGACACCCTTCGCCGAACAGATGTCTTCATGAGTATTCGCGGATACGCCCACTGCAAGATCCGCAATGCCTCCCACGACGCGTCCGACAGAGTAGAGATTGCCGCCCCCGACCCCCTCGTTGGAGCTGACGGCCGCAGTGGCAAGCTCGCCGTTTCCGATGCCTGCCGCGACGCTGGGCAATTCATCGCCATCGAATGCATTCATGCCGGAAGACAGAACCAAGATATTGCAGGCTGCACACTCGCTGTTGCCGCCCTGATCGACTGGACGATACGGGTCGAGCCAGGTCAACCCCGAGGGCAATCCGGTCAGATCACCGCTACCGATGTAGGCAGCGGTGGGGTTGGACTCGCCAGTGATGTAACGCAGTGCTTCCGCGTACATCTCCGAGATCGGATTACCCCATCCGGAGCACGCCTGCCCACCGGTTCCGGGATTGTTGAGGTTGCCATTGCCCCCGGTTTGCCCCTGGCGGTTCAACAGACCCCAGTTCGAGCAGTCGTTCCACACCGATCCTGACCACTGGGTCAGCTTGAAGCGGCTGACTGTATTGATGATGCCCTCGGCTCCATCCGTCTGGTTGCAGAATTGGCCCGTGGCCAAATTGATCTCGTCTCCCGCAGCACATACGCCGGGTGTGGCACCGTTGCCGGTCACGTTACCGATGTTCTTGCGCAGCACTCCGCCGCTACGTGGCTTGTTGTAGCTGCCACTGATGAGGCCGAAGCGCAGCTTCCTGCTTTCGCCGTATTCCTGCAGCAGGCCCGCCGGCTTGAAGATAGGCGTTCCGCTCCCGGCGTACTGCGAGCAGAAGGATTCCCGCAACTCCGGAGATGGATTGGCGCAGACCCGAACGCGAACAGTAAAGTTGCTGGTGGTCGAAGGCCGGTTGCCGCCGCCGGTCCCGCATTGGCTGGTGGACGTGGCGGCCCATTCCGACCAGTCACCGCCGGCCACCTGCATGACCGGCAAACCGTTCACGCCGAAGGAGGCATTGCAGAAGCTCTGGGTGCCCGATAACGGCGTGAAGTCACCGATGTCCGAGCCGCTGTACACCTTGCTCCAGGCATGCAGGTCGTTGGGAATGTGAGCGCGTTCCAGCACGGTATTGGTGGTGCTGTCGGTGGAGCGCAATCCCCCGAACAGCACCCACCGCAGCACGTCCAAGCGCGACATCGTCACCCAGTTAAGGAAGTTTCCGCTCCATTTGCTCGAACACCGGTGCGTGGTATTGCCATTGGCATCCTTGGCAGCTTCTGCACTTGCCGTGAACTGGCCACCCGCATAGTCGTAGCAAAGCGCTGAGTCGAAGTAGCCCGAATAATCAAACCCGTTGTTGTAGGTGACATCAAGCACGCCATCCTCGTTCAGATCCGAATAATCCGAGTACGCTTTCTTGAACAGCGATTCGTCGCGCGACATCACCATCATCAGCAGGGGTGCCACCCGGTTTCCGACGAACAGTGGCGTCTGCGAGAGGCCGTAGTCCGTCAGGCCCGCAGTGATCGAGCCCGACCGGCTGACCGCGAGCCCGATGATGAGTGCCGTAAGGAGTACGCGCGTTATCTTGGCGGTGTGCATGTCGTTCTCAGGGAATATAGATGGTGTCCAACGCGGCATAAGCACTGGGGTTGGCGACATCGTTACTGGAGAAGGTGCTGATCTGGTAGATGTTCCCGGTTTCCTCGTTGAGCTTGTTGCCAACGCGACGACTTGATGCGGCAAAGCACTTATCGATTCGGCGGACATAAGCGGCTTCCGATGCCGTCACTGCCTTGGCCCAGCTGCTCGGATCGAACGAGGGAGAACATGCCTCCTGTTGCGAAGTGAACTTGCCAATCGACTGGATCTGAGCGCTGATATCGCGCTCCCTGCGACGCACCGCGCCTTCTGCGTTCTGGAACGCCCGATTCGTCTGCAGGAAGTTGGCCGCCATGCGCTCCTGCATACCTGACACCCGCAGGCCCACCAGTCCGATCAGCGCCAACACCAACAGCATGATCAAGGCGACATAAAGAGCCGCGCCGGTCTGGGCTTGCGTCTGCGGCGCATGGATGTGGCGCCCCGGCGTTTTCCTGGCTTCCATGGTCAGTTTCCGTAAAGGCGGTTGCGCAGAGCGACAGTGGTTTGATAGACCGCGCGGTAGCGCGCGTCCAAGGGAGGCGTATACGTCACGCCCAAGGCGCCGAGCGGGTTGGTTGCCTGTGTCGCTGCCGAGCGATCTGGGCTTACGGCCAGTAACCCGATCTGCACCGCGCCGACCCTTCGCCATCCATTGGCATTCGCCCCGGCGACGCCCGTGTCGATCTGACCGGCAGTCAGTTGTCGGTCGATGAAACCGCTGGGCGGCTTCGTTGCATCGATGATGCGATCCTGCCCAAAGATGAACTGCATGTTCTCGATGCCTTCCACGACTTCAGCCACATCGCGCGTCAATGCGCCATTTGGCGTCGCCAGATAACGCAAGCGATACAGGCCCGGACGGCCTGCATCATTCCTTCCGATGAAATAGGCAAGCGACTCGGCCCGGTACAGCATGGTCTGGCCGGCAGCGTAGGTGAAGCCGAGCGTCGCAGCGGCATTGTTTGGCGCAACCCCCATCCTTACCGTACCGGTACCACCAGCGGCCCCCCTCGCCTGGAAGGTGCTCGCGTGGATACAGTCGCTCACGCCGAAAAGACCAGGGTTGGTGAGGTCGCCCCGGAGGACATCCCAACGGCCCGGCTGGAACTGGAAGATCGGTGCGGCGGGCGTGCCGCCAACTGCGGTGACCGGAACCCCATCCGGCGTCAGGAAACGCAATACCAGGATATCGCTGCCGGGGATTCGCCGTGCCCGTGTATCTGCCTCCAGGTTGGCGGGCAAACTGGGGAAGTAGGACCCACCGCCTGCGGTTGGCGCATCCGGGAGCGCCAGTGTGTCGCCAGGGGCGGTGTCTGCCGCATCGAACGCTTGTATGGACACATTAAAGTTGAGCGGCTCGGATGCAGCACCGAACGTCGATTCCGCGCCCCTGGACAGCATGAGGGACTGGTCGTTGACACAGCCGAAGTGTCCCGCCATACGGATGTCTCTCTGAAGCATATCCATGGCGAAGCGGGCGTTTTCCTGGGTTCGCGACAACCCTTCCGACAGCCTGTAACCCTCACGGGAGCTGGCAAATATCTGCATCACTCCGATCAGAAGGATGCTCCCGATCAGCAGTGCGATCATGAGCTCGATCAATGAGAGGCCCGTCTGACGCGAACGGCTTCCAGGAAAAATCACAGTTCGGTCCTCGTCGTGAAAGTAAGCGGACCTCCGCCAACCGTCCACCGCTCATCACCCCAACTGAGGTTGACCGTGACGACGTTCCCCGCTCTGCCAACGGTGGCGGTGGCATCGTTGCCCAAGGTCTTGCCAAGCCTGCAGCTCCAGGACGTCTTGAAGTTGTCGGGAGTCACCGATGACCCCATGCTGGGCTGGCAGACTTCGTCGCTGGAGCTTGCGGTATAGCTGCCAAGATAAGAATTGGCGAGGATGCGATTGGCGCGCATCTGATCGATCATCTCGGATGACAGGTTGGTCACCTGCGTGCGGTAGTTGGCGCTCTGCGTGAAGCGGATGTTCATGGTCTGCAGCATCGCGTAGCCGAGCAGGCCGAACGCCAACACGAGGATGGTGATCAGGACTTCGATCAGTGTGAACCCGGACTGCTCCCGATGGAGTCTTGCCGAACGCTGCATCACAAGCACGCCCCCCTCGTGGTTCGCATTTGACCGCTTGCGTTGATTACAAAGGTGCGACGCAATTCCTGACCTCCGCATTCCGAGGGCTGGAGGCCGAAAGTCACGTTGGTGGCATTCTTGAGCCTTCCCCTACGGTCGAAGGCGAACCGATTGGCCGTACCTGTCAGCTGCATCTGGGCGGGACCTTGGACGAAACGCAAAACCAATTCGCCACCATCCAGCGTTGAGTCGCCGTCGATGTCCTCCCAGATCAGGAATCCGCGGCTCCAATTGCTACCGCACGAGGTTCCATTGGCGCTCGCGCATACGCCCGCACCGTGCGTATTGCGTATCGCTGTGTGGCGTGCGAGCGCCACCGAAGCCACCAATTCGTTGGCAGCCGTGGCTACCCGGTTGGAGCGGATAACCTGGGTGAAACTTGGGTACGCGATCGTCGCCAGCACGGCAACCACCGCCAGCGCCACCATCAGTTCGATCAAAGTGAATCCGCGTGGCGGCATTGAGAAACCCCTTCCCCAGACTGGCGTCATTCTGCACACTTGGTCGAACCAAGCCCTGCCACGGCGCCGAACGGCAAGGATTGACGGACGGACGGTCCCAGCGACCGTATCCGGAAGGAGCCCATGAAAGATCAAGGTCGTGAATCCCCTCTCGAAATGATGTGGCGCCCCAGGTCGATCCTGTGGATGGTTGCATCCGGCGAAGGCCTGGCGCTGCTGCTGGCGCTGTCACCAGCCGCCGACCAGGTGAGTCGAGGAGCTTATTTCGCCTTCCTGTCGTTTTTCGTCCAGTGGGTCCTGCTGACGACCCTCAGCCTGTTGTACGTGCTCCGCCGCGCCATCCATGCCCTGAGTCCCCTTCAGATAGGCAATGTCGTCATTGTGCTGCTGGTCGCCTGTGCGATGGTCACGAACGTGATCATCGGATTGGCCTATGGCTCGCTGTTGGACGAAAGAACCGGGGCGTATTTCGATCTGCGCCTTGCCACATCCATCGCCATCACCAGCGGGGTGATTGGCTTGGCGGTATTCCATGCGCATTGGCGGTCCAGGCAGATGGCGATCCGTGCCAAACAGGCAGAACTGGATGCACTTCGGGCGCGCGTGAACCCCCACTTCCTCTTCAACACGCTCAACACGGCCACGGCCCTGCTACATGCGCAACCCGCCAAGGCCGAAAGCCTTCTTCTGGACCTCTCCGACCTTTTCAGGGCCGCCTTGTCCGACCGGGAAAGCATTCCGCTCGAGGAGGAGCTCGAGTTCGCAAAACGATATCTCGACATCGAATTGCTGCGTTTCGACGACAGGTTGCGAGTGCGATGGCAACTGCCCACCGTGCTTCCGGATGTCCCGTTACCGTCTCTGGCCCTGCAGACGTTGGTCGAAAATGCCGTCCACCATGGCGCCGAGCCCGGCGCGGCGCCCACAACCGTGGTCATTTCCGTCCTATCCAAGCCGGGGACGGTCCACGTCATCGTGAGCAACCGCTTGCCATCGCGCGATCGGGATGCCGAGCAAGGCCACCGGATCGGCCTGGCTTCGACGCGTGCACGAGTCGAGGCGCTGACCCAGGGTGAGGGACGCCTGCAGACGCGCGTTGAGGATGGCGAATTCGTCGCGGAAATCATCCTGCCGGCGGGGCCGGCGAGATCCACCTGATCAGGTCACCACCCGGTAGACCGGCTTGTATTCGCCGGCGATCTTCATCCGCCGCTGTTCGACGAACGCGCGCAGCAAGGCATCCAGCGAGGCCATCATGTCCGGCGCACCGTGAATCTCGAACGGACCGAACTCTTCGATACGCTTCATGCCCGGCTCCTTGACGTTTCCGGCGACGATGCCCGAGAACGCGCGACGCAGATCGGCGGCGAGTTCGTGCGGCTTGCGTCCGTGGTGCAGGTCGAGCGCGGCCATCGCCTCGTGCGTCGGCTCGAACGGTTGCTGGAACTCCAGTGGCACGTGCAGCCCCCAGTTGAAGTAGAACGAATCCTTCAACTCGATGCGCTGCTCGCGCACGCGGCGGATGCCCTTCGCCATGTGCCTGGCGACTTCCTCGCAATCACCGGTGATGATGCGATAGCGCTTCGTCGCTTCATCGCCCAGGGTCAGGCGGATGAATTTGTCGATCTGCTCGAAATACGGCGCGGCCGACACCGGCCCGGTGAACACCAGCGGGAACTCGATGTGGCGGTTTTCCTCGCGCAGCAGCAGGCCGAGCAGATAGAGGATTTCCTCCGCCGTGCCGACGCCGCCGGGGAAGACGATGATGCCGTGGGCCATGCGCACGAACGCCTCGAGGCGTTTCTCGATGTCCGGCATGATCACCAGGGGGTTGACGATCGGGTTCGGCGATTCGGCGGCGATGATCCCCGGCTCGGTGATGCCGATATAGCGCGAACGCCGCTGGCGCTGCTTGGCATGGGCGATCGTGGCGCCCTTCATCGGCCCTTTCATCGCACCCGGACCGCAACCGGTGCAGATGTCGATGCCGCGCAAGCCTAGCGCGTAACCGACATCCTTGGTGTAGAGGTATTCATCGCGCGAGATCGAATGCCCGCCCCAGCACACCACCAGATTGGGCTCGACCGGCGCCAGCACCCGCGCATTGCGCAATACGCGGAACACCGCGTCGGTGATGCCGGAGGTCGTCTCAAGCTCCTCCGCGTACTCCGGCCCCAGCTCGATCGCGGCATAGGCCAGGTCGCGGACGGTGGCGAACAGCAACTCTGCGACGCCCCGGATGATCCGGCCATCGACGAAGGCCATTGCCGGCGCATGATGCAGGTCGATGCGCACGCCGCGGTCCTGCTGCAGCACCTCGATATCGAAATCGGGGTATAGCTCGCGCGCGGCGCGCGGGTCGTCCGACGCGCTGCCGCTGGTCAGCACCGCCAACGCGCAGCGGCGCAGCAGCTCGTGCATGCCGCCCGCGGATGCGTCCTTCAGGCGGGCGACTTCCTCGCGCGAAAGAACGTCCAGCCCGCCCTTCGGATAGATGCTGGTACTGAAGGTGGGGAGCGTGGCCTCGACATGCGGGCCGGCCTTGTTTTCGTTGTTGTTCTGCATTCGGCGACTTTAGCGCAGGCGCTGCGCTTTCGGCACCTGCAAAAGGAAACGGCCGGTTTGCCCCGGCCGTTCCGATTGACGAATGGCGCCGCGATCAGAACTTGTACTTGAAGCTCAACATCGCCGACCAGCGCGAGGCACCCGTGTTGCCCTTGTCGTTGTTGTTCTCCTGGATCTGCGGGTTGTCCGTGGTTCCGGTGAAGTTGTAGACATACTTGCCCGTCGCCGGATCGATACCCGCGTAGTTGGCCACGCGACGGGTGGAGAAGAAGCCGTAGTCGTCGATCAGGCCCCAGTCCTTGTTGACCAGGTTGCCGATGTTCATCACGTCCAGCGCGATCTCCGACTTGTGGCCACGCCAGAAGCCCGGCAGTTCCTGGGCGATGCGCAGGTCGAAGCTGTTGACCCAGCCGGTCTTGAACTGGTTGGCCGGAGCCACTTGGCCCTTGTACTGCGCGAGTTCCGGATTGGCATCCAGCCACTGGAAGAAAGCCTGCTCCATTGCAGCACCGCCTCGGAACACGACATCTCCAGGAGCCGACGGCACGTAGAACAGGTCGTTGGTCGTCGCGCCGTCGCCGTTGACGTCGTTGTAGAAGATGTAGCTGAACGGCCGGCCGCTACGGCCTTCGTAGAACAGACCGACGCGGGTGTTGTAGTCACCCCAGAACGCCTTTTTGAACTCCAAGGTGCCGCTGACTCGATCACGCAGCGCGTAGCGCGAACGGTAGGCCACTTCCTCGTTGGAGTTGAAGATCAGCGTGTTGTTCCAGTTCGAGGTGTTCTGCGAGCTGGTCAGCGGGCTCACTTCCCAGCCGGCGGTGCGGGTGTAGAACAGGCTCCAGCCCCAGTTTTCCTTGAGCGGCTTCATAACGCCTACGGTCAACTGTTGCGTGCTGCCCTTGTCAGTGTTGCGCATCAACATGACGTCGCCGATGTCGCTCGGGCGGTTGGCCTTGGCCAATGCTCCAGAGCGCCCATCGGTGATGCCACGTCCGGCCGCATCGAAGTTAGCCGGATTGCGGCCATTCGCATTCCAGTAGATCGCACGACCGTCCTGGCCATAGGCGGTCGGATTCATGATGTCGAGGCGCTCGAAGAAGATGCCGTCCTTGACCTTGGTCGCCAGCAACTCGATCGAGAAGATGGTGTCCTGCCAGCCCAGTTCCTGCTCATACGCCAGGTTGGCCTTCCACACCGACG